>NZ_CP007441.1:0-315423 GCF_000590475.1 Stutzerimonas stutzeri | reverse complement strand
GCCAGTACATGCCGCCGCCCGCCAGCGTTGCCGCCAAGCCGCCGCCGACCAGCCCTTCCACTGTCTTGGATGGGCTGACCACAGGCGCAACCTTGGTTTTCCCGAACAGTTTTCCGAACACGTACTGCAGTACGTCGCTGATCTGAACGACGAACATGAGATAAAACAGCAGCAGGGCGTTCTGCCCCTCGAACCCCTCGAGATCGAGAATGAGCAGCGCCGGCGCATGGCTGATGCAATACACCGTGATCATGATGCCCCATTGGATTTTGGCCGCGCGCTCGAGAAAGCCATCGGTTTCTTGTGACAGCACGGCAATCGACGGCAAGAACAGGAACGCATAAACCGGCATCAGCAACGTGACCATCGAATACCAGTGGATGCCGATGAAGACGTACTGCAAGGGGATGAGAATAAAGAAGGCTGCGAACAGTGCGTTGTGATCGCCTAGCCGAGTGGGGGTCAGGGTGATGAACTCTCGCAGGGCAAACAACGACACGAATGCGAACAGCACCACCGTCGCCGTGTTACCCATCAGATATGAGGCGACAAAAATCGCGATCATCGACCACCAGGCGTTGACTCTCAGATTCAGGTTGTCGACCGTCGCAATCGAGCCTTCCGTCTTGACCAAGCGCTTCAGAATCATCCCCGCGACGGTGGCGACCGCCAAAAGGGAAACGACCCCGGCCATCAACAGGTAGAACTTGTTCTCGATCATCATTGGGCAAGCCTCACCACCGCTTCGCGGGCTCTGTTCAAGAAGTCGCCGATCTCTTCGTTCTCTAGAACCGCAAGCGGATCGCCGATCCGAATGGTGCAGATGATCGGCAGGGGCACGTGCTTGCCTTTCGGCATCGAGCGATAAAGGTTGTCCAGATAGATCGGGACCAGGTGCGCCTGCGGAAACGCCTTATGGAGTCGGTAAAGACCTGATTTGAACTCACCAGGAAGCGCCTGAAACCTGCGCGTCCCTTCGGGGAAGATGATCACCGAGTACCCCTGTGCCATTACCTGACGCACCGGCTCCAGAGGATCTTCACCGTCTTTCGAGTGGCGATTGATCAGCACCGAGTTGAGCCCACGCGTGGCGATATATCTCAAGAACCTGTTCTTGCCCCAGTAATCGGCTGCTGCAAGGGGCTTCGTGTTGATCCTCGTCTCCTTCGGTAGGGCCGCCATGATCGCCAGCGTGTCGATATGGCTTGTGTGATTGGCGAAATAGATGCGCTGACCGGACAGGTCTGGCGTGCTTTCGAAGCGAGCGCTGGCACCCAGTAGTAGCCGCAGAATCGAGATCAATAAGGCCGATATCCACATCACTGGGCCTCCTTCAACTGACCGGCAACTATTCGGGTGCGGGCAGCACAGGTCACGACGGAACCCACCGCGATAATGATCAGCGCGACAAACAGGCTATGGTGTGTGGAGAACAAAAGAGACTCTGGAATATTCAGCGCCAGGCCAGCTGTCATGACCGCCATGCGATGCTGCTTGGCCATAGGTCCGGCGAAACTTTGCTTGAGCCCTAGCGCTCCGCCAAACACCCGTACATAGGCAGTCAACGCAGCGGCGAGCGCGGCAAACCAGCCAAGCGAAGGATAGGCCGCTGCATACCCAAGCGTAACGATCAACAGACTGTCTGCGATGCGATCCGGAAATTCGTTATATAAGCTGCCCAGGGCCGATTGCTTCCCGCCTTCGATGGCCACCATCCCATCGAGCAGGTTGCATACCAGCCTGAGTTGGATGAATGCGATCGCCACAAGAGAAGCAAAGACACTGGCAGACGCCGCCATGCTTGCAGCCGCCGCTGCCGCGAATCCGATACTGGCAACTGAAATTTGATTAGGGGAGATGTCATGCTTGATTAGAAACGTGGCAAGTTTCATTGCCCAACGCTTAGATCGAGATGTAATGGGTCTTCGGTTGTCTTGCATTCGGCGTTCCCTTCCCTGGTATATATATCCGTATTTGTTTAAAGCGACAGCTGCTATCTAGCCTCTATCGAGGAAAAACTACAACTCGACCTAATTCGGCTCGTTATGCCGTGCCGAATAATTGCGCATAGTTATCTGATCGTTCTCTTTTTCTACCAACTTCCGTAAGGAATGCCGTACTTGTCGATATATTGCTTGGTTTTTTCATTAATCTTGTAAGCGTATCGCCCATCAGTCTTCCCTTGCGAAGGACCGAGCGGCTCGATTTCAGCTTGCGCACGGGCGATTTTGACAGGCCTGTTGCATTCATCCCGAGTCCATACCTGCACAATACCGCCCGGCGCCAAACCCAGATGAAGAGCCGCTAAATAAAGGGCTGGCCGGTCCGGTGTTTTCGGGCACCGTCGATGAGTCGAAATATGCATAAGCTGCCGAGCTCTCTCTGGGATATCGATCCATACTCGATAAGTTTGCGGCTCCACGATGGATTGCCAACGGACATAGACACGCTTGGGCAGGTCCGCGCCGACTACTCCGTCAATGCCACCGGACTTGCCTCTTGGCCAACCTCTCGCAAAGTCGGTTTCGAAATTGTCAATGCCGGTACCGACGATACCGCTGCTACCTTTATTGAATGTTCTGCCCTGGATATCTTCAACCAGACTCGCCTCAACCCATCCCACCATGTAGAGCGGTGAGAAGAACTCCAGGCTCCACCATTCATACTTAGGATCCTTATCACCGGATAGGGGATCTGCGGTCTGGCAGCTACTCAAAACCAGTACGCCCAGCAGCGCCATGACGTGCTTGATCAAAATAAAGTCCATTCGGCGGCGTGAGGGTGGAATTGGCGGACCCCGCCAATATTTGGCGCGTTAATATAGTCCAGCCTTAAACCGCTCGGCGCATATTTCGTGAACGGGTTACCCCAGTACGCAGAAACATGGATATAGCGCGTTTTCAACAACTGTTCCTCAGCAGGCAGAATCCGATAGCTACGATCCTTAAACCGTTCGTAACGAGGACTTAGATCGGCTGGAATCGAATACTTGGATCATTCCCTTCGATCTCGTTGAGCCTGGCCTCTTTCTTCTCACCAACTTCCATAAGGAATTCCGTACTTGTCGATGTATCGCTTGGTTTCTTCATTGATTTTGTAAGCGTATCGCCCATCAGTCTTCCCTTGCGAAGGACCGAGCGGCTCGATTTCAGCTTGCGCACGGGCGATTTTGACAGCGTTGTGACATTGATCCCTGACCCATGCCTGCACGACCCCTCCCGGCGCCAGCCCTAAATAGAGTGAAGCCATATAACGCGCGGGCCGTTCAGCAGAACAGCGATGATTTGTCGAGTCGTGCATGATTTGCCGAGCATCGTCGGGTATTTCAATCCACCCTCTATATGTCTGCGGCTCCACTACCGATTGCCAGCGAACAAAGATTCGTTTGGGCAAGCTAGCACCCACTACCGCTCGCTGACCGCCCGCCAACCCATGTGGCCAGCCCCTGGCAACTTCGGTTGCATATCCGGGATCACCGCTCCCCACGACACCGCCTCCGCCATGATAGAAGAAATTGCCCTTAACATCTTCGATGATGCTTTCCTCAACCCAACCTATCATGTAGGTGGGGCCGACAAATTCCAAACTCCACCACGGAGACTTTGAACGGTCCGACTCTGTTTCCGGACCTGCTGCCTTACAGCCGATCAATAAAAGCGTGAGGACGGGAATAAAAAGCAACTTGTTCAAAATAGAGTCCAGTTAGGAGCATGAGGGTGTCGATTGCGAACGCCCCCCTCATTTGGAGCATTGATATAAAGCACCTTGAGACCGCTTGGGGTTCGCTTTCCCTGCGGGTTATTCCAATGCGCGGAAGCATGTATATAGCGTCGTTTCAACAGAGCTTCTTCGTCGTAGTTCAAGCTGTAGTTGCCTTGGATAAAGCGACTACACAAATCAGTTAGGTCACCAGGAAGTAAATAGTGTAATTCGTCAGGTATATCTTCAAACCTTACGCCATTCCTTCTTGCGAGCTCGTACATAACACGAAAATAGACAATCGATAACGCGTTGCTGACGCGGCGCTTGAGTTGTAGACCGGCATACACCCGCTTTTGCCGAGGCGCCAGGCGATCTCGCGGATCGACAGGCAGTAATTGCGCCTCCGGGGTGACGATCTCCAGCATGGCCGGCGGCCACCCCTCCGCAATCATCCGCTGCCTGGCCTCGGCCGCGTCCTGGTAGATGGAGGTCGTCGTCACATCGATGCGCTGAGCTACGACCAGTGCCTGCATCGGGCTGACCATCACTCGCTCTTCGGCGTCGTCCAGGTAGCCACCGCCGATGTCCGAGTGCACGCCCGGCAGGATGATTTCAGGATGGTCCGGGCTGACCTCGCTCAGTGGAAAATTGGCGCGTATCTCGTCACGCGCCACCAACTGCACCACGTTCGCGAAGTATTTGCGCGACAAGTAGAGATTCAGCCATGGCGTGATAGAGCTTCGGATATTACCCAGATTCTTCAAACCACCAACAGAAGCGACGGTATCGAACAGCCCGATAAAGCTGATGTTGATATCGCGTCCGTAATGATCGACGAAATCTTTATTGAAGACGCGCACGTTGCTTTGCAATGCCGCACCTAGAAAGCCCTGCTTGCCTTTGACGACCTCGTTGGCGAAATGCCTAGCCGCTGCAGCACCGCGGCTGAAGCCAAAGGTATCGAAGGTCAAAGAACAAATTTCGTGGTCCGGATAGTCCTGATGTGTACTTTGGATAAGTTCGCTGATCCGGTTAAACGCGTCCTGAACCTGTCCCGCGACGCCTGTACCGCCGCGTCCTGCCGCAGCGCCCAGGTCGCTGTCTTGATTTCCGGCCTCGGTGCCCGCTCCATCTACGTATAGTTTGCGGTACCCCCGTTTGTTAGGAGCCTCTCCTTCCAACGTAGAGGTTGCCCAATACAAATCCATCAGCTTCCGCACATTAGTCACATCATTTCCGTAACTGCTGTCCGGCTCGGCCATATATGGCTTGCAGTTGGAATTCAGATCTTCGGCCGCTATGGGGTGATGGGCGCCGCATGCCAGACCGAGCGCGGCGTTGGTGGCGTTGTTGAGAGTACCATCGAAGAACACGCCGATACGCAAGGCCAGCTGGATCTTCTCGGGTGATTTGGCCGGTTGGCTGCTGTGGCGCTCGTATTCGGTCCAGCGCTCGGCATGGATATCGACGGGCTGGACGTCCTTCAACTCGGCGTCGCGCTTCGCTCTGGGGATATTGGGTACGTAACCGCTCATTATTTCCACCATCCTTGGTTGGAACTTTCGCCCGTGCATAGGCGTCGGTTGGCGCCATCGGGACAGGTTATGCGCCGCGCCATGGTGTTAGTAGGGCTGAGTACAGGGGGCGTTTCAAGCGCGTCGTTCACAAAGTGTGCATCTGGCGTTGCGGTTCTGCGCTTTACCCAGCATCACGCGGATGCCGCTTGCCAGCGGATATTTCGCCGAAACGCGTCACCAGAAATCGTTAACGGGTCCCGGCACCAGCTGCAGGCGCCGCCGTCGCCCCACTCTTGAAGTGAACGCCCCTTCCAAGTGCAAGAATTCTCCGTATAGTGCGCCGTCGCCTTCGGATGTGCCGACCTTACAAGGTCTGGCGTGTGCCGAAGATCAGGGCATGATCCTTGCCTGAGCCATAACGCAGCCCATCACCCCGGCGCTGCGTCCGCCGAATGCCCTACCCGGGTGGCCGGCCTGATGCTGGAGATATACGATGTCTACCGAACCCGTCACCTTGATGGTGGCTCGCCGCGTGCGTGATGGCCGCTACCACGATTTACTCGCCTGGCTGCACGAAGGCGAACAACTGGCCGCGGACTTTCCCGGCTACCTCGGCTCCGGCGTGCTGGCACCGCCGCCCGGCGACGATGAATTCCAGATCGTCTTCCGCTTTGCCGATGAGCAGACGCTCGACACATGGGAGCATTCGGCTTCGCGCCGGGCTTGGTTGCAGCGTGGCAGCGAACTCTTCGCCCAGCCTCACGAGCACCGCGCCCGAGGCATCGACGCCTGGTTCGGCGAAAACGACAGCGCGCGCCCTGCGCGCTGGAAGCAGAGCATCGCGATCTGGCTGGCGTTTTTCCCGGTGTCGCTGGTGTTCAATCTGTCCTTCGGCGGTGTGCTTGGCGAGCTCAGCCTGGTGATGCGCATCCTGCTCAGCACACTGGCACTTACACCACTGATGACGTACTTGTTCATTCCACTGTCGACTCGCCTGCTGGCAACCTGGCTACAAACGCCATCGCCCCAACGCGCCCGTGAAGAAAAACAACCCGCACCCGCCCGTTGATCGGAACGGCAAGAGCCGCTGCATAAAACCATTGCTGCCATTCATCTGACGCCATTAAAGTGCCACCACGGGGTGCCGATACGCTGATGAGTCCGCTGCGTTTTGGCGCAACGGAACGGTTTCGTCTCAGCAACGCAGCCATGGACCGTAGTCGAGGAGACCGGCGTGCAGCGCGCAGCCAGTCACCGCGAGGGCCGGATGAACACTCCCGCAGCGGATGGATACTCAATGAATAATAAGAAGATCACCTCGCGCCGCATCTATAGCGCGTTGCTTACAGCGACCTGTCTGCTGTTTCCCACAACCGCGCCGCGCGCCGCCGAAACCCTGAACCTGCTGAATTGGGAGGAATATCTCAGCGAGGCAGTGATCGAGCGCTGGCAGGCCGAAACCGGCGTCCAGATTCGACAGGTGTACTTCGACAGCGGTGACAGGCGCGACGAGGTGCTTGCCAAGCCGGGTCACCAGATCGACATAGCGCTGACCGAATTGATCAGCGCTGATCGCTTCGGCCAACGCGGACTGCTCGATCCGATTGATGCCGCTTCGCTGCCCAACCTCAAGCACATCCCCCAGCGCTGGCAGAACAACTGCGGGCCGCATGCCGTTCCTTATCTGTGGGGCACCCTCGGCATCGCCTACCGCGCCGACCGGCTGCACACAGCACCGCAATCCTGGGCTGACCTGCTGCAACCCGCTGAGCGCGACGAACCACACATCATCATGATGGAGGATCACGAAGACATTCTCGCAGGCCCGCTGATTTACCAGCAGCATTCGATCAACACCACCAGTAACGAAGAGCTGAAGAGGGCCTTCGAGCTGCTGACCGCGCAATCGAGCGCGGTACTGAGCTACGAATATGCAATCACGTCGCTGCGCAGCCAGCATCATCTGGACACCGCGGACATGGCTCTGGCCTACAGCGGTGATCAGCAGGTGCTCAATGACGTCGAAGGGATCGAGGGCGAGCCCTGGCGCTATGTGGTGCCCAAGGAAGGTACTCTGCTCTGGGTCGATTGCCTGTCCGTCACGGCGAGTGGCACGAAGAAGCAACTGGCCTATCGCTTCCTTAATTTCATCAATGATCCGCAGATCGCCGCGCTGAACGCCACGGAGTTGGGCGTTGCCACGCCCAACGCTGCCGCCAAGGCCTTGCTGCCGGATGACATGAAAGCGGACCTGACGATCTATCCACCGGCCGAAGTGCTGGAAAACAGCCAGGTCTACGAACCGCGGCCGCTGGCGTCGACGCAGACCCGGCGGCGTATCATCAGCGCACTGATCAATGCCCATGACGCTCGGTAAACGCGCACTGCTGGTGATCTTCCCGGTCATCCTGATCATCCAGCTGCTGGCCGCGACCGCCGCCTACTTGACTCAACGGTCTTCACTGCTGGGGCTTGAAAAGGCACGCCTGGCCCAGCAGCTGTCTGCGTTGAAGTCTGCGTATCTGGACTACGAGGCGTTCAACCGCAGCGTGCTGTATTCCATCATCGACAGCGAGGCGTTACAGCTGTTTCTGCGCGAGTCGGACACCGCTTACCGCAACGAAACACTTGGCTTGCGCATTCAGCAGAGCATTCGCTCGTTGTCCACCAGCCAGCTGTCGTTCGTCTCATTCGCCATCGTCCAGCCCGACGGTACCGTGGCGTACTATTTTGAAAGCAGCCTATCGCCGTTCGCCACCATCAACGCTCGGCAGCAGCAGCTTGTACAGGATGCCAGGCATACGGCGAATACGGGTGCGATGAACTACCTGGACGGTGCCGACGACGGTCCTCTGTTGTTGCACACCGATTTCCTGCTTTCGGCGTCCAGCAGCCGACCACTTCCCAGCCAGCGGGGGGAGGCCTTCGCTCTGCAGCTGGCGGTGCGGCCAGAGCGCTTTCTCGCGTTGAAGAAAAAACTCGAAAAGGAATACGGCGCGGCGGTCGAAATCGCTCCGGCACTGCCGTCCGCGGCCCCAGGCCTGTCCGCCGAAATTGGCCTATCGAGCTCCCTACGCGCGAGGATTACGCCAACAGCTGACTATATTGCTGATCATCTGCAGACCCTGAGACTGGCCTTCGTCATTGGCGGCTCGCTGATCGGCCTGATCACCATCGGTCTGTTGCTGCTGCTGATCCGCCGCTACATCACCGACCCCATCAGCCAGCTCGACAGCCAGCTCACCGACCTGCTGCTGTGCAAACGCGACGCCCTGGACGAGCCCAGCGATGGCGGCGAGATCGGCCGGCTGACGCTGAACATGAAGACCCTCCACGAGCGCAATACCGCCGCGCTGCAACGTATCCAGGAAATTTCCTGGACCGACAGCCTGACCTGCATCAGTAACCGGGCCCATTTCGGCGTGCTGGCCGGCGCCATGTACGACCAGTGCGCACAAAGCGGTCGGCAACTGGCGCTGCTGTTTCTCGATCTGGACGACTTCAAGCAGGTCAACGACCAGCATGGCCACGACGCCGGCGATGCACTGCTGCAAATTTTCGCCAAACGCGTGCAGGGCGTGCTCGAGCGTCACCGCCAGCTCCATCCGGACACCGAGGCGGCGTTCGCCCGGCTCTCCGGCGACGAGTTCGCCGTCTTGCTGATGGCCGACGCCAACAATGACACCTTGCCTGCACTCACCGACGCCCTGCTGGGCCTGTGCCGAGGCGGCTTCCATCTGGACGATCGCATCTACCCGGTGAGCGTCAGTATCGGCACTGCCCGCTACCCCGCCGACGCCGACTCCATCACCCAGTTGCTGACCCGTGCCGACACCGCGATGTATCAGGCCAAGGCCGAAAGCAAGAACGTCGCGGTGGCTTTTTCAGCGCAGCTGGAGCAACGCAACCAGCGCATCCGCCAGGTAGAGGAACAGCTGCGCCTGCTCAATGGCGACGAACAGTTCCGCCTGGTTTACATGCCCGCCGTGGATCGCCAGGGAGCCGTGACCAGCTGTGAAGTACTGTTGCGTTGGCATTCGCCGCTGCTGGGCACGGTCTCGCCGGGAGAATTCATTCCCATCGCCGAGCGCGCCGGGCTGTTTCCGAAGATCGACGGCTGGGTGATCGACAATGCGCTGGCCGGCTATCCGGAGCTGGTCAAGCTGTTCGGCGAGGGTGTGATTCTGGCGATCAACGTGTCATCGGCGCAGCTGACCGATGACCGTCTTTGCAACTACCTGATCGAGCGCGCTGCGCATTACCGCATCTGTCCCAACCGCATCGAGATCGAACTCACCGAGACCTACGCCGCCGAGCTGAGCAGCAACACCATGGAAGTGGTGCGCGCGATCCGCATGGCCGGCTTCCGCGTGGCCATCGACGATTTCGGCGTCGGTTACACCTCGATCCAGCAGTTGCTCGAATATCCGGCCGATACCATCAAGCTGGACATGGCCATCGTCGACCGCCTGACCCGTGCCGATATGCAGGAGAGCCTGAAGGCGATCGTCGCGTTCTGCCAGGCCCAGGGCAAGCGGGTCAATGCCGAGGGCGTGGATACACTGGAGAAACAGTCCGCGCTGTTGCAGGCCGGCTGCGATCTGTTCCAGGGTTACCTGATTTCTCCGCCGCGCTCGGTGGGCGCATTGGCTGAATGGGTGGCGATCCGCGATCGCTCTCCGGCCGAACTGCAGCAGGTACCGCAGGTGATCGCCCTGCGCTGAGCAGATACCGGGGGCGGACAGCGCTCCGGCGGTGCCTGCAGCTTGGGCGAGCGCACGTCGCCCAAATGCCTAGCCCATTCGAAACCGCCAACCGTGGGCGGGGTTAACGGCTGGCTCAGACCTCGTCCTGATCCTTCTCACCCAAACGGCGATACAGCGTACGACGGCCGATTCCCAGCAGCGCGGCGGCACGGCGCTTGTTGCCCTCGACCCGTTCGAGCACGTGCTGGATGTAGCGCATCTCCAGCTCGTCCAACGTTGGCAGCAGGGGGCCGTCGATCATCAGCCCGAGCAGATCATCGGCCTGCTCGACGGGCGTGCTTTCCTGATAACTGGCGATGCGCGCCGGCAGGTGCTCAAGTTCGATAGTGCGACCATGGCAGAAGGTCACCGCACGCTCCATGGCGTTCTGCAGTTCCCGCACGTTACCGGGAAAGGGGTAACGCCTGAGCTGCTCCAGCGCCGCTGGCGACAGGCCTCGCACCGGCCGCCCGTCACGCGCGGCGACATGGGCGACGAAGCCAGCCGCGAGCAGCTCGCGGTCCTCCTCCCGATCACGCAACGGCGGTACTTGCAGGATGAAGGTCTCCAGACGGAAGAACAGGTCTTCGCGGAAGGACTCGCGGCCGGCGGCGGTTTCCAGCGGCCGATTGCTGGCCGCGATGATGCGCACGTCGACACTCAGTTCGCGCTCGCCGCCCACCGGACGAATGGTGCCTTCCTGCAGTACGCGCAGCAGTTTGGCCTGCAGCGGCAGCGGCATTTCGCCAATCTCGTCGAGAAACAGCGTGCCGCCGTCGGCCTGCTGGAACAGCCCTTTGTGCGCACGGCTGGCACCGGTGAAGGCGCCGACGGCGTGACCGAAGAATTCGCTTTCCAGCAGCTCGGCCGGCAAGCCGGCACAGTTGATCGCCAGGAAGGGGCGCTGCGCCCGCTCGCTCTCGGCATGCACGGCACGGGCGACCAATTCCTTGCCGGTGCCGCTTTCGCCAATCACCAGCACCGGCCCGGCGGCACGCGCCATCTGCCGGATCTGGTCGAACAGTCCACGCATCACCCGGCTGCGCCCGAGCATGCCGTGGAAGCGATCATCGCTGAGCAGTTGCTGAAAGCGCCGCACCTCATCGCGCAGATGACGGGTTTCCAATGCCCGAGACACCGCAAGTCCCAGATGATCGAGGTCCAGCGGTTTGGTCAGAAATTCGTCAGCGCCCTCCTTCAGAGCCGCCACCGCCTGCTGAATACTGCCAAACGCGGTAATGACCAGAAACGCCGGTGCGGCCTGCATCGCCTTGACCCGCCGTAGCAAGGCCATGCCGTCGGCGCCCGGTAGCCGCAGATCACTGACCACCAGATCCGGCTCCCAGCCCTCCAGCAGCGGTACGGCCTCTTCCGCGCTCGCCACGGCTTGCACTTGCAGCGCACGGTCTTCCAACTCCTCGACCAATAGTTGTCGCAGGCCGTCATCGTCTTCCACGATCAGGACCCGCTGCGGGGCGTTGTCATCCATTTGCATCAAAATCTTCCTCATCCGCCAGCGCCAGGGAAATCCGAAACGCCGCGCCACCCAGCGAACCCTCGACCAGTTCGATCCGCCCGCCGCATTCGGCCACTACGCCATGGACGACAGCCAGTCCCAGCCCGCTGCCCTTGCCTACCGGCTTGGTGGTAAAGAAGGGCTCGAACAGAGCGGCACGGTGCTGTTCGGCAACGCCCGGCCCGTCGTCCTCGACCTGGAACAGCAGGCACTCCTGCTCACGCCACCAGCGCAGCAACACCCGCCCGCCCGGGCTGGCCTGAGCGGCGTTGCGCAGCAGATTGGTCAGCGCCTGCTCGAAGCGCGGCGGATCGACCTCGCAGAACAACGGCTCAGGCGATGCGTGAAGCGTCAGTGCGACGCCCAGCGCGCTCAACTCGTCCGCCACGAATGGGCCAGTACCTCGGCGGGCATGCGGCGGACCGGGCGCCCGGCGGCGCGGCCGAAGTCCAGCAGCTGGCGGACGATCTCGCTCAGGCGTTGCACCTGGCTGCGGATCTGCAACAGGCCCTTGCGCTGGCCGTCCTCCAGCGTCTCGCTGCGCAGGACGCGCTGGGCCTTGCCGTCGATCACGCTGAGCGGGCTGCCCAGTTCATGAGCCACACCAGCTGCCAGACGGCCGACCGCCGCCAATTGCTGAGAACGCCGCAGACGCGCTTCGAGCTCCGCCTCGCGCGCCTTCTGTTCGGCCATGCGCTGTTCGGCATCGGCAATGCTGTCGAGCATCTGATTCAGCGCCCGACCCAACACCGCAATTTCCTGGGGACCGCTACGGGGGGCGCGATGTTGACGATCGCCAGCGGCGACCCGTGCCATGCTCTGGGTCAGTTGCTGCAAGTGGCGCCCGATCGCTGACCAGTGTCCGAGCAGCACGATGCAGACCGCCAATAGCGCCAGTACCGCAGCGGATATGCCAGCGATCAGCCGCAGCCGCCGAGTGCCTGTTTCGAAGTCGTTCCAGCGACGCGTCACCTGCAACAGCCCATTGATGCGCCCGCCGCTCTGCTCCAGCGGCAGAAAGTAGGAATACACCTCTCGCCCGCGGATGCGCTGATAGCCACCGCGGCGCTTGCCGTCGGCGGTCAGCTCCTGAATCGAAGACTGATCCTGGTCAGGCTCGATGGCGCCCGCGAAGGCCACCAGCTCGCCCTGATCATCGTAAAGATAGGCACCATAGACACGGCCGACGCCAAGCACCGATTCGAGCACCTGCTGCGAGGTGCGCTCATGCTTCTTTTCCAGGCTGTCGCTGAGCGGCAGCCGCACCGCCCGCGCCACCAGTTCAACTTCCTCCTGTAGACGTCGCTCGCTGTTGCGCTCGACCGTCCACAGCAACAAGTAACTGAAGCCGAGCATGATCGCGACCAGGGGAATAACCACCTTCAACAACAGCGCCCCGCGCAACGTCGAAGATCTTTGCCAAACTGCTACATGTGCCATTCTGGCACCATACAGAGCGGCTTCTATAGCGTCGACGCGAACAGGACGAACGGTGAAAATCTTTACATTTCAGCCATTTAAGATATTTCAATAGTGCTGGCACGGCTGATGCAGTGTTCGTTGCGTCTTTCAAATCGCAGGAAAACCGAACATGACCAAGCTCAAGACCCGTTTCGTGACTGCCAGCCTTGCCGCTCTTCTCATGACCGCTGGCGCATCCCAGGTATCGGCGCAGCAGACCAGCCAGACACCAGCGACGCAGCCCGCCCCAACCGTTCAGGCAGCGGACATCAGCGACAAGAAGCTGGAGAAATTCGCCGATTCGCTCGGCGAGATCATGGAGATCCGCGAAGACTTCACCGCCAAGCTGGAGAAGACGGGCGACCCGGCCGAGGCCCAGGAGCTGCAGCAGCAAGCCAATGAGAAGATGATGAATACGGTGGTCGAGAACGACCTCAGCATCGAGGAATACAACGCCATCAATCAGGCGGTACAGAACGACCCGCAACTGCGTGACCGTGTCGTGGCGATGGTCCAGAACTAAGCGTTCAGGGATTCCATGAGGCTGCTCCGGCGGTGCTCAGGCTGTAAACGACCCCGTCTGCTGGCGGGGTTTTCTTATAAGTAATCCAGAAATAGTGCCCTGGAAGAGGAAGCCGGACGCTCCGTGATCCATGAGCCGTTTCGATCGTTCGCGCGTTTTGCACGGGGACGCAGACCCTCGGACGCCCTGCGTCCTACTTTTTGCGAGCAGGACGCGAAGGGGACAGACTACGGACGGATCAGCACCTGCATATCCAGACCACTGGTCATTTACCGCGCAGCGACAGCCCTTTGAGAAAGTTGCGCAGCAGCTGATCGCCGCAGGCCCGGTAGTTGCTGTGGCCGACCTTGCGGAACAGCGCGTTGAGTTCCGGCTTTGACACCGGGAAATCGACTGACTGAAGAATCGCATGCATATCATCTTCCTTCAGCTCGAAGGCCACGCGCAGCTTCTTCAGCACCATGTTGTTGGTCACCGGCAGCTCGATAGGTGGCGTCGGCCGGCTCTCGTCCTTGCCGCGCTTATAGATCACAAGTCCATCGAGAAAATGCGCCATGATCCGATCAGGGCAGGGTTTGAAGCCCTCCTCCTCGTCCTTCTTCAGGTAGGCCACCGCCTCGCTATCGGGAATTTCGCAACCGGTAAGCCGGGTGATTTCGGCGATCTTGGCGTCGTCGACGTTGAGGATGTAGCGCAGGCTGCGCATCACATCGTTATTGAGCATGGGGGATCCTTCTGGATGGCTGACGCCGTGACGGTGCCGGGTCGCATTCAACGGGAGGGCCGGCGCGCGCCGAGCCTCGATGGTGCGCGAGTATAAAGGGTCGGCAGCTCGTTGGTGAAAAACGCGGCCCGCCGGGCTACTGCGGCAGCTCGACGTTCACCTTGATAGCGGAATACCAGGCGGTGACCTGAGCGATATCCTCGTCGCTCAGGCTCGCTGCGATCACGCTCATCTGCGGATGCTTGCGCTCGCCCGAGCGGAACGCCTTGAGCTGGCGGGCCAGATACAGCTCGCCATTGCCCGCCAGATTCGGCGCATCGGCCACCTTACTCAAACCATTCAGCCCATGGCAGGCGGCGCACATCTTCGCTTTGGCTTTGCCGGCTGTCAGGTCGGCGGCCCTGGCTTCGGTGGTGAAAAGCAAGGCCAGCAGCATGATCCAGGGCACCAGTCGCCCGCCGCGGTGAGGTCTAGTCATGGGTATTCCTCGAACAGCACCGACCGACCGGCGTACAAGCCGGTCGGCCTCGCGCTATGCCCCTCAATCGGCCTTGCCGCTGTAGGAGATTCGGTAGATGGCCCCGGCGGTGTCGTCACTGACCAGTAACGAGCCATCCTTGAGTTGTGCCACGTCGACGATGCGACCGTAGTACTCGCCGGTTTCCTCATCCAACCAGCCTTCGGCGAAGGGCACGGTATCGCCCGAGGGCGCGCTGCCATCGGCGGCGAACGGCGTGAACATCACCCGTGCGCCCGCCGGCACGGTGCGGTTCCAGCTGCCGCGCTGCGCAGAGAACAGGCCGCCACGGTACTGCTCGGGAAACATCTTGCCGGTATAGAAGGTGAGCCCCATGTCCGCAGCGTGTGCCACCGTTTCCACAACGGGAAAGGTCAGGCCCTCCGGCGGTGTCTCATCGGCATATTCATTGGTGCGCACCTGACCGCCGCCATACCAGGGCATGCCGAACTGCATACCGGCCTTCGGCGCGTGATTGATCTCACCTGGGGGAATATCGTCGCCCATGCCATCCACTTGGTTGTCGGTGAACCACAGCTCCTTGCTGGTCGGGTTGTAGGTGATACCCACCGAGTTGCGCACCCCGGTGGCGTAGACCTCCCGTTTGCTGCCGTCGCGCTCCATGCGCACGATTCCGCCGATACCGTTCTTGGCGTACAGCTCGAGCTTGTCCTTTGGCGGCACGTTGTGCGGCTGGCCGAGGGACACGGTGAGTTTGTTATCCGGCCCGACGGCGCAGACACGCGCACCGTGGTTGTAGCTTTCCTCATCGGTGGGGATCAGCTCGCCGCTCGGCACTACGATGTCGGCGGCCACATCTGGCCCTTCGTAAAAGAACTCGGCGGCGGGAAAGACCAGCACCCGGTTGTGCTCAGCGACGAACAGAAAGCCATCCGGGCTGAAGCACGGCCCCGGCTGGGTGAAGGAGATACCCGGCGCAAAGCGTTTCACTTCATCGGCGGTGCGATTCTTGGTACGGTCGGTGACTGCCCAGAGATCGGTCTTGCGCGAGCCGACAAACACCACACCGCTGGACGGACCCACTGCCATATGCCGCGCACCAGGCACCACCGCGTAGAGCTCGATCTTGAAGCCCTCCGGCAGCTTGATTCGCTCGAGGTTCTGACGAATCGCATCGGCGATCTCACCGTCCTGCGGCACGGTTTTCATGTCGAGCGACTGACCCGTGGTCTTCATTGAGCGCATGCGTTCCAGCGCTTCGTCGCTGGTGGGCGCAGCAAGCGTTATCCCGGACATGCAAATCAGAAAGGCGCTCAGCGTAAAAGGGGCATATTTCATTGGGCCAACCTCAGCGAGGGTCGTCTCGATGGACGATCGATGTTGTTGCTCAGCGCCTCCCAGGCCCACGGTGACAACCGTTCAGCCACGTCAGGAATACGAAAACCGAGTTCAGTCACAGCGTAGCGTTAAACGAAACCTTTGCCAGACAAATGGCCTGACGCATTCGTCAAGCAACCTGTCGATTCGACTTGTCAGAGCTCATGAGCGCCCCGGGCAATTTCCGGGCTCGCCCATGTTGATTGGTGCAAGTGGGAGAAGCGTCATGAAAAGAGCGGCATTGAGCCTTGGTGTTCTGCTGGCTTACTCGGGTGCATGGGCTGTCACCCCGGGTACTCATTGGGATTACTCCGGCGAAGCCGGGCCGGAGAACTGGGCGAAGTTGACGCCCGAGTTCGGCGCGTGCGCGGGTAAGAATCAGGCGCCGGTCGACCTCAGTGACTTTGTTGAAGCCGATTTGGCCCCGTTACAGCTCAGCTATGTCGCGGGAGCCAGCAAGGTCGTCAACAATGGGCATACGGTGCAGGTGGTCTATGAACCTGGTAGCCATCTGACACTCGACGGTAATGAATATGACCTGCTGCAATTTCACTTTCACATGCCCAGCGAGAACCACATTGAGGGCCAGTCCTACCCGCTCGAAGGGCATCTGGTACATGCGGACAAGGACGGCAATCTCGCCGTGATCGCCCTGATGTTCAAGGCTGGCGAGCAAAACGCCGCGCTGGCTCGTCTGTGGGACGCACCGCCGAAGGCAGGCCAGACTCAGCTGATCACACCGATGGCGACGGTTACCGATTTACTGCCCGCCGATCTGGATTACTACCGATTCAGCGGTTCACTAACCACGCCGCCCTGCACCGAAGGCGTACGCTGGCTGGTACTCAAGCAATCGGTGGTTGCCTCGCGGGAACAGATCGGGGCGTTGACAGCGGCGGTAGGCCACACCAATAACCGCCCGCTACAACCTCTCAATGCCAGGGTCGTGCTTCAGTAAGAAAGGGCCCTGCACGCACCCAACATTCGATTTAGCGGCATTCGGCCGCGGCGGATTCAAGCCCGGCGAGACGGGATCATCACAGCGGTGCTTCCCGCCTTCGCTGGGCGTGTGCCCCTGAATGACAGGGTCAGCGGGCGAGGCTACACTGCGCGCCTTCCTTCGACCGATTCGATTCGCCTGCCAGCCACGGCCCGCGAATCGCTCGTCTGTTCCCAACCTCTGCCGGGGCCACCGGCCAGGACTCGTCATGATTCGCATCAACGAACTGCAATTGCCGCTCGACCACCCCGCCGAGGCGCTGCGCCGCGCCATCGTGGCACGGCTGGAGATCAGCGATACCGAGCTGCTCGACTTCACCGTGTTCAAGCGCAGCTACGACGCGCGCAAAAAGAACAGCGAGATCACCTTCGTCTACATCATCGATGCCAGCGTGGCGGATGAAACCCAGGTGCTCGGCCGCCTGGCTGATGACCGCAACATCCGCGTCTCGCCGGACACCGGCTATTACCCGGTCGGTCAGGCACCCGAGGGCTTGAGCGAGCGTCCGCTGGTGATTGGCTTTGGCCCGTGCGGCCTGTTCGCCGCGCTGACCCTGGCGCAGATGGGCTTCAACCCCATCGTGCTGGAGCGTGGTCGTGATGTACGCAGCCGCACCAAGGACACCTGGGCGCTGTGGCGCAAAAAGGTGCTGAGCCCGGAATCCAACGTGCAATTCGGCGAGGGAGGCGCCGGGTTGTTCTCCGACGGCAAGCTCTACAGCCAGATCAAGGATCCGAAGTTCTACGGCCGCAAGGTGATGCACGAATTCGTCCGCGCCGGTGCGCCGGACGAGATCATGTTCGTCAGCAAGCCGCACATCGGCACCTTCCGCCTGACCGGCGTGGTCTCGACCATGCGCGAGGAAATCAAGTCGCTTGGCGGTGAGGTGCGTTTCAACAGCCGTGTGGTCGACTTCATCATCGAGGACGGTCGCATCCAGGGCGTGCGCATGGCTGACGGCGAAGAGCTGCGCAGCCGCTACGTCGTGCTCGCCCTGGGTCACAGCTCGCGCGACACCTTCCGCATGCTCCACGAGCGCGGCGTTTACCTGGAGGCCAAGCCGTTCGCCGTGGGCTTTCGCATCGAACACCCGCAATCGCTGATCGACAACGCGCGCCTGGGCAAGTACGCCGGGCACCCGGAATTGGGCGCCGCCGACTACAAGCTGGTCTACCACGCCAAGAATGGCCGAGCCGTCTACAGCTTCTGCATGTGCCCGGGCGGCACCGTGGTGGCAGCCACCTCCGAGCCCAACCGTGTGGTCACCAACGGCATGAGCCAGTACTCGCGAAATGAGCGCAATGCGAATGCCGGCATCGTCGTCGGCATCAATCCGGAAGAGGATTTTCCTGGCGGCCCGCTGGCGGGCGTCGAGCTGCAGGAGCAATTGGAATCCCGCGCCTTCGAACTGGGCGGAAATGACTACTGCGCGCCGGGGCAGCTGGTGGGCGACTTCGTCCGCGGCAAGGCATCGAGCGCGTTCGGCGAAGTCGAGCCGTCCTACAAGCCGGGCGTGCGCCTGGGTGACCTGGCGCCATCGCTGCCGGATTATGTGATCGAAGCCATCCGCGAAGCCCTGCCGGCGTTCGGCAAGCAGATCCGCGGATTCGACCGTGCCGATGCCATCCTCACCGGCATCGAAACGCGCACCTCATCGCCGGTGCGAATCAAGCGCGACAACGAGTCGCTGCAGAGCATCAACACCCGCGGCCTTTATCCAGCGGGCGAAGGCGCCGGTTATGCGGGAGGCATTCTTTCGGCAGGCGTCGATGGCATCAAGGTCGCTGAGGCCCTGGCAACCGCAATGCTGGCCGATCTGCAGGGCTGATAAAGCAAGCGTAACGGCGCGGCACCCGGTTTCGCTCAACGCTCGTCGGACATGAGGCGCGCCACTGTTCCGTCCGCTTGCAGCTGTTCAAAGGCCGCCTGGGTGCGCAGCACCACGTCCTCGCTGGTCTGCAGGCTGTAGGCCATGTAGAGGCTCGTGGCGGTATTGAGGGTAAAGGCACGTTCCAGACAACCATCAGCGAGCCCCGCTTCAGTGCAGAACATCCTGACGCCTTGTTCCGACATCGGTACCAGGTCGACCTGGCCATTGAGAAGGAGTTTGAAACTGTCCGCGTTCGAGACGGTTACCACCAGCTTGGTAAACCCCTCTCCCAGCAGATAGCTGTACCGGACATCGCCTCGCAGCGCACCGATGCGGTACTGCTTGGCCTGCTCCAGCTTTGCGACCTGGATGTCCTCTCTCAAGGGCAATCGGTACAGGTGATAGTCGATCCGCAGGATTTCTCCAGCCCAATGAAACTGGTCTTCACGCTCGGGGGTGCGGGCGATCAGGTAGATCAGCACGTTCGGCTCGCGCAGCGCCATGTCATAGGCCCGTGCCCAGGGATAAAGGCCGATTTGATGATCGGGCAGCCCCGCACGCGCAAGGGTTGCCTCCACCACCTGGGTCGCAGGGCCGACCACCCTGCCCTGGCGCAAGAAGCTGAACGAGGTGTCTTCAGTGACGACACGAATGGTCTCAGCCTGCACGCAGGGCACCAGGCAGGACAGCAGCAAGGCGATACGAACGATCAGCGGGGGCATCATAAAGGCCTCGGTAATTCCCTAGTCGGCAACCCGATCGCGGCCCTGTGCCTTGGCCCGGTAAAGGGCTTCGTCGGCGCTGTGCAGCAAGAGGTCGAAATGATCCATGGTTTCGGCATCGAATGTGGCAACGCCAATGCTCAGCGTCACACGTGGCGAAATCGGTGAGTCGCCGTGGGGCACGGCCCGCTCGGCCAGCCGTTGCTGCAAGCGCTCGGCCGCTCGCCTGGCGCTGGCCCGATCCGAGCCTGGCAAAAGCACCACGAACTCCTCGCCACCCAAGCGCGCAACCACCTCGCCGGCCCGGCCAAAGGTGCTCGTCAGCGTATCGGACACGATCTGCAAACATCGATCACCGGAGGCGTGACCGTGGGCATCGTTGTAGCGTTTGAAGTGATCAACGTCACACATGAGCACCGCCAGCGGCTGGCCTAGTCGTAGCGCGCGGCGGAATTCGACTTCCTTGATTTCATCGAAGTGTCGGCGGTTGGCTAGTCCTGTCAGCGGGTCGCTGCGCGACAGTTCCTCGAGCCGCCCGTTGGCTGCACGGAGCTCGGTGGTGCGTTCTTCGACTAGCTCAGCCAGGCGGTCCCGATGGGCAGCCAGCGCCAGTTCGTCCTGATGCTGGCGTTCGAGATATGCCGAGAGTTTCGCCTGCAAGCCGTTGACTCCAGACTCCAGCAGGCTCAGCTCATCGTGGCGCTCAACGGGGCGCTCGAGGCGCAGGGTCTGATCCAGATTTTCAGGCGTCAGACGAGTCAGGTGACGGGCAATCCGACGCACATGCAAGGTCACGGTGCGATTGAACATCCACATGATCAGCCCGGCCAGCAGTAGCGATTGAATGACCTGCGTGATGACGATGTTGGTGATTTCATCGACCAGCCGCTCCCACAGCAGCCCTTCGTTACCTTCCAGCTTCAGCTCGCCCACCGTTTCAAGGGCGCCGGGATAAGGCTCGTACGTCAGGCGATGCTGCAATGTCGGCGCCCGGTGCTGAGCCTGCTGCTGAGTCCGTTCGCGCCGGATGATTTCCGGCTCGCGCCCGGCGCGGATGATCTGCAATTCGACACGGCCAACCGGCGCCGCCTTGGCAACACTTTCAATCTGCGTTTGTAGGGCATCGCTGTCCATCTCCCAGATCGCCTTGGCCAGGTTGTTCTGGAATACCTGATCGATCAGCACCAATTCGGCATTCATTGCGGCCAGGCTGGTCTGCCAGGCCGACCAGGTGCGCACCCCAACAGTGAGCAGCGTAAACAACAGGCAAAAGCCGAGTGTGGCCAGCACCAGACGACGTCCGAGCGAACCGGTCTGACGCTGCGAGAGCGTTGTGGGATCGGGTTTGTTGCTCGCTTTCATTTCAGCCATTTAGCGGCAATCGCGTCATAGCGACCATCGGCTCGCACTCGCGCCAAGGCCTGACGGAACCGCTCGACCAACTCATCCGAAGTGTTGAGGCTGAAAGCCATGCACAAGCCGTTGGCACCGCCCAGGTCATCCAGGCTCAGCTGAGGGACGGCGCTTTCGTTCGGATTGCCGCTGGCCTGGCGCACCAGATAATGGGCGTTGAGCTCGTTGGATATCCACAGGTGCACCCGCCCGGCCTTGAGCTTCTGGTAGTTGTGTTCGTACTTATTGCTCGACTGGAGATTGCGACCCACCTCGAAGCCCTGGCTGATCAGATACTGCTCGCCGACATCTTCCTTGACGGTCGCGATCTGGTATTGGCGCGCATCCTCGAGGCTTTTCAGACTGAACTGCGTGCCGGGCAGCGAGAACAGGTACCAGCGGGTCGGCGCAATGACGCCTACCCACTTGAACAGCGACTCGCGCTGCGGGGTCCGGGCGATGGAATAAATCAGGACGTTTTCGGAATTGAGTGCAATGTCATAGGCTCGCGCCCAGGGCATCGATTGAATGTGTGCGGGTTCCCCGACCTCGTCCAGAACGGCCTGCACCACCTCGGTGGCCATGCCGGTGAGCTTGCCGTCGATGGTCATGTTGTAGGGCGGCAGTTCTTCGGTAACCACACTAATGCCAGCCGAGGCAGAGGCCGTCTGGCTGCCGAACAGCAATGCGAGCAACGACAGGGCAAGCGTCAGATGGCGGTGCGATGGTGGGTTCATCGGGAAACCTCTGGGACGAAAATGTCAGGCATGCACGCATAGACTGCCATCATCCTGACATCATTCAAAGAGCGTTCAAGCTCTCCTTTTTTCGGCGGCGCGAGCACAGACTTGAACGCGAAGGCTTCGTCACCTCGGCGCGCTGACGAGCGGTAGCGGCTGCGGAACGCCGGGACAAGCGGGGAGATGCCCGCAGATAAGCCGCCGGCTGCGGTGGCGATCTGCTGGTTTATCCGCTGAGTGATGGATACTGCGGCGGCGATCTCGTTCAGTGCGAGCGACGTCTGGTTCGCGTCGCGGTCTGATAGCGGCCTGTATCACTGCGCGCAATGACGGGTGATGAGGCGGGTTATCAACAGCGAGACGATAACGCCGGCGATCAGAGCCAATCCGGAAGCAATAAGAATCAAGTTGCTGCTGGCTACCGGATCGGCCTGCATGGATCTTGCTGAGCCTGATAGGCCTATCCGTCATCAATACCAGTACCGACAATCACGGGCTGAATGCCTCATTGCAAGGACATGTGCGATGCGGCTGGCGCTCGACGGTCAGGCGGTCAGGCGGTCAGGCCGTTGGCGGTTGTATTCGAAAGCTTCGACACAAACGGGTGGCTACTGCGCCACTGCCTCCAGACCGGTGGACGTAACAACCTGACGTGCCTGTTCTGATCCGAGGTAATCGAGCAGCGCCTGCGCCTTGTCCGGGTGCTCCGCCGTGCGGACCACGCCGCCGGCGAAGCGTGTGACCGATTGCAGCGACTCGGGGATCTTGCCGATGAAGCTCGCGCGCGGCTCGGCGATCAACTCGCTGACTTGCTGAAAGCCGAGCTGATATTCGCCGTCCGCCACAGCGGTAGCGACCGGTTTGTTGCGCACGCGATGCCCCTTGCCCTGCATCTGCGCTTCGATGCCCAGGCGCTTGAACAGCTCTTTCTCGATGTAGTCGCCGCTGGCACTGTCTGAGTAGGCGACCGATTCGGCCTGCAACAGCGCTTCGCGTAGCTGCTGCTCGTTGCCGATCTGTGGAACTGGCGCACCTTTGCGAACAACCGCGCCGATGCGCGAATCGGCAAGTTCCACACGCGAATCCGCCAGCACCACTCCTTGTTCGATCAATGTATCGAGGGCGTACCCCACCATGATTACCGCATCCGCTGGCTCACCCCGGGCGAGGCGATTGGGTATCGACTTTTCCGATTTACCCATCGAGGGGCCGCGGGTAGTGGTGACGGTATCGCCCTGGCGCTTGGCGAAATCGGGCGAAAGCTTCTGGTGCGCAGCGTTGAAGCCTCCGGAAATCATCACCTTTATTTCCTCAGCCCGGCCTATGCCAGGCAGCGTCAACAACAGGAGGGCGGTGAAGGCGGCTGATGTTGAGAAATTGGACATGATGTAACTCCGGATAATTGTTGTTAGCGGGAGTAGCCGATCCCGGCTTCGGGACGCCGGGATCATGCGGGTGCCAGAAGCCGAGCCCCGATCAGGCCTGATGCGGAACGGCGTTGCGGCGGCGTTTGCGGCGCAACTGTTTGGCCCCGATCCATACCAGGATCAGTGCAGTGGCGAACAGGCAGGTCGCACTGATGGGTCGTTCGAAAAACGTCAGCGGGTCGCCGCGGGAGAGGAGCATGGCGCGGCGGAAGTTTTCCTCCACCATCGGTCCGAGCACGTAGCCCAGCAGGATCGGCGCGGGCTGGAAGCCAAGACGCACGGCCAGGTAACCGAACAACCCGATCGCCAGCACCACACCCACATCGAACACGCTGTTGTGGGTGCTGTAGACCCCAATGGAGATGAAGAACAGGACGCAGGGGTAGACGATGCGATAGGGCACCGAGAGCAGACGGGTCCAGATCCCTACCAGGGGAATGTTCAGCACGAGCAGCAGGAGGTTGCCCACCCAGAAACTGGCGATCAGCCCCCAGAAGACGTCCGGGTGCTCGCTGATCAGCTGTGGCCCTGGCTGGATGTTGTGAATCATCAGCGCCCCGAGCATCAGCGCCATGGTGGCGTCTCCCGGAATGCCCAGCGTCATGGTGGGTATGAAAGCCGTCTGTGCCGCCGCGTTATTGCACGACTCAGGCCCGGCCACGCCCTCGATGGCGCCCTTGCCGAAGCGTGAGGGGTCGCGCGCGAGCTTCTTTTCCACCGCATAGGAGATGAAGGAGGCAACTGCCGAGCCGGTACCGGGAAGCGTGCCGAAGAACGAGCCGATGCCCGCGCCGCGCAATACCGGCATCGTCGCCTGCTTGACCTCGGCCTTGGAAAGACGCATCGACATGCGCCCGCCAATCGCCGTACCGCTGCCAATCCGATTCACCCCACGCAGCACGTCGGCGATACCGAACAGCCCCATTGCCAGGGCGACCAGTGCGATGCCATCACTGAGGTGTTCCATACCGAGGGTGAAGCGCATCGCACCGGAATTGACGTCAGTCCCTACGAGGCCGAACACCAGGCCAATAAGAACACTGGCGATGCCCTTCAATGGCGACCCGCTGGAGAGCGTCGACGCCGCGATCAACCCGAGCAGCATCATGGCGAAGTATTCCGCCGGGCCGAACTTGAAGGCGATCTCCGCAAGATAAGGCGAGAACAGCGTCATCAACACGATGCCGAACGAAGCGCCGACAAACGAAGACAGCATGGCCGTCAAAAGTGCCTGTCCGGCTCTGCCTTGCTTGGCCATGGGGTGCCCATCCAGGCAGGTCACGGCATGCGACGCGACGCCAGGCAGGTTCAGCAGAATGGAAGTAGTAGCGCCGCCGTATTGAGCGCCGTAGTAGAGACCGGCCAGCATCATCAACGCGCCGGTTGGATCGAGGGTGTAGGTAATCGGCAGCAGCATCGAAATCGCCGCCAGCGCGCCGATGCCTGGCAGCACACCCAGCAGGTTGCCGATGAACACGCCGATGAAGCAATACAAGAGGTTGGACGGCTGCAGCGCGACACCGAACCCGCCCATCAGACTTTGCAGGATTTCCATGTCAGACCCCACGCAACAATGGGAACTGGATCTGCAGTCCGTAGGAGAAGACCAGCACGGCGATCACCGTCATACACAGCGCCAACAACGCGGCGGTCGTAAGCGAGTTTTCCTTGTCGCCGAGTGCCGAGATGAAGATGAGGCTGAAGGTCGCCGGAATCAGACCGGCATAGGCCCCCAATACGATGAACGCCAGCATCCCGCCGATCACGCAGACCCACCCGCGGTACTGTGGCGGCCCGTCCTCCTCCTCATCCTGACCGGACGCGCTTGGTGTTGCCAGGTGCAGCACACCGATCAGCAGGAGCAAAGCGCCCAAAACCATCGGAAAGTAGCCGGGACCCATTCGCGCCGATGTGCCAGCTTCATAGTTCAGAGAACCGAGCAGCGTACCGAGACCGATCAGAAGAATAAGGCCGCTGGATGCCAGGTGCCGTGGATTGGAAAGCAGATTCATGGAACGCCTCGGCTATACGAATCGAGAGGCGGGCGACGATGCACTGACATCGCCGCCCGGATAGGAGCAACCCCGACTGAGGCCACGAGAGGCCTGAAATCAGTCGGCGCGAATGCCAGCCTTCTTGATCACAGCGGTCCACTTCTCGCGTTCGGTGCCAACGAATTGCTGGAACTCCCGCGCGGAGCCCGAGGAAATGACCACCCCAAGTTCACTGAGGCGCTTGCGCGTCGCCTCGTCCGCCAGTGCAGCCTGGAGCGCCGCATTCTGCTTCTCGATGGTCTCGGCAGGCAGGCCCTTGGGGCCAACCAGCCCCCACCAGACTGCCGCCGTGCTGTTCGGATGGCCCAAGGAGGTAACGGTAGGCAGGTCCGGCAGCAAAGCGTTTTGCTTGTCATCCAGCACGGCCAGGGCGCGCAGCTTGCCGGCCTTGATATGGCCGATGACTTCGGTCGGGTTGATCGACATGAACGAAATGCGTCCGCCGATCAGATCGGTGATCGCGGGCGACCCGCCTTTGTAGGGAATGTGCAGCGCCTCGAAACCACCATCCTGCTTGAGCAACTCGCTCGCCATGTGGCCAGAACTGCCGTTGCCCGCCGACGCATAAGTGAGCGCTTGCGGGTCCTTGCGACCGGCGGCAATCAAATCATCAAGCGTCTTGTAGGGTGAGTCTTGCGGCACTACGACGACCAGCGGCGCATAGCCGATCTGACCGATCGCAACCAGATCAGTCGCAGGGTCAAAGCTCAGGTTCGAATACAGCGCTGCGTTACTGGCAAGGGTATTGGAGGCAGTCAGCAGCATGGTGCCGTCCGGCTCGGCCGAGGCTACGGCCGCCGAGCCGATATTGGTTGCCGCGCCGGGGCGGTTCTCGACGATGATCGAGGTGCCGAGTGATTTCTCCATCTCTGGCGTAACGAGACGGGTGACGATATCCACGCCGCCACCTGCTGCGTAAGGCACCACGATCCGCACTGGATCGTCGGCAGCAAAGGCAGATGTCATGCTCGCCGCGGTAGAAATGAGAAGGGCCGCAACCGCCCGGGTGAGCATGAGAGGTTTTTTCACGGTATTTGGCATTGTTGTTTTTCTCCAAGTACTCGGGACGGAACAACCGCCCCGTGCTAAAAAGCATGGCGACGGCGATTGATATGGTCCAATACATTTTCCAGGCTCGACTTATTCGGTAAACGTATAGATGGATTTCCGACAGCTTCGTTATTTCGTGGCCGTGGCAGAGGAGCTCAGCTTCAGCGCGGCCGCGCGGCGCCTGCACATCAGCCAGCCGCCGCTGAGCATGCAGATCAAGGCGATAGAGGAGGAGTTGGGAGCACCGCTGCTCAAGCGAACCAACCGCCGAGTCGAACTGACCCAGGCTGGCACGCTGCTGCTGGCCGAAGCACGGCAGGCGTTGGCGCAGCTCGATCATGCTGGAGACGTGGTACGCCAGGCCGTGCGAGGCGACCTGGGTGCCATTCGGATTGGTTTTACCGCGTCGGTACCCATGTATGACGCGTTCCCGGCAATGCTGAGCCGCTATCAGGGCCGCTATCCCGGGGTCCGAACGGATCTGACGCACCTGTCGACGGCCGAACAGCTGAGAGGATTGGTCGCGAAAACCCTGGATGTCGGCTTTCTGCGGCCGTCGATGCTGTTCGCGCCCCCCAGTGGCATTACCGTGCACGAAATGTGGAAGGACCGGCTGGTGGCGGTATTGCCGAAGAATCACCCGCTTGCCCAACGCGACTCGACGTCCGTGTCGGTGGGCGAGCTGGCCGACCAGCCGTTCATCCTGTTTCCACGTGGCCTGGGCTGCGGGCTGTTCGAACATGTCAGCGCTCTGGCAAGCCGCGCCGGGTTCGCGCCACGTCTGCAGCATGAAGTTCGCGAAGGCACGACCATTCTCGGCTTGGTCGCTGCAGGCATGGGCGTTTCCATCCTGCCGGAAATCTATGCACGCACCGGAATCCCTGGCGTGACCTACCGCGCCCTGGATACGGCGGATGCTGCGAGCCGTCTATTGCTGGCGCACCGCTCGGGCGAACAGACGACCTCTCCCCTGCTTCAACGATTGCTCGCCACCGCGCTGGAGACTTGACCGGCCCGGTCGATTGCGTACGGATCAAACCCGAGCTCGAACCTGCCGCGGGTTGATACCGAACTGCCTTTTAAACGCGGTGGCGAAGTTGGCTGCGCTGTTATAGCCGGCACCCCACGCCGCTTCGGTGACAGTGGCGCCTTCGCGCTCCAGGGCTTCGCGAGCCCTGTGCAAACGTCTGGAGCGCTGATATTCGAACACCGTCATGCCTTTGAACAGCCGGAACTGACGCTGCAGCGTCGTGGCATTCACGCCCATTTCCCGCGCGATATGGTCGAGCGTCCAGGTATCTGCTTCACCACTGTCGAGCAACGCGACCAGGCGCTGCAGCCGGCGGTATTCTTGCGGCCGTAGCCTCTGCTGTGCGGCATGATCACATTCGCCGAGACTGCCCAGTGCCTCGCAGGCGATATCCAGCGCGCGACTCTCCAGATACAACCCTTCGAGCAGTGCGTCATAGCCGGGCGGGTTGAGCATCTGATCAGCCAGCGTCAGCAGGCGCGAGGAAGGCTTCCAGACTCGAGGCGCCAGGTGGCTGTCCATGAACCGGCGGACCGCGCTATCGGTCGCACCGGTATCTTCACCACGGCCTTCGAACCAGTCCGGGGTCAGACTGACCACCAGCTTGCGAATGTGACTGCCACGCCGCGCCTGACGGCGAAACTGCACCGGCTCGTTCATCGAAACCGCGATGCCCTCGGGCGCTTGGCGTGCCGATGGTTGCCCAAGTGTAAGAGCCAGATCCCCATAGCTGACCTGACTTTGCCCCTGAAGGAAGAGCACGAACGACAATCGCGGCCCCACCGTGTTCTCGGTGACGAAGTCCTGTAACTCTTCACAGTCGGACCAGTGGAGCGACAAGCCGTCGCGCAGCTGGGCCCACTTCACCCGGCCGTAGAACAGACGGTCGTCGTCTCCGTCGGACAGGCGCAATCCCGTCCGGCTCAGGACCGGAAGCTCGTCGCCGCGAATGATGTGATCAGGCTGATTCATGCTGCGTTGCACCTCGTGGGTGATTGATCGCAAAGCAAATGTTCGACCGCGCAAAGGTTTGCCGGCCAGACGCATGGCAGACTACGCGCCGACATCTTTTGATGCAAATCATTATCATTAAGCGGCGCGAACGTTTGCCATTCACGTCCGTCGTCCCGCTGCGACAGGAGCCGCCCATGGACAGAACTCTCCACCCTTCCCGCTTCGGCCAGCGTGCTTTCCCGCTACTGCTTGCCGGCCTGCTCGCCCCCTTCCCGCTCAGTGCGCTGGCGCAAAGCGTTGCACCGCAGAACGAGCCGGTTGAGCTGGAGAGCATCACGGTCGAGGGCAACCGCCTGTATGACATGCCATCTTCCGAGCAGAGCGGTGGCTATACCGTCCCCGCCGCGACCGTCGGCACCAAGACACCGGCTGAATTGCGCGATATCCCGCAGTCGATCAGCTCCTACACCAGCGATTACATCCGCGACCGTCAGTTCGTGAATCTCGACGATCTGGCCAAGTACTCCACGGGGCTGCGCACACTGACCAACGACAGTGGGCGCTCGTCGATCTACGCCCGCGGTTACGAGTACGACGAGTTCAACATCGACGGCCTGCCTGCACCCATGGCCAGCATCCACGGCACCGTGCCGTCGCTGTCGCCGTTCGACCGGGTCGAAGTGATGCGCGGCCCGTCCGGCCTGTTCAACAGCACCAGCGAGATGGGCGGCATCGTCAACATGGTGCGCAAGCGTCCGACCAGCGAATTCCAGGGCAGCGTCACTGGCCGCTACGGCAGCTGGGATACCACCTACCTGGAAACCGACCTCTCCGGCCCGCTCGATGAGCAGGGCCGAGTACGAGGGCGCATCGTTGCATCGCGCGCGGACTCCAACGGCGAGGTCGACTACAACGAGAACACCAGCGAGAGCTTCTACGGTGCGCTGGACATTGACCTGACCGACGCCACCGTGATGTCCTTCGGCCTGATCCACCAGACCAAGGACATTGCCCCGCACAATGGCTACCCCACCGATGCCAACGGCAATCTGCTGGACTGGAGCCATTCGACCTACCTCGGTGCAGACTGGAACGACTTCGACGGCCGCACCACGGACGCAATCGCCGAGCTCACGCATCGCTTCGACAATGGCGGTTACGGGCGCATCGCCGTGCGTGGCTCGCAGCGCGACACCAACTATCTGTACGCCTATTCCGGCGGCGCCGTCGCAGCCAATGGCGATACGCGAATGGTGGCCACCGGACGCGATTTCCAGCAGGACACCTATGCCGTCGACGCCAGCTACAGCCAGCCGTTCGAGCTGCTTGGGCAGGTCAGCGAATTCGTCGTCGGCACCGACTTCAAGCGCTACGACAGCGATTACCGCAACGGCAGCGCCACGCTCGGCACCGTCAACATCTATAACTACACCCCCAGCCTCTATGCCGAGCCCGACCTCGTCTATAGCTCGAAGGTGACCAGTGATGATCAGGAAGCCGGGCTCTATGGCAAGCTGACGTTCCGCCCCGTCGAACGGCTGGCACTGATCGGCGGCATGCGCCTGAGCTGGTACGAGGGCGAGTCGAGCACGACCAATCTCGTGAATGGCGCCAGAACGTCGGACGATCAAAAGCAGAACGGCCACGTCACGCCTTACGGTGGAGTGGTGTATGACCTCGATTCGAATCACTCCCTGTACGCCAGCTACTCGCAGGTCTTCAAGCCACAGTCCGACACGGACGCCAATGGCCAGCTGATCGATCCGCGCGAAGGTGAGCAGTACGAACTGGGCATCAAGGGCAGCTATTTCGGCGGTGACCTCAACGCCCGTATCACGGCGTTTCAGCTGACGGATGAGAACCGCGCGACCAGTGCGCTGGATAGCTTCGGTGTGCCCATCAGTGGCGTTTACGAAGCCACCGGCAAGGCCCGCATCCGCGGGGGTGAATTCGAAGTGAGCGGTTATCTCACACCCGAGTGGGAGGTGATGGCCGGCTACACCTACATGAAGACCGAAGACCTCTCCGGCGACGCCAATACGCTCTTCATGCTAATGCCGCGCCACCAGGCCTCGCTGTGGAGCAAGTACACCCTGCCAAGCGGGACCCTGCGGGGCCTGGGCCTCGGTGCCGGTGTGACCACCATGAGCGACTTCTATCTGGAGCGCTCCGGCACCCGTGTTAGCGCGCCGGGTTACGCCGTGGTCGATGCGAAGCTGTCCTATCCGGTAACGGAGCAGCTCACGGCTACCCTCGATGTGAACAACCTGTTCGACCGCGATTACGTATCACGCGTCGGCAGCGTCGCCACCTTCAACTTCCAGGGCCCATCGCGTAGCGTTGCCCTAGGCGCCCGCTACGAATTCTGATCCACCCGAGCCGCCGGCCTTCTATAGCGTCTGCTATAGCTGCCGGCGGCTTTGTCATGGAGACGTTAATGCCTCAGTTTCATGCAAAAGTCCCAACACCACGCGCGTCGCGCAACATGACCCGTCTGTGCAAGCACTTCGCCCACAAGGCCGAAGTACAAATGAACGAACGCCACGCGCAGGTCCAGTTCGCGTTCGGCCAGTGCCGGATGCTCGCAGAGGCCGATCAGCTGCTCATCGATTGCCAGGCCGAGGCCGGCGAAGCGGAAAAGCGCCTGCGCTTCGTCATCGACGATCACCTCTATCGTTTCTCTGGCGAGGAGGCGCTGAAAATCGAATGGCGGGACGGTCCGCTGCCGGATGCCGCGCCCGAGCTGCCGACATGAAAGGCGCGCTGGCCCTGTTGCTCATCAGTCTTGGCATCGGAGTCTCGCCTGCAAAGGCTGCCGAAACGGACGGTTGGCAGCCCGTAGTGCTGCCGCAAACCGAACAGCGCGATATTCATTCGCGCCACACCGGCAACGATTACCGCATCTTTGTCTCCCAGCCACAGCAGCCACCGCCACCCGGCGGGTATCCGGTGCTCTACGTACTGGACGGCAATGCCCTGTTCCCGATACTCGCGCTGCAGGCCAACGCGTTGGAAAACCGACCCGACCCGGCCTTGCGCACCTCGGTGCTGGTGGTTGGCGTCGGCTATCCAGGCGATGCGCTCTACGACGTTAAAAAGCGCGCCAGGGACTACACGCCACCACCAGTGAAAGCTGGCGCAGCGGAAGAGCCGGACCCGCGATACGGCGGTGCGGAGGCGTTTCTGGCGTTTTTGCAGAGCGAGCTGAAACCGCTGATCGAAGCGCGTTATCAAGTTGATCGCCAGCAACAGTCGCTGTTCGGGCATTCCCACGGTGGGCTTTTCGCGCTGTACACCCTGATCAACCAGCCCGGTGCGTTCCAGAATTACCTGGCCGCCAGCCCCTCGCTCTGGTGGAACGATGGGCAGATCCTCAGGCAGAGCGACCGCCTGCTCGCCAACGCTTCGAGCCTTGCACCGACTCGCCTATGGCTGACCGTCGGCGGCGCCGAGGAGCCTCCCGCCGGCACCACTCCGGCATCAGCGCGGGAGAGGCACCAGGCCGAGCGGCGCATGCGTAGCAACCTGCAAGCCTTGCATGAGCACCTGGCGCCGCTGGACAGCCATGGATTGAGCCGCAAGCTGAGCATCAACCCGGATGCCGGTCACGGCGACAATGGCACGCTGACGGCCGCCCGAGCCGTGGCGTTCGCCGCGCAACCCAAGGCGGCGGACTAAGCGGAATCAGCGAACCTGAAACCGCTGTTCGGCCAGTTTGCGGTCGCCCTGGAACACCATGAAATGCCACTCGCCCGGCACCAGCTCATGGGTCTCGGTGAATTCGAATGCCATCACGTCCAGCGGCGCATCAGGCACCAGCTTCTGGATCACTTCGTAGCGGTCGTGACGCTCGCCGCTTGGGTCGACCACGCCAGGGGTGAGATAGAGCAAGGTTAGAGGCGTATCGTCGGCGCGCTTGCCGTCCAGTTGGTAACGCAAGCCGAACTTGGTTCCGATCTTCATCGGCACGGTGTCTGCCTCGAGGATACGCTGGTCACTGCGGGTCAGGACACGCTCGCCGGGCTGCTGATCCTGGTAGCGCTTTTCGAATACGCCGGCTTCGATCGGCCCTGCAACTCGCACATCGGCGTAGGCCAGACCCGGTAACAGCAACGCGAACAGCAATGAACGAAGAGTAGGCATAGCAGGCGCTCTCAAGGAAAAGCGGCGAGCCTATGACATTGGCGTGACAACCTTGTGACGCTCAAATGTGCCAGCCTAACGACGGCATTCCGGTCGTAGATGGGCCCTGATCCGGACAACCAGCCGCGACCTGTCGAAACCAGTGATAGAGTCCCGACCAACTTCCCAATCGCAGGAGAAACCATGCGCTCACTGTTCACCGCTCTGATGCTCGCAGTCCCCCTGGCTGCCTCCTCGCTCGCCTTCGCCGTCGACTCCCCTGCGGGACGCTGGCAGACCATCGACGACGAAACCGGCAAGCCCAAGTCCATCGTCGAAATCCAACAGGCCGCCGACGGCACGCTCAGCGGCAAGGTGGCGGAAATTCTTCAGTCGGACCACGGCCCCAACCCGGTGTGCAGCGAGTGCGACGGCGATCGCAAAAACAAGCCGATCACCGGCATGACCATCCTCTGGGACCTTAAACCCGACGGTGAAAACGTCTGGAGCGGCGGCACCATCCTCGACCCCGCCAAGGGCAAGACTTACCGATCCAAGGCGACGCTGCTCGAAGGCGGCGACAAGCTGGAAGTGCGCGGCTACATCGGCATCGAAGCGTTGGGTCGCAGCCAGACCTGGATTCGCCAGTAAGCATAGGCAGATCCGGCAGCCCGCCGGGCACGGAGGGCGCGCACCAGCCAACCGCCGCCACGCGGACCAGCACGCCGAGATGATTCGCGGGTCATACCCAAATGCGTTCTCTCTCCTCCGGCGCCAAGGCGCAAGTACCCCATAAGTATCGCCACGCACTCTGCGTGGCGTTTTTGCTGGTTATCAGCCTAAAGAGCTCCGCTGAAACCGCTGGCAGATTCAACCCAGTGCTCGAGCAGGCCGAACAGCTCGAACAGCTGGAAACGCTGATCATCGCCCAGCATGGCGAGATCATCGTCGAGCGTGGCTTTCACGGCCATCGCACGACCTCACCGGCCAACATCAAATCTGCGTCCAAGTCAGTGATTTCCGCGCTGGCCGGCGTCGCCATCGACAAGGGTATTCTCGAAGGGCCCGATCAACCCATCGCCGATCTTCTAAAGGCGGATATCCCGGCCAATCCTGACCCGCGATTGCAGCAGGTGACGGTGGGCAATCTGCTCTCGATGCAGGCCGGGCTAGGATCGACTTCGGGGCGCAACTACGGCGCCTGGGTAGCAAGTCGCAATTGGGTGCGTGCGGCGTTGGCCCGGCCGTTCGAGGCTGAACCAGGCGGCGCGATGATCTATTCCACAGGCTCCAGCCACCTGCTCTCGGCCATCCTCACCCGCCGCACCGGCAAAACCACCTTGCAGCTGACGCGGCAATGGCTGGCACCGCTCGACGGCTTCGCCATCAGCGCCTGGACGCGCGATCCGCAGGGCATCTATCTGGGCGGCAATGAAATGGCGATGACGCCGCGCTCGTTACTCGCCTTCGGCGAGCTGTATCGCCGTGGCGGGCTCACAGCTTCGGGAGAGCGGCTGCTGTCCAAGGAGTGGATCGATACGTCGTGGACGCCGCGAACCCGCTCGCGTTACACCGGTCACGGTTATGGCTACGGTTGGTTCATCACTCAATTGGGCGGCGAAGAGGTGCGCTATGGCTGGGGCTACGGCGGGCAGATGATCTATGTGGTGCCTGGGCTCGACATGACCGTGGTGATGACGTCGAGCACCCAGCAGCCCTCCGGCGGCGCCATGGGCCATCGTGATGCGCTGCATCGCTTGCTCGGTCAGATCCTCATTGTGGCTCGTAACGCAGCCCCATCTCCCAGCGAGTAAGCAGCCGCTCTGCGCTGCGTCCTTACGCGTTTTTTTGGCAGGGAAACCGCCCGACCGGGCGGCCTCATTGGCTTGCGCCCCCGACGAGCGGTGAGCCAAACCAGGCCCAATTAGCTCAACTCACCCGGCCCGGCGCCGATAGAAAACCTGATCCGTAGATATCGCTGCGGTGGTGTCAGTCGGCTATGACTGGCCCTCGGATAATTCTGAAGCAGGTTCATTTCATGAACATCAAACAAAAACTGACATGGGCGTTTCTCACCATCGCGTCGCTGCCCGTCATAGTCGTGGCGATTGTTGTCATCCTCAACGTCCGGAACGACGCGCTGGAACGCTTTCTCGATAGCAGCAACCGGGAGATACGACAGGTCGAGAACGCCATGAACCTGTTTTTCGAGGGCATCGAACAGAACGTTGCCTATTTTGCGACCCTACCTGCGATAACCGAGGCGCAAGGGCTGAAAGACTTCAGCTCGCCAGACGCGGCGTCCACGCCCTTGCCGGAAAGCAACCAAGCGCTCCTGAAACTTTTCGACCATTACGCCAAGCATCATCCCACCACGGCTTATCTATCGCTCGGCCGCGTCGACGGCTCTTATGGTGTGTGGCCGGAAGACCCCCGACTGAGCAGTTATGATCCACGCGTTCGTCCCTGGTACAAGGAAGCTTTGGCACAGCCCGGCAAGACTGTACGTACCAGTGTTTATTACTGGGCACCTGACGACGTATCTCTCATCAATCACAGCCGCACGGTCACCAATGCGCAGGGCCAGATGGTTGGCGTATTCGGTCTGGATGTATCGCTCAATCAGCTGACCGACCTGGTAAAGCAGATCAAGATCGGCAAAAGCGGGTATCTCATGCTCGTCGAGACAGGCGGAAACGTACTGGCCGACCCGAGCAACCCCGAGCACAACTTCAAGCCGCTTGCTGAGCTGGGCGGCAGTTATGCCGATCTGGCCAGCGCGAATGGCCTGGTGGAAGTCGACATCGATGGCACGACCTACATGGCCAACGTCTGGTCGTCCGAGTCGCTTGGCTGGCAATTGATCGGGTTGATCAAGCGCGACGAAGTCATGGCTCACGCCAACGGCCTGACGCTGGAGATCCTCGTGATCGCAGCGGTGCTGGCCCTTGTGTTCGCGGTTATCGGCGCCGCGTTCGCCGGCATGATCGTTCGGCCTATCCGGGGCGTAACCGGTGGCCTGGAAAGCATCGCGCAAGGCGAGGGCGATCTCACTCGCAGCCTTGAGGTGCGCGGCAAGGACGAAACGGCCTTGCTTGCACGTTGGTTCAACCAGTTCCTCGGCGCGATTCGCGACCTGGTACAGCGCATCAGCAGTGCATCCACGTCATTGAGCGGGGCTTCCGACAGCGCAACACGTGTGGCCAGCGATATGAATGACGCCGCTGGGCGCCAGCGCGAAGCGGTCGAACTGGTATCGACGGCCTTCAACGAGATGGTCGCCACTGCCAACGAAGTGGCTCGCTCGTGCAGTGAAGCGGCCAGCTCGGCGGATTCCGGCCAGCGTCAGGTACGTGACGGACAGCTGCAGATCGACGAGGCAACCGGTAGCGTTTCTCAGCTGAGCGAAAACCTGCGGCAGTCAGCCCTTTCGATGGAGGTGCTCGAGCAGGACAGCCGCAACATCAACACCATCCTCGACACCATTCGCTCCATCGCCGAACAGACGAATCTGCTCGCGCTGAACGCCGCCATCGAGGCGGCGCGCGCAGGGGACCAGGGCCGGGGATTTGCCGTGGTAGCCGATGAAGTGCGTGCGCTGGCCAAGCGTACGGCTGATTCAACCGGTGAGATCGACGGCCTGCTCGGTGGCCTCGCCCGGCGTACTCAGGATGTCACCAAGCAGATGCAAAGCAGCCTGGAGATGTCCAAAGCCAGCGTCGACCGTATTCAAAAAGCGCGTGACAGCTTCGAGCATATTCGCGGCTCGGTCGATCAGATCCGTGACCAGAACGCTCAGATCGCAACTGCGGCGGAAGAGCAGCACCACGTTGCCGAAGACATCAACCGGCACATCACGCAGATCCATGAAGATGCGTTGCTGGTCGAGCAATTGGCAGGTTCAGCGCAATCCGACTCGCAGCGCCTGTCGGACCTTTCCGGTGAGCTGCGCGGGCTGGTCGGGCGCTTCCGGACCTGATATCGCACTGGCGCGCATCACTGCAGCGGGATGCAGGAGTCTAATCCGTCAGCCGTCTGCCAACCGCTGCAGCGCGGCGCGATCCAGGCAACGGTAGCGAAACGATGGACGGCCGATCTGGCCGTAGTGAAAGGACTCTTCCAGCAGCTGTGCGTCACTCAGGTGCTTGAGGTATTTGCGCACCGAGACGCGCGACATCCCGGTGGCAGGCAACAGGGTCTCGCTGGTGAAGCCGTCGCCATCCAGCGTCAGGATCGCCGAGGCCACCTGCGCCAGCGACGCGGGGGTAAGGCCCTTGGGCAGATCGCCGGGGCGACGAGCGTCCAGCGCAGGCGGCGGGCTGAATAGCCGATCGATGTCACTCTGCCCTAACTGCTCGGGCAGGCGGGCCAATGCTTCACGGGCACGCCTGCACGCCTCCACCGCATCGCGAAAGCGTTCGAAGTTGAACGGTTTGACCAGATAGTCTCGTGCGCCAAGCCGCTGGGCCGCGTGCACGGTATCGAGTTCTGACGCTGCGGTGATCAGCACGGCGTCGGTATTGACGTCCTGCGCCCGTAGATAGCGCAGCACCTCCAGCCCCGAGCGGCTGCGCAGGTAAACATCGAGCAGCACCAGGTCCACCACCTCGCGCTCCAGCAGGTCGAGGGCGGCCGGCACGCTTTCGCACTGACCGACCAGGTCGACGCCATCGAGGCGGGCCAGGTAATCGACATTCAGGCGCATGACCATGGGATCGTCCTCGACGATCAGTACGCGCAAGACATGTTTCATGGTTCTGCCGTCCCAGCGGCGGTACGATAAGGCAGTTCGATCTCGAATAGGCTGCCGCGACCGGCCTCGGAATACACAGCCAACGTGCCTCCCCAGGCCTCGACCTGTTCGTGAACGGCAGTCAGCCCGATCCCCCGCCTCTCACCCTTGGTCGATACGCCCCGCTCAAACAGACGCTCACGCACGGCGGCCTCGATGCCCGCGCCGGTGTCCTGTACATGCAGCGACAGCATGGCTTCATCGTAGTCCAGCGTCAGGTTGACGCGCCGTTCATCCTGCTCGGCCACCGCTTCGAACGCATTCTCCAGCAGATTTCCGACGATGGTCACCAATCCATGCACCTGTTCAGGCGCCGCTGCCGGCACGGGATGTTCGACATCCACCTTGAATAAGATGCCGCGCTCACGAGCCTCGCTCTGTTTGCCCAGCAGAAATCCCGCCAGCACCGGCTCACCAATGCCCTCGACCAGCGCGGTGGCGGGCGCCAGCTGATGATCGGCCAGGTCATGAAGATAGGCCCGCAACGCATCCAGATCGCCCATCTGCGCCAAGCCGAGCAGGACGTGAAGCTTGTTCTTGAACTCATGGGTGGTTGCGCGGAGCGCTTCGGCGTAGCGACTCACGCCGGTCAGTTGCTCGGCCAGTGCGTTGACCTCGCTTTTGTCGCGGAAGGTCGCGATGGCGCCAATCACTCGGCCCTGATGACGGATCGGTGCGCGGTTAACCAGGATCGCTCGACCGTTTAGGCTGAATTCCCGATCCAGTTGCTCGGTGGCGCTGGCCAACACCTCGGGCAGGCCACTGTTCGGCAGATATTCCGCAATCGGCCGGCTCAGCGGCGCTTTACCCAGCCCGGTGCTGGCAAGCAAGCGCTCGGCGGCAGGGTTGACCAGCGTTATACGGGCCCGGTCGTCGACCGCCATCACCCCCTCGCGCACCGACGCCAACATGGCTTGGCGCTCTTCGACCAGCCGGGTGATCTCGTAGGGCTCCAGGCCCAATAACACGCGCTTGATGTAGCGCGCCAGCAAATGTGCACCGAAAGCGGCGATCAGCATGAGCGCCAGCACACCGATCAGCACATCGCGGCGGCGCTCGTTCAGCAAATCGCCGAGCGAGGCCAAGGTAACGCCGACCGAGACAGCGCCGATCACGTATCCCTGCTCGCCGATCACCGGGGCGAAGCCGCGAATGCTGGTACCCAGACTTCCCGCCGCACGCGAGGCGTACGTCTCGCCCGCCAACGCACGGGCCTCGTCATTGCCGCTGAACGCTCGCCCGATGCGCACAGGCTCCGGGTGCGTCAGGCGCAAGGCGCGGCGATCCATCACCACGATGAAGTCCACACCCAGCTGGCGACGCAACGCGTCGACCTCGGCTTGCAGCGGGTTGCTGGCTCGCAGGTCAGGACTTGATTGCCCCAGGGCTCGCTGCACGTCCGCACGCGCCGCCACGCTCTGCGCCAAGTTTGTCACGCGCGCGGCTTGGCCTTCCTCCAGGGTCTCGCGCAACTGCACGTTGAACAGCCAGAGGGCGAGCCCCAACGCCAGCACCACCATGACAGCGACGAGCAGTGAGATCAGCGTATTCAGGCGCAAGCGCAAAGCTCTACTCCAATAGTTGACCGGGCGCTTGGCGCGTCGCGGAAATGCCGAATCGAGCCAGCCCTGCACCACAGGGTCAAGCCAGCCTCCGCTTTTTTTAGTTTGTTAATGCTTTTTTAACTTCTTCAAACATTGGCGGCGAGCGATCTCTGCTTAAGGTAGCCCGGCGCGGTTGTCCGGCCGCGCACGTTCGTCCGAATCGGGCGCCTTTGCAAACAATCACCCGCGCGTGCAGCGCCTGGCCGCCACGTTCGAAGGAGTACAACAATGAATCGGACCACGCTTAGCCCTGCCGTGCCTGAAGGCAGTCTGAACCTGGGCCTGCGCGCCCAGCGCATCTTCAATCTGCCACTGCCCCTGTTCGCGATCGCTCTGGTCATCATGGCTGCGGCCATCGCTACCGATACCCTGCCAACCGGCATGATCGGTGCGCTGCTGGTGATGATGCTCCTCGGTGAACTGCTCGGCTTCCTCGGCGACCGCTTGCCGATCGTCAACACCTACCTCGGCGGCGGCGCGATCATGGCGCTGTTCGGTGCAGCCGCCATGGTCTATTACGGCTGGCTGCCAGCAGCCGTGTCGGAGGACATCGCAAGCTTCATGCAGGGCGGCGGCTTTCTCGATTTCTATATCGCCGCGTTGATCACCGGCAGCATTCTGGGCATGGATGCGAGGGTGTTGGTCAAGGTCGGCTCGCGCTATGCGCTCCCGCTGCTGTGTTCGGTGCTGTTCGCAGCGCTCTTTGCGATGGCCGTGGGTACGCTGCTCGGCTTCTCGGCGCAAGATGCAGTGGTGGTCATCGCCATGCCGATCCTGGGCGGCGGCATGGGCGCCGGTGCGGTACCGATGAGCCAGATCTACGAGCAACTGCTCGGCCAACCGGCGAGCTATTACATCTCTATCCTGGTTCCCGCTCTCGCCTTGGGGAACGTCTTTGCCATCATCATCGCCGGTCTGCTCAACGGCCTCGGGAATCGCTTCCCTTCCCTGACCGGCAACGGGCAGATGATGCCCGGCGTGGATGTGACCGAAAAGGAAGGCGCCATCACCCTGCCCGCCCTCGGCATCGGCCTGGTCACGGCGCTGAGCTTCTTCATTGCCGGCCAGATCCTGGGTGAATTCGTGCCGCTGCATCCCTACGCGCTGATGATCGTGCTGGTGGCCCTGCTCAAGGTGACCAATCTTGTGCCAGAGTCGATCAACGACGCGGCGTCCCAGTGGTTCCGCTTCGTCGCACGCAATTGGACCTTTGCGCTGTTGTTCGGCATCGGCGTGGCCTTTACCGACCTGGGCCAGGTGATCGACGCCATCTCGCTGACCTACGTACTGATCGTGTTCGCAGTTGTTGCCGGTGCAGCTTTCGGCGCCGGGCTTGTGGGCAAGCTGGTGGGCTTCTACCCCATCGAATCAGCCATCACCGCCGGCCTGTGCATGGCCAATATGGGCGGTACCGGTGACGTCGCGGTGCTCTCCGCCGCCCGCCGAATGTCGCTGATGCCGTTCGCACAGATATCCTCACGCCTGGGAGGCGCGTTGATCCTGCTGATATCAAGTGTGATAGTGCCGCTGTTCTTTACCTGACACGGACGAAAAGCGCTCGCCTCCACCACGAGCCCCAGCCGCACGGTTGGGGCTCGTGGCGTTGAGCCACAAGGCGCACTGTCGCTGCGTGAAAGGCTTTATTGATCAACCACTCCATCGCGTATCTCCGTCTCGCCGCCCGCCCGGGTGCTTCTGAACTGTGTGCCGGAGATGCCCTCCTCCAGTAATCGACTTCTACGCCTCAGTCTCTTCACCGCCAGTAAGAGACGAGCGCATGCACTCGTCCGCATGCGGCGTAACAGGCAGCACATCCTCGCGGATCAGGCCGGGCTCAGCTTGTAATGCCTTTCCATGCGCGCCACCGTGCCCTTTGCACTATAAATAGAGGATTCGGAAACACGGTACGTGGGACCAGCTTACCCAGCCAATCCACTCGTCCCATTTGCGCAGCAAAGCCGCGACCGCCTTGCACCGGCCGGATTGGCATCAGAGCATCCGCATCGGAGAATGACCATGTTCCGTCAGCTACATCGTCTCATCGCCACGGCGGTGGGCATCATTTTGCTGCTGAGCAGCATGGCGAGCGTTGCCCAGGATCAACAGCCCCTGCGCATTGGCATCATCGGCACGGGAGCCATGGGGAGTGCCCTGGCACGGCTCTGGGTAGAGGCCGGCCATGAGGTCATGTTTTCTTCCCGTCACCCTGAGCAGCTGCAACCCTTGGCAGAAGAACTCGGCGAGCGCGCCCGGACCGGCAGCCCCGCGGATGCAGCACGCTACGGTGAAGTGATTCTGCTCACCGTGCCTTACGCAGCCACGCCCCAAATTGGCCATGACCACGGCGCGCTCATGGAGGGCAAAATCCTGCTCGACGCCGGCAATCCGCGACCGGACCGCGACGGTGAAATGGCCATCGAGGCCCGCGAACTTGGCTCGGGTTTGGCCTCCCAGCGCTTTCTGCCGGGTGTACGACTGGTTAAAGCCTTCAATGCCATCTCCGCCTACCAATTGCGCAGCGAAGCGCATCGCGAAGGCGAACGGCAAGCCATTCCCTTGGCGTCGGACGATGAACAAGCCCTCAAAGTTGCCGCCCGCCTTGTACGAGACGCCGGCTTCGATCCGGTCATCGTGGGCCCGCTCGAGACGGCAAAAGACTTCGACTTCGCGAGCGGCATTTCAACCCGCTCCCTGACGGCAACTCAGCTGCGCGAAGCGCTCGGGTTGTGACAGGCGGTTCTTCGGCGATGGCATGAGCACACCGATGCGCTTGGTCCCTATGACGCTACAGCGGATCTCCGCCTGGCCGGGTAACCAGTGGCGGTCGCCCTTTCAGAGCGCCATCAAGCACATCGAGTAATCCAAGATAGAGGCTGGCTTACGTTTACAGCCCCTACCGCCGCGCTACACCCCGGCTTGCTGATGCCGCCATTCCTGGGTGCGCCCGCCATAGCCGTAAGCCGCCGCGCGCGCATCGATCAGATGCACGTAGGAGGTTTCATGCAGGCCAGCCCGAAGCGCCGCAAACTCCTCATACAGCTCACGCACAAAACGCGCCTTCTCCGCCTTGGTGTTGGTCTCGTCGGTGATACTGATATCCAAATGAAAGGCGCTGCCACCCAACACAGATAGAGGCTGACCGCCGATGAACCAGTCGTCATCGGGAATGTATTGAACGGTCGTTGCCATGAATTGTGGCATTTTGCCGAGCACCTCGGCAGTCAGGCGATTGACCGTCGCGACGGCGTTGCGGCCGAGTTCGGTGTCGCGTGGGCCGGACAGCTGGATGACGATATGAGGCATGGCGAACTCCTTGGAAGAGGTGGACGCAGAGATATTGATTGGCCTGTATCAATCGGAAAAGCGGGAATATAGGATGGCTGCCATCGACGAAACGGATAGATAGACATGCAAGGATTTGACCTTGACCAACTGAGGACACTGGTCGCCGCGGTAGATGCGGGCAGTCTATCGGCAGCCGCGCCCGTGCGCTTGCTGTCGCAGTCGACGCTCAGCGAGCAACTGCGCAAGTTGGAAGAACGCGCCGGCCAGACGCTGCTGCAGCGGAGCAAGACCGGCGTCGTACCCACTGCCGCCGGCGAGCGGCTGCTCGCGCATGCGCGGCAAATATTGGCGTTGTCCGATGCCGCATGGCGCGACTTGCACGGCGTTTCACTCGAGGGTGAGGTACGTCTCGGCATCACTGGCTACTTTCGAGCCTCGGAACTGATCCATCTCCTGGCCCGCCTTGGTCAGCAATATCCTCGGCTGCGGCTGCGCACGCAGATAGGCAAGAGCGACGACATCGAGGCCGCCTACAACCGCCAAGCGCTTGATCTGGCCATTGTGATGCGGGTGGCCGAACGGCCTATTGGCGAGGCGCGCGTCCTGCGTCGCGAACCGCTGGTCTGGGCGGCATCGCCGAAGAACATGTTGATAAGTGCCAATGAGCCGATTCCGCTCGCCCTGCTGCCAGAGAGCTGCTCGCTGCATCGCCTCGCCCGAATGCAGCTCGACGCACACCGACAATCCTATGTGGTCAACCACGTGGCGTCCGACGTAGCGGGTATCCAGGCAGCTGTCGCGGCGGGCTTGGGCGTCGCCTGCATCAACGCTTCGTCGTTGATCCGCGACAGCATGGTGGCGCTGGCGGATCCGGCGTTGCCGCCATTGCCCGACGTCACCTTCGCGTTGTTGCCGCCCGTATCCAGCAAAGCTCAGCAGGCGGAGCGGTTGAATGCGCTGGCTGAGGTGGTGGCCCAGGCACTGATGAGCTCACCCCCTAGCACAACGGCTTCATAACGTCGCAACAGCATGCAAGCAAAGCCTGGTAACCACCCACCTCCGGCGCACTGTGCACGGATGCAAAAGAGGCCGAACGGCGGAACTCGAAAGGGAAACGCCAAACCAGGAACAAAGCAATTACCAACTATTCGCTGATGGTTTTGGCCTCTACGCCTGAACGGCTGCGATTGCTCAGCTTCATCCACAACGTGGTCCCCCGCGTTATTTGGCGGATAGAGCAAGCTCCGCGAATCCCGTCATCCGCAGGGTTTGCCCGCAATACCGAGCGCCTCGACGTTGTTCAACAAGCCCTCGCCCTTGCTCACGCCGGCCGCACTCTGTGCCCGCTCGGCATAGCTGGCGTCGGTGAGGCTGTTCTTCGTATCGATCACGCTGCCGGCGATCTTGAGTAAGCTACGGGCACTCGACAGCAGGCTGCCGGTGGTGCTCGGCGTGCATGGCTGGTTGGCCGCAGCGGCTGAGCTTTGCGCAGGGACGGTCGTGTCGGCGTAGCTCTGCAGGCAGGTGGTTGCCAGCACAAACGCGCTGACCAAGGCGAGGTAATTACGGTTCATGGTCGCTCCTGAAACTTGAGTGTCCTGCCTTCCCTGATAAACGGGTACGCCGGCACGGCGCAGCGGCCGGGTGCCGATGCTGGAGCAATTGTAGGCGGGTGCGTCCGCCGTCCTGAATAGTACGAGTGCACTAGCGCACGGCTGTTTAGCGCCACCGTCCCTATACTCGAAGCAAGCTCTTGGAGAACATGGACATGGAGACAGCCAGCGCCACCCACGATGTCGAACTGGCACAGGCACGAATCCGCCCGATCGTGGCGGCGCTCTGCATCCTGTACGTCGGCGGCCTGCGCTATTGGGCCTTGATCAGCTCGCAGCAGTTCTATCAAGTTCTGGCCTTCAGCCTGCCGTTCATGCTGATTTCGCTAGTAAGGATCGGATGGATTCAGCGTCGGCCAGGCCTATATCCGTCTCGGCGCGCGCTGGCAATCGTCTTCGATTATGTGAGCATCGGCTACTCGCTGAGCGTGGTTGGCGAACCGATGCTGCCCGTGTTCGGCGCCATGCTTTGGGTGACCGTTGGCAACGGTATGCGCTACGGCTCGCGGTATTTGGCACTGGCGACGCTGATCGCGCTGCTGACAATCGCAGCGGTCGTACTCAATACGCACTTCCTACTGCACAGCCCCTACGTGCTGCTGACCATGATCATCACCACACTGGTGGTCCCCGCCTACGCTCACATACTGCTCGAACGCACCCGCCAGGCGTCGGAAAGGGCGCAGGCTGCCAACGTTGCCAAGTCACGCTTTCTCGCCCAGGCGAGTCACGACCTGCGCCAGCCGATCCATTCGATCAGCCTGTTCACCGCCTGCCTGCGCGATGCCCGGCTGGGCATCGAGGAGCGGCGCATGGTGGAAAACATCGACCGATCGCTGAACAGCGTGTCGCAGCTGTTCCGCTCGATTCTCGACCACTACACGCTGGACAACGGCAACGTGCGGCCGCAAATCCAGCCCATGCCGTTGCAGGCGCTGCTTGATGACATCCGCCAGCAAAACGCCGAAACCGCACGTTGGGCGGGCGTGACGCTGCGCATTCACGCCACAAGCCTGCAGGTAACCAGCGATCCAAACCTGCTGGCGACGATGCTGCAAAATTTGGTCTCCAACGCCATCAAGTATGCCCAGGGCAAACCGGTGCTGATCGGCTGTCGCCTGCGCAACGGCGCCGTCACCCTCGAAGTCCGCGATGCCGGCAAGGGCATTCCGGAGGCGCAGCTGAGCCTCGTGTTCGACGAGTTCTATCGGGTGCGCGCGGTCCGCGACAAAGATGTCGAAGGTCTGGGCTTAGGCTTGTCCATCGTGCGCCGCATCGGCGAGCTGCTCGGCCTCACGGTGACCCTGCGTTCACGCCTGGGCACCGGGACCTGCGCTTCAATCAACGGCTTGTCGCGAGCAGCGCCTCGCGTTTCGCCCATCTCGTCCGACAACGCCTCGCGCGCCATCGCCGCCAGCCCGCTCAACGGCCTGCATGTGCTGCTCATCGAAGATGACCAAAATGTCCTACTGGCCACCGCCACGCTGTTGCAGCGCTGGGGCTGCCGCGTAACCTCTGCCACGACCATTCCCAACGGGCCGGTGGAGTGCGACCTGGTCATCACCGACTTCGATCTCGACGCGCAGGCCTCCGGCGCGGACTGCATCGCCTATTTGCGTCGCCTCAGCGGCTGGCAAATCCCGGCCGTGGTGATCAGCGGCCACGACGTCGCTCGGGTCGAACAGGCCGTCGCGGATCCCGGCGTCCCAGTGCTCGCCAAACCCGTGCATCCGGCCGAGCTGCGCTCGCTGCTGGCGAGCCTGAAGCTGCAGCGCAAGCGCCCCACTTTACCCGCATGATTCAGCCGCGGCGTGACCAGCGCAGCGCATGTGCACCCTTCGCAGCCGCTGCGGCGCGGCTGCTGACATTCAAAGTGCGCAGTAGCGCTGACACGTGGATGCGCACCGTGAACGGCGAGATCTGCAACGCACGGCCTATTTCCTTGTTCGAAAGCCCCTCCACGATCAGCCTCAGCACGTCGAGCTGGCGCGGCGTCAGGGCATCGAGTGCTGCCTCTTCGCCTTCTCGTGCGTGCAGCCCGGCGAGCGCTTGACGCACCACAGGCTCGCCGGCACGGATCGCCAGTAGTGACTGAGCGATGTCGTCCGGAGAAACGGCCTTGCCAATGAAACCGTCCGCACCGGCCGCCATCACCGCATCGATAAGCTGCGGGTCGTCGACCATCGACACCACTACCAGCGACGTGCGCCGAAACTCCTGACGCAGCGCGCCGATGGACGCCACCGGCTCCATGCCCGGGAACAGCAGGTCGAGGATCATCACATCCGGCGCAACATCACGCCGCGCCTGCAGCAACACTTCATCGAAGGTCTCCGCCTCATCCACCTGTGCCTTGGGGAATGCGCGCGCGACGATCCGTACCAACCCCTCGCGAAAGACGGGGTGATCGTCAGCAACAATGATGCGCAAGTTGGACTCGGACATGGGTCTCTCGGGCAGGACGACAGGACGCCAACCAGCTTCAGATAGCCTGAGATCGGTCGGCGATCAATTCCGATGGTAACCAAACCAGGCCTGGGGAACTGTATCTGGATGCAAAAGCGGCCGAACCGCAGGGAAGAAAGCATAAAGTCATCTGAACTCTCTCTCTGACGGTATTAGTCACAATCGACGTGTTCGTAAAATCAGGGTCAGTTCAGATTTTTAGTTGTTGGCTAGCGGCCTACCCTGGCCTATTTGCTCGATACGAAGCCCAGCGATACGTCTGGAAATGGGAACTAACGCAAAGCTGCTGCGATTGAATATTTTTTGCGCACAGCAAAAAGGCGCCCTAAGGCGCCTTTTCGTTGCAGCTAAGCGGGAATCAAGCCTTGGCTTTCTTCGCAGCGCGGTTACGCTCGCCTTCGTCGAGGATCTTCTTGCGAAGACGGATCGACTTCGGGGTCACTTCGCACAGCTCGTCGTCCTGGATGAATTCCAGTGCCTGCTCCAGGGTAAAGCGGACCGGCGGGACCAGGGCGATGGTTTCGTCTTTGCCCGAAGCGCGCATGTTGTCGAGCTTCTTGCCTTTGGTGGGGTTAACGCCCATGTCGTTGTCACGGCTGTTCAGGCCGACGATCTGACCGTTGTAGATTTCCTGGCCGTGCTCGACGAACAGCTTGCCGCGCGCCTGCAGGGTTTCCAGGGAGTAGGTCAGGGCTTTGCCGGTATCGATCGATACCAGTACGCCGTTCTGACGGCCGGACATGTGCCCGGACTTCATCACGTCGTAGCGGTCGAAGATCGAGGTCAGGATGCCTGCGCCGTTGGTCAGGGTCAGGAACTGGTTACGGAAACCGATCAGGCCGCGGGCCGGGATGTTGTACTCGAGGCGAACACGGCCCTTGCCATCCGGCACCATGTTGCTAAGGTCGCCCTTACGCAGGCCCATCTCTTCCATGACTTTGCCCTGAGATTCTTCAGGGATGTCGATGGTGACGTTTTCGAACGGCTCATGCTTGGCGCCGTTAACTTCGCGAATGATCACTTCCGGACGGCCTACGGCCATTTCGAATCCTTCACGACGCATGGTTTCGATCAGTACCGACAGGTGCAGCTCGCCGCGGCCGGAGACTTTGAATTTGTCCGCCGAATCGCCTTCTTCAACGCGCAGGGCCACGTTATAGAGCAGCTCCTTGTCCAGGCGCTCCTTGATGTTACGGCTGGTGACGAACTTGCCTTCCTTGCCGCAGAACGGCGAATCGTTGACCTGGAAGGTCATGGAAACGGTCGGCTCGTCGACAGTCAGCGGCTTCATCGCTTCGACGTTGTTCTGGTCGCAGAGGGTGTCGGAGATGAACAGTTCGTCCATACCGCTGATGCAGACAATGTCGCCGGCGGTGGCTTCGTCGACGTCGACACGGTGCAGACCGTGGTGACCCATCAGCTTGAGGATACGGCCGTTACGCTTCTTGCCATGCATGTCGATGGCAGTGACCGGGGTGTTCGGCTTGACGCGACCACGGGCGATGCGGCCGACACCGATGATGCCGAGGAAGCTGTTGTAGTCCAGTGCGGAGATTTGCATCTGGAACGGGCCGTCGATATCGACGTTCGGGGCCGGAACGTGGTCGACGATGGCCTGATACAGCGGGGTCATGTCTTCAGCCATATCGGTGTGATCCAGACCGGCGATGCCGTTCAGGGCCGAGGCGTAGACGACCTGGAAGTCCAGCTGCTCTTCAGTGGCGCCGAGGTTGTCGAACAGGTCGAAGATCTGATCCAGCACCCAGTCAGGGCGCGCGCCCGGACGGTCGACCTTGTTGATCACCACGATCGGACGCAGGCCGGCTTCGAAGGCCTTCTTGGTCACGAAGCGGGTTTGCGGCATCGGGCCGTCCTGGGCGTCGACCAGCAGCAGCACGGAATCGACCATCGACATCACGCGCTCGACTTCACCGCCGAAGTCGGCGTGGCCGGGGGTGTCAACGATGTTGATGCGGTAGTCATTCCAGCGAATGGCGGTGTTCTTGGCCAGGATGGTGATGCCGCGCTCTTTTTCCTGGTCGTTGGAGTCCATCACGCGCTCGTCGTTGAGCTCGCCGCGCTCCAGGGTGCCGGACTGACGCAGAAGCTTGTCGACCAGGGTGGTTTTGCCATGGTCAACGTGAGCGATGATGGCGATGTTACGTAGATTCTCGATCACAGTAGTGGTCTCGTAGTTGGGTCGGGCCAGTGAGCGGATGCGTCCAGCGGCCCTACGCGAAAAATCGGATTTGATAAAAGCAGATGATTGACGAGGTGTCGCGGCCGTTACAGGCCGCGGTGCAAGTCGGGAGGGCGGTGACGGATACTGCCGCCATTCAGCCCGGGCGTCTTATGCCGGACGATAAACGCGCACATTGACATGCCCCTCGCTCAGCAGATGATGAGCATGCAGGCGGCTCATGACACCTTTATCGCAATACAGCAGGTACTGGCGGTTCTCATCCAGCTCCTTGAAACGGTTGTTGATCGCGTAGAACGGCATGGTTTGCACTTCGATGCCGTCCATTTGCAGAGGTTCGTCCTCGGCAGCGTCGGGGTGACGGATGTCGATAACCACCTGGCCGGCAGTCGCCTCGACGACTTCCTCCACCTGCAGATCCTGACCTAGCTCATCAATCACGCGATCGATGGCGACTTGCCGGGTGTTCGCCATGGCGCGTTCCAGCACCGCCATGTCGAACTGCTTTTCTTCGTGCTCGATGCGGTAGCGCTTGGCCTTGGTGGTCGGGTTCTTGGAGATCACGCCGCAGTACTCAGGCATGTTCTTGGCGAACTCGGCGGTGCCGATCTCGAACGCCGTATCGATGATGTCCTGCTTGTGGCTGGCGATCAGCGGACGCAGCACCAGCATGTCGGTGGCCGAATCGATCACCGAGAGATTCGGCAGCGTCTGGCTCGATACCTGGGAAATCGCCTCGCCGGTGACCAGCGCATCGATATGCAAGCGCTCGGCGATCTGGGTCGAGGCGCGCAGCATCATACGCTTGAGCACCACGCCCATCTGACTGTTATCAACCTTCTCGAGGATCTCGCCGACAACTTCTTCGAAGGGCACGCTGATGAACAACACACGATGTGAGCTGCCGTACTTCTTCCATAAATAGTGAGCGACTTCCATCACGCCCAGTTCATGGGCACGACCGCCAAGATTAAAGAAGCAGAAATGGGTCATCAGCCCGCGGCGCATCATCTGGTAGGCCGCCACGGTGGAGTCGAAACCACCGGACATCAACACCAGTGTTTGCTCCAACGCACCCAGCGGGTAGCCGCCGATGCCGTCATGCTGGGCATGCACGATGAACAAGCGCTGGTCGCGGATCTCCATTCGCACTTCGATTTCCGGCGCTTTCAGCGAGATGCCCGCGGCGCCGCAGTGCACACGCAGCTCACTGCCCACATGACGCTCAACGTCCATCGAACTGAACGGATGCTTGCCGGCACGCTTGCAGCGCACGGCGAATATCTTGCCGGCCAGCCGGTCGGCGAAGTGCGCCTTGCACTTGTCGACGATATCGTCGAGATCGCCCAGCGGGTATTCATGGACTTCCAGGCAATGCGCAATGCCTGGCGTGCAGCGCAGACGCTCGATCATCTCGTGCAATGACCGGCTGTCGCTGAGCGCCGTTTCCACCTCAACGTTGTCCCACACCCCCTCCACCCGCACGTCGGGATCGAGGTCGCGCAGCACGGTGCGGATGTTCTTCGCCAATTGGCGAATGAACCCCTTTCGCACCGGCGGGCTCTTGATGGTGATTTCTGGGAATACTTTTACGATCAGCTTCATGGAAACAGCGCGTGCGCCGACAAGGCGTAAAAAGAGGGGGGCGGAGTATATCGGAAATTGGTCAAGCTTTAGGCAGTTTTCTCAAACCTGCGCATATCGCACCAAAATAGAACAACGCAAAACCATGCCGCACCATTAAAGTGCGTAAAACCAGGAATAGGCTTGCACGGATACCTCAGGTTACCGGCCAGCCAGCGTTTTCAGGCGTTCGGACCCATCACGGAGCACTGGCATGCAATTTGCTCCCTTGTGAGGCAGGTCGCCTTGACGGAGTATCCCCGCTCGGCTTCACCCCCTAGATTTCGGAAGCTTATCTGTCAACGCTTCCACCACTTGGAGAGCACCATGTCGAAGTCGCTTCAACTGATCAAAGATTACGATGTGAAGTGGATTGATCTGCGCTTCACCGACACCAAAGGCAAGCAGCACCACGTGACGGTCCCGGCGCGTGATGCTCAGGACGAAGACTTCTTCGAGCATGGCAAGATGTTCGACGGCTCGTCCATTCATGGCTGGAAGGGCATCGAAGCCTCCGACATGATCCTGATGCCGGTCGATGAAACCGCCGTACTGGATCCGTTCACCGAAGAACCGACCCTGATTCTGGTCTGCGACATCGTCGAGCCAAGCACCATGCAAGGCTACGATCGCGACCCGCGTTCGATCGCCAAGCGCGCCGAGGAATTCCTCAAGTCCACCGGTATCGGTGACACCGTATTCGTCGGCCCGGAGCCTGAGTTCTTCATCTTCGACGAAGTGAAGTTTAAGTCCGACATTTCCGGTTCCATGTTCAAGATCTACTCCGAGCAAGGCTCCTGGATGACTGACCAGGACGTCGAAGGCGGCAACAAGGGCCATCGCCCAGCCGTCAAGGGTGGCTACTTCCCGGTTCCGCCGTGCGACCACGACCACGAAATCCGTACCGCCATGTGCAACGCCATGGAAGAGATGGGCCTGGTTGTAGAAGTGCATCACCACGAAGTAGCGACTGCCGGTCAGAACGAAATCGGCGTCAAGTTCAACACGCTGGTAAACAAGGCTGACGAAGTTCAGACCCTGAAGTATTGCGTGCACAACGTGGCTGACGCCTACGGCAAGACCGCAACCTTCATGCCGAAGCCGCTGTACGGCGACAACGGCTCGGGTATGCACGTGCACATGTCCATCTCCAAGGATGGCAAGAACACCTTCTCTGGCGAAGGCTATGCCGGCCTGTCCGATACCGCCCTGTACTTCATCGGCGGCATCATCAAGCACGGCAAGGCTTTGAACGGCTTCACCAACCCGTCGACCAACTCCTACAAGCGTCTGGTTCCGGGCTTCGAAGCGCCGGTGATGCTGGCCTACTCGGCCCGCAACCGCTCTGCCTCGATCCGTATTCCGTACGTTTCCAGCCCGAAAGCCCGCCGTATCGAAGCGCGCTTCCCGGACCCGGCTGCCAACCCTTACCTGTGCTTCGCCGCGCTGTTGATGGCTGGCCTGGACGGCATCCAGAACAAGATTCACCCTGGCGATGCTGCTGACAAGAACCTCTACGACTTGCCGCCGGAAGAAGGCAAGCTGATCCCGCAAGTCTGCGGCAGCCTGAAGGAAGCCCTGGAAGAGCTGGACAAGGGCCGCGCGTTCCTGACCAAGGGCGGCGTGTTCTCCGACGATTTCATTGATGCCTACCTCGAGCTGAAGAGCGAGGAAGAAATCAAGGTCCGCACCTTCGTACACCCGCTGGAATATGACCTGTACTACAGCGTCTAAACCCGTCCCGCACCACTACAAGGCCTCCTTCGGGAGGCCTTGTAGTTTACGACCCCGCCTTTCGGCGGGGTTTGTTTTTCCCGGCCCGATTGCGCAACCGGTTTGTCATCATGCCCGCCGCACTCATGTCTCGCGGTGGAACACAGCTTGCTGTCGCTCGCAATTCGCACGGATCAGGCTTGCCTGCGAGCCCGGGCGGTGCAAGGCTTGCAGCACCCATCCCGCGGAGCTTCCCATGCGCATCGCATTGTTCAGCCTGCTTTTGCTCGTCACGGTCCCGGCCTTGGCGCAGATCTATAAATACACCGATGAGAAAGGCAACACGGTGTTTACCAATCAGCCACCCGAAGGTGTCGCCGCCGACACGGTCGAGTTGCCGCCCGCCAATACGGTCAATATCCGTACACCAGAACCTCCGCCGCCGCTGGAGTCTGAACAGGATCACGGCCAGCGGCAGCCCTATCGGAGCCTGTCCATCGGCGGGATTCCGGATGACGAGGCGCTACGTGCCAACAACGGCACCTTTGTGGTCAGCGCCCAGCTCGACCCCCAACTGAAAAAAGGTCATCAGGTCCGCTTCCTGCTCGACGGCGTTGCCCAGGCAGCACCGGGCAGCACTACCTCGCTGCAGCTCAACACGGTCGATCGGGGCACGCACACGCTTGAAGTCGAGATTCTCAGCAATGGCGAAGTCGTTCAGCGTGCCGCTGAGCAATTCACCGTGCAACGGGTCAACACCTCTAGCCCCGCCTTGCGACCGAAGCCGGCTCCGCAACCCAAGCCAAAGACAACACCTTGACGATCGTTCAGCAGTGGCTGGCCGCTGTGCTCCTGGCTGCTGCCTTGCCCGCCGTTGCTGGTGTCTATACCTACATAGATGCGCAGGGCAATCGGGTATTCACCGATCGCCCTGGCGGAAGGGCGGTCGAATCGGTGGACACCCGCCCCGTCAACAGCATGCCTGCACAGCCGGTGGCGCCGTCGGCCCCCCCACCTGAAGCCCCGCCCGAGCCGGCCTTCGCTTACCGGTTACTCGATATCGTTCAACCCGAGCCCGACGCCACGATCCGCAATAACGCCGGCGATCTGTCCGTCAGTGTCGCCAGCGAACCCACCCTGCAGCCTGATCACCTGTATCGCCTGCTGCTCGACGGCAGTCCGATCGCCCCGGATGGCAGCGAGCCTGTCTTCGCGCTTCATAACATCGATCGCGGCACCCACCAACTGATCGTGGAGGTTGTCGACAACCAGGGACAGACGCTGCAACGCAGCTCACCGCGCACCTTTCACCTACTGCGCACTTCACTCGCGCAGCGACGCAGGGTCAACCCCTGCCAGAACGACGATTACGGTGTTCGTCCCGAATGCCCGCTGAAGGACAAGCCCGAGGAAAAGAAAGATATTCCCTTCGTGCCCTTTCTGTGACCATGCTATGCACCTTAACGGTGCGCAAGCCGGACCGATCTGATCCGCTTCACTTGCTTTCTACGACGCCCCGCTCTGGAGCGCTTGCGCACACGGCGCCGCGCTGAAAAAGAGCGCCTTGGTTTGCTTCTTGCATTTCCCTCCTACCCATCGGATGCAGACAGCCATGATCAACGAAGCCCTACAGCGCCTGCTGATCGAGAACCTAACCACCGCGACCCTGCTGCTCAACTCACGCTTGCGGCTGGAATATATGAACCCGGCCGCGGAAATGCTGCTCGCCGTGAGCGGCCAGCGCAGTCACGGTCAGTTCATCAGCGAGCTTTTCACCGAATCGTCTGAAGCGCTGGCCGCCCTGCGCCAAGCCGTGGAGCAGGCGCACCCCTTTACCAAACGCGAAGCGACGTTGACCTCCACCAATGGCCAGACGCTGACCGTCGACTACGCCGTCACGCCGATATTGACCCGTCAGGAAACCATGCTGTTGTTGGAAGTCCTGCCCCGTGATCGCTTGCTGCGCATCACCAAGGAAGAGGCGCAATTGTCCGCTCACGAAACCACCAAAATGCTGGTGCGCGGCCTTGCGCACGAGATCAAGAATCCGCTCGGCGGCATCCGCGGCGCGGCACAGCTGCTATCGCGAGAGCTGCCTGAAGAACATCTCAAGGACTACACCGAGGTGATCATCGAGGAGGCCGACCGCCTGCGAAACCTGGTCGATCGGATGCTCGGCTCGAACAAGCTGCCCTCCCTGTCGATGACCAACATCCACGAAGTGCTCGAACATGTGGCCAGCCTGATCGAGGCTGAAAGTCAGGGCAGCCTCATTTTGGTGCGCGACTACGATCCGAGCATCCCCGAAGTGCTGCTCGACCGCGCACAGATGATCCAGGCCGTGCTCAACATCATGCGCAACGCCATGCAGGCACTGGCCGGACAGTGCGAATTGGGCCTCGGTCGCCTGACCCTGCGCACCCGCACCCTGCGCCAGTTCACCATCGGGCATGTCCGGCATCGTCTGGTCGCGCGTCTCGAAATCATCGACAACGGTCCGGGAATCCCGGCCGAGCTGCAGAACACCCTCTTTTATCCGATGGTCAGCGGCCGTCCGGACGGAACCGGGCTTGGCCTGGCCATCACCCAGAACATCATCAGTCAGCATCAGGGCTTGATCGAATGCGAAAGCCATCCCGGCCACACCGTATTCTCGATCTTCCTGCCGCTGGAACAAGGAGCCTCTTCCCTATGAGCCGAAGCGAAAACGTCTGGATCGTCGATGACGACCGCTCCATCCGCTGGGTGCTGGAAAAGGCGCTGCAGCAAGAAGGCATGGCCACGCAAAGCTTCGACAGTGCCGACAGCGTGCTGGGCCGGCTGGCGCGGCAACAGCCTGATGTGGTCATCTCCGACATCCGCATGCCGGGCACCAGCGGCCTGGATCTGCTGGCGCAGATTCGCGAGCTGTATCCGCGGCTGCCGGTGATCATCATGACCGCTCATTCGGACCTCGACAGCGCGGTGGCGTCCTACCAGGGTGGCGCCTTCGAATACCTGCCCAAGCCGTTCGATGTCGACGATGCGGTATCGCTGGTCAAGCGCGCCAACCAGCATGCGCAGGAACAGCAGAACCTGCAGGAGCCGATCAACCAGCACCAGACGCCGGAAATCATCGGCGAGGCGCCGGCCATGCAGGAAGTCTTTCGCGCGATCGGCCGCCTCAGCCATTCCAATATCACCGTACTGATCAACGGCGAGTCCGGTACCGGCAAGGAGCTGGTGGCGCATGCCTTGCATCGTCACAGTCCGCGTGCGGCATCACCGTTCATCGCGCTGAACATGGCAGCGATCCCAAAGGATCTGATGGAATCAGAGCTGTTCGGACACGAGAAAGGCGCCTTTACCGGCGCGGCCAACCAGCGCCGCGGACGCTTCGAGCAGGCCGACGGCGGCACTCTGTTTCTCGACGAGATCGGCGACATGCCGGCCGACACCCAGACCCGTCTGCTGCGGGTCCTGGCCGACGGTGAGTTCTACCGCGTCGGTGGCCATACACCGGTCCGGGTCGATGTACGGATCATCGCCGCCACTCACCAGAATCTCGAAACCCTGGTGCAGGCCGGCAAGTTCCGCGAAGACTTGTTCCACCGTCTGAACGTCATTCGCATTCATATTCCACGCCTGTCGGATCGGCGCGCGGACATCCCGGCGCTGGCCAGGCATTTTCTCGCCAGCGCCGCACAAGAGTTGACCGTCGAGACCAAGCTGCTCAAACCTGAGACCGAGGACTATCTGCAGAACCTGCCCTGGCCGGGCAACGTGCGCCAGCTGGAAAACACCTGCCGCTGGATTACTGTCATGGCCTCCGGTCGCGAAGTCCACGTCAGCGATTTGCCCCCCGAGCTGCTCAACCAGCCCACCGATGCGCTACCGGCAAATAACTGGGAACAGGCGCTGCACCAGTGGGCGGACCTGGCGCTGGCGCGCGGCCAGTCGAATCTGCTCGATGAGGCAGTGCCGGCATTCGAGCGAATCATGATCGAAACGGCGCTCAAGCACACCGCGGGTCGACGCCGTGACGCGGCGCTGCTGCTGGGCTGGGGACGCAATACCCTGACACGCAAGATCAAGGAGCTAGGGATGGGCGTCGAAGGGGGCGAAGACGACGATAACGAGGACAGCTGAACGACCCCACAGTGAGGTCGCGAGCTCAGCGTGGCGCGACCTTTACCTCCATTAGCCAATCACCATTCCGCTTTTCGCCATGCCACTCGGCAGCCAACGGCCGGGTCGCGACGAAGTGCAGCAGTAGGCCTTTCTCGGTAGTTTGCACGCGCCAACGCACGTTCGTGCCAGCGAGCTCCAGCTGTCCAGCGCTGGCACTGCCCTGCGCCTGGAACAGCATACCCACCGCGCCCTCCACGTCCTGACTAAAGAGTTCCGGCTCGCGATCGAACCAGAGCTGCAGCCCGTCGGCGGCCGGCTCGACACGCAACAGCTGCACCGGCCCGGGCGCAGTGACGCGACCGATCATGACGCCCACCAGCAATCCGATCAGCACCAGCGAGCCGAAATAGCGCCAACGCAAACGACGTAGCGGGTCTTTCGACGCAGTAGAATACCGGTCGTTTTCAGAGTCGGTGACGCGCATGTTTCATGTGATCCTTTTCCAGCCGGAGATTCCGCCCAATACCGGCAACATTATCAGGCTCTGCGCCAATGCCGGCTGTCGCCTGCATCTGATCGAGCCGCTGGGCTTCGAACTGGATGACAAGCGCCTGCGCCGGGCCGGTCTGGACTATCACGAATACGCGCCGCTCCAACGCCATGCGGACCTCGATAGCTGTCTGGCGAGCCTCGGCCAGCCGCGGCTGTTCGCCTTCACTACCAAAGGGTCACAGCCCTTTCACCAAGTGCAGTTCCAGCGCGGCGATGCCTTGCTCTTCGGTCCGGAAAGCCGTGGCCTGCCAGCGGAGATTCGCGACGCCTTGCCCAACGAGCAGCGCCTGCGCCTGCCGATGCGCCCGGACAGCCGCAGCCTGAACCTGTCCAACACCGTCGCCGTTGCCGTGTACGAAGCCTGGCGGCAGTTGGATTTTGCGCTCGAGTGAAACGCCGCCTGGCTGAAATGCCAGCCGCCGGGTTGGTCGATCACCCAGGCCTCGCGGCGCGATTAGATTAACTCGCCGCCCCAGTCCTCGGGCATCAGCAACGCCCACCCAGCCCAACCGATGAACTTGCTGACGCTCAGGTCGGGAATCCCGGGCGTTGGTTGAAATGCGCGGCAGCGTCCCCCATATCAAGCGAATTCGGGCATTCATCGCCCCGCTGCGTGGAGATTTTCCCTTGACCACCATCGTTTCAGTACGCCGCAACGGCAAAGTCGTCATGGGCGGCGACGGCCAGGTTTCCCTCGGCAATACCGTCATGAAAGGCAACGCCAAGAAGGTTCGTCGCCTGTATCACGGCCAGGTGTTGGCCGGTTTCGCTGGCGCCACCGCCGACGCCTTTACGCTCTTCGAGCGCTTCGAAGGCCAGCTGGAAAAACACCAGGGCCATCTCGTTCGTGCAGCCGTCGAACTGGCCAAGGACTGGCGCACCGACCGTTCGCTCAGCCGTCTGGAAGCCATGCTCGCCGTGGCCAACAAGGACGCCTCGCTGATCATTACCGGTAACGGCGACGTGGTACAGCCTGAGAATGACCTGATCGCCATGGGCTCCGGCGGCGGTTTCGCCCAGGCCGCCGCCATGGCCCTTATGCAGAAAGGCGGCGATGACATGTCCGCCCAGGCCATTGCCGAAACCGCACTGAACATTGCCGGCACCATCTGTGTCTTCACCAACCAGAACCTGACCATCGAGGAGCTCGACAGCGCGATCTGATCGCCCTCGAGCCCCGGAGTACCGCACCATGTCCATGACGCCCCGCGAGATCGTCCACGAACTCAACCGCCACATCATCGGCCAGGACGACGCCAAGCGTGCCGTCGCCATCGCCCTGCGTAACCGCTGGCGGCGCATGCAGCTCTCCGCCGAGCTGCGTCCGGAGGTCACCCCGAAGAATATTCTGATGATCGGCCCGACCGGCGTCGGCAAAACCGAAATCGCCCGCCGCCTGGCCAAACTGGCCAATGCGCCCTTTATCAAGGTGGAAGCGACCAAGTTCACTGAAGTCGGCTATGTGGGGCGTGATGTGGAGTCGATCATTCGTGATCTGGCCGACGCCGCGCTGAAGATGATGCGCGAACAGGAAGTCGGCAAGATGCGCCACCGCGCCGAGGACGCCGCCGAGGAGCGCATCCTTGACGCCCTGCTGCCACAAGCGCGTCCGGTCGGCTTTAGCGAGGAGCCGATTCAAAGCACCGATTCCAACACGCGCCAACTGTTCCGCAAGCGCCTGCGCGAAGGCCAGTTGGACGACAAGGAAATTGATATCGAGGTCGCAGATAACCCGGGCGGCGTGGAAATCATGGCACCGCCGGGCATGGAGGAGATGACCAGCCAGTTGCAGAATCTGTTCTCCAACATGGGCAAGGGCAAGCAGAAGAGCCGCAAGCTGAAGATCAAGGACGCCCTCAAGCTAGTCCGCGACGAGGAAGCCGCGCGCCTGGTCAATGAGGAAGAACTCAAGGCCCGTGCACTGGAAGCGGTGGAGCAGAACGGCATCGTCTTCATCGACGAGATCGACAAGGTCGCCAAGCGCGGCAACACCGGCGGCGCTGACGTATCGCGCGAAGGCGTACAGCGTGATTTGCTGCCGCTCATCGAAGGCAGCACGGTCAACACCAAACTCGGCATGGTCAAGACCGACCACATCCTGTTTATCGCGAGCGGCGCCTTCCACCTCTCCAAGCCCAGCGACTTGGTGCCCGAGCTGCAGGGCCGCCTGCCGATCCGTGTCGAGCTCAAGGCACTGTCGCCGGAAGACTTCGAGCGGATTCTCACCGAACCGCACGCCTCGCTCACCGAGCAGTACCGCGAGCTGCTGAAGACCGAAGGGTTGGGCATCGAATTCACCGAAGACGGCATCAAACGCCTGGCGGAGATTGCCTGGCAGGTCAACGAGAAGACCGAGAACATCGGTGCCCGTCGCCTGCATACGTTGTTGGAGCGTTTGCTGGAGGAGGTCTCGTTCAGCGCCGGCGACCTGGCCGGCCAGCAGAACGGCGAGCCGATCCGCATCGATACCGACTATGTAAACAGCCACCTCGGCGAGCTGGCCGAAGACGAAGACCTGTCGCGGTATATTCTTTAAAAAGCAGCTGAAAAGCGGGAAGCCGTCCGAGCAGGGCAGCTTCCCGCTCCGGCTTCAGCTCCTACGGAGTAGGCTCCATGCGCATCCCCGTTGCGATCAAACTGCACAAGGCTTCGAAGACCCTGGAACTGGAATACGGCACTGAACAACGCTATGTGCTGCCGGCCGAGTTTCTGCGAGTGCATTCGCCTTCAGCCGAAGTCCAGGGCCATGGCAATCCGATCCTGCAAACCGGCAAGATCAATGTCGCACTGGAAGGCATCGAGCCGGCGGGTCAATACGCGCTGAAGCTGATGTTCAGCGATGGCCACGACAGCGGCCTGTATACCTGGGACTACTTGCATCATCTGGCCATCAATCAGCAGCAGCTGTGGGCCGATTACCTCGACGCGCTGGCCACCGCTGGGAAGTCCCGAGATCCAGACATCTCACCGGTGAAGATGATGCTCTGAGGGTTGACCGTAGGGTGGATCACGCTTCATCGATCCACCGGCAGGGTTGCGGTGGATTTTAAAAATCGACATCCACCCTACGTCGAGGCGGGTTTCAGGCTTCCAGCGCCTTGTCCAATGCGCGCTCGATTTGTGCCTGGACACTGCCACCCATCGCCGACAGCAGCAGCCCCAGATTCAGCAGCACCCGAACCCGGCCTTCCTCGACTTCGATGCGCCCGTCGGCACCCCTGCGGCGGACTTCCAGCACATCGCCTCGCCATTCGCAGCGCACGCCATACTCGCTCGCCAGCTTCCCCGCCAGTTGCTCGGCCTTTTCCCGAGCCGCGTCTCGACCAAGGTTATGGGTACGCTCAACGATAATGCGGGCCATGGTGGCTCCTGACTTCGAGCCGAAAAAAAGGGCGTCACTATAACAGCTGCGGTCTTGCCAGCCCGCCAGTGGGAGTGCCCGCCACCCGGCGGTGGCTGCACTGACTTGCCGCTTGCGGCTTCACGCTCGACGTCGCTTTTAGGTTTAGAATGCCGGGCACATTCTTCCGGTGACAGTGACATGACCGATCCCCGCAAAGAGCATGACGCAGAGCCAACCACGCACTTCGGCTACAAGAACGTGCGGGAGAGCGAAAAAGCCCAGAAGGTGGCCGAAGTCTTCCATTCCGTGGCCGCCAAATACGACCTGATGAACGACCTGATGTCCGCTGGCGTGCATCGCCTGTGGAAACGCTTCACCATCGAGCTGTCCGGGGTACGCCACGGTAACCGAGTGCTGGACATCGCCGGCGGTACCGGCGACCTGACGCGGCAATTCTCGCGCATCGTCGGACCGACCGGCGAAGTGGTGCTGGCCGATATCAATGCCTCGATGCTTAAGGTCGGCCGTGACCGCCTGCTCGACAAGGGCGTGGCGGGCAACGTGAAGTTCGTCCAGGCCGATGCCGAGAAGCTGCCCTTCCCGGACAACCACTTCGACGTGGTGACCATCGCCTTCGGCCTGCGCAACGTGACGCACAAGGAAGACGCCATCGCTTCCATGCTGCGCGTGCTCAAGCCCGGCGGCCGGCTGCTGGTGCTGGAGTTTTCCAAGCCCACCAATCAGCTGTTTTCCAAGGCTTACGACGCCTATTCGTTCAGCCTGCTGCCGATGATGGGCAAGCTGATCACCAACGATTCCGAGAGTTACCGCTACCTGGCCGAGTCGATCCGCATGCACCCGGACCAGGAAACCCTCAAGGGCATGATGACTGACGCCGGTTTCGAGCGCGTCACCTATCACAACATGACCGGCGGCATCGTCGCTCTGCACCGCGGTATCAAGCCCTGATGCTGCGCGCAGCCCTACTGGCGGGCGTCGAGCGTGGGATCAACCGTGTGTTGCGCCTGGATCCGACGGCGCTGCCACGCCTGGCCAGGCTCAGCGGGCAGATCATCGAAGTCGACTGTATCGCGCCGGACTGGCGGCTATTCATTCTCGCCGATGCCGAGGGACTGAGACTCGCCGAAGATTGGGGCAGCGAGCCGGACTGCCGCTTGCGCGCCTCGGCCAAGAGCCTGATACGCCTGGCCACCAGCCGCAACAAGACCGCCATCCTGCACGGCCCGGACGTAGAGATCGAAGGTGACAGCGCGCCGCTGATGAATCTCGCCGATGTACTGCAGGACCTTGAGCTGGATTGGGAGTACGAAGTCTCGCGCTGGCTCGGACCGGTCGGTGCTCATCTGCTCGGCAGCAGTGTCCGCGGACAGGCCGCCTGGGCGCGGCAGAGTGGCGAAAGCCTGCGCCAGGATCTGGCTGACTACCTCAGCGAGGAATCACGCGCGCTGGTCGGCCTGGCCGAGGCGGAAACCCGCTTCGCTGAACTTGACCGTCTCAAGCTTGATCTCGACCGCCTCGAAGCCCGGGTCGAGCGGCTCAACCAATCTCTGAAACCAGACCAACCCGAATGAAGCTGTTCGCCGCCGCCCGCCGCTTGTTCCGCATCCTGCTAGTGGTGATTCGCTACCGCCTGGATGACATCATCCTCGACCTGCCGATGCCCTGGTGGCTGCGTGCGACCAGCTATCTGTTGCCCTGGCGCTGGCTGCCGCGCCGGCGCACCGAGCTGTCTCGCGGTGCGCGTCTGCGCCTTGCACTGGAGGGGCTCGGACCGATCTTCATCAAGTTCGGCCAGATTCTCTCGACACGCCGCGACCTGCTGCCACTGGATATCGCCGAAGAGCTGGCGATGCTTCAGGATCGCGTGCCGCCCTTCGACTCGGCGGTGGCGACGGCTCTGATCGAGCGTCAGCTGGGCGCGCCAGTGAGCGAGGTCTTTGCCCGCTTCGACAGCAAGCCGCTGGCGTCCGCCTCGGTCGCCCAGGTTCACGCGGCCAAGCTGCGCAGCGGTGAAGAAGTGGTTGTCAAGGTGGTACGCCCCAACCTGCGGCCCATCATCAGCCAGGACATTGCCTGGCTGTTTCTGCTGGCCAAGACCGCCGAGCGCGCCTCCACCGAGGCCCGCCGGCTGCATCTGGTTGAGGTGGTCGATGATTACGCCAAGACTATCTACGACGAGCTCGACCTGTTGCGCGAAGCCGCCAACGCGAGCCAGCTGAAACGCAATTTCCAGGGCTCACCGCTGCTCTACGTGCCCCAGGTGTATTGGGATCTTTGCCGTCCGCAGGTGCTGGTCATGGAGCGCATCTACGGCGTGCCGGTGACCGACATGAAGCGCCTGGCCGAACAGCGCACCGACATGAAGCAGCTGGCCGAGCGCGGCGTGGAAATTTTCTTCACTCAGGTCTTTCGCGACAGCTTCTTCCATGCCGACATGCACCCCGGCAACATTTTCGTCAGCACCCATCAACCCTGGAATCCTCAGTACATCGCGGTGGATTTCGGCATCGTCGGCAGCCTGACGCCCGAAGACCAGGACTACCTGGCGCGCAACCTGATGGCCTTCTTCCGACGGGACTACCGCAAGGTCGCGCAACTGCACATCGACTCGGGCTGGGTGCCGGCGGAAACCAAGGTCAACGAATTCGAGGCGGCGATTCGTACCGTCTGCGAGCCGATCTTCGAAAAGCCTCTGAAAGACATTTCCTTCGGCCAATTGCTGGTGCGCCTGTTCCAGGTCGCGCGGCGTTTCAACATGGAAGTCCAACCTCAGCTGGTGCTGTTGCAGAAGACGCTGCTCAACATCGAGGGACTCGGCCGCGAGCTGTATCCCGAGCTGGACCTCTGGGCCACCGGCCAGCCGTATCTCGAGCGCTGGATGCGCGAACGCATGAGCCCCAAGCAGTTGCTGAAGAACGCCCAAGCGCAGATCGAGCAGCTGCCGCACCTGGCCGGCATGACGCGCGAGCTGCTCGAACGCATGTCCAATCCCCATGCGAACAACCCGCCGCCGCCATGGCACGAGCATCACCGGCACTGGCCACTGCGCCTTGTCGGTGCCGTGCTGCTGGGCGCAGGTGCAACCTTGGCCGCTGCTGCGGACAGCTTCACCGCCGTCACCACCTGGCCGGCTTGGGTGATGCTGTGCGCCGGCATCTACATCGTGGTGCGCCGATAGCCAGCAGTCGGTGAGGCTGGCACACTTGACGCATTGAGCGGAGAATCCGATGAACTGGCTGGACCAAATCAACTGGAACGAAGACGGCTTGGTGCCGGCCATCGCCCAGGACCATCAGACCGGGCGCATCCTGATGATGGCCTGGATGAATCGCGAGGCGCTGGGTTTGACCGCCGCGGAAAACCGCGCCATCTACTGGTCACGTTCGCGTGGCAAGCTGTGGCGCAAGGGCGAGGAATCCGGCCATGTGCAGAAACTGCACGAACTTCGCCTGGACTGTGATGCGGACGTGATCGTACTGATGGTCGAACAGGTGGGCGGCATTGCCTGCCATACCGGCCGCGAAAGCTGCTTCTACCGGGTCTTCGAGAACGGCGAATGGAAAACCGTCGAGCCGGTCCTCAAGGACCCGCACGCGATCTATGCGGAGCACACACATGAGTGACACCTTCGCCCGTCTGGCCGAGGTGCTGGAAGCCCGCAAGGGCGCCGCTGCGGACAGTTCCTATGTGGCCAGCCTGTATCACAAGGGCCTGAACAAGATTCTCGAGAAGGTCGGCGAGGAATCGGTGGAAACCATCCTGGCCGCCAAAGATGCCGCCATCAGTGGCGATGCCAGCGACCTGATCTACGAAACTGCCGATCTGTGGTTTCACAGCCTGGTGATGCTGGCCGCACTGGATCAGCATCCCCAGGCGGTACTGGACGAGCTGGACCGGCGTTTCGGCCTCTCCGGGCACGCGGAAAAAGCCGCGCGCCCACAATCCTGACATTCAACTGGAGTAACGCAGCATGGGTTTTGGTGGAATCAGCGTCTGGCAACTCCTGATCGTTCTGCTCATCGTGGTCATGCTCTTCGGCACCAAGCGCCTCAAGGGCCTGGGCTCGGACCTCGGCGATGCGATCAAAGGCTTTCGCAAGTCCATGGGCACCGATGAGGAAAAGCCCAGCGTCGAAGAGAAGCAGAACCACACCATCGATGCCGAGGCCCGCAAGGTCGAAGAACCGACGAAGAAGAACTGAACCGCCATGTTCGATATCGGCTTCACCGAACTGCTGCTGATCGGTCTGGTTGCGCTGTTCGTACTCGGCCCGGAACGCTTGCCGGGTGCCGTACGCACCGCCGGTTTGTGGATCGGCCGCGCCAAGCGCAGCTTTGCCAACATCAAGTCCGAGGTCGAACGCGAAATCGGCGCCGACGAGATCCGTCGTCAGCTGCATAACGAGCGCATCCTCGATCTCGAACGGGAAATGAAACAGAGCATCATGCCCAGCTCACCGACCGCCAGCGGCAGCGCCTCTCCGCAATCCGCCACGCCTGCACCGGAGGCGAGCACACTTGATGTGCCGGCGCCCAGCGAAGCCAAACCCGCCGATACGGCCCCCGTACCCCGCCCGGACAGACCCGCTGAGCCATGAGCAATACTTCCAACGATGATCAGGAAATGCCGCTGGTTGCCCACCTGACGGAGCTGCGCAAGCGTCTGTTGCGCTGCGTGGTAGCCATCCTGTTGCTGTTCGGCGGGCTGTTTTATTTCTCCCAGCAAATCTACGCGCTGGTAGCGGCACCCTTGCGAGCCTATCTGCCGGAAGGCGCGACGATGATCGCCACCGGGGTGGCCTCACCCTTTCTGACGCCGTTCAAGCTGACCATGATGGTGGCGCTGTTCCTGTCGATGCCGGTGATCCTGCATCAGATCTGGAGCTTCATCGCGCCGGGGTTGTACAAGCATGAAAAGCGCGTGGCGGTGCCGCTGCTGATCTCCAGCATTTTCCTGTTCTATGGCGGCATGGCCTTCGCCTACTTCGTGGTGTTCCCGATCATGTTCGGCTTCTTTGCCAGCGTGACGCCCGAAGGCGTGGAGATGATGACCGACATTGGTCAATACCTGGATTTCGTGCTGACGCTGTTCTTCGCGTTTGGCGTAGCCTTCGAAATTCCGGTGGCGACCTTTTTGCTGATCTGGGTCGGCATCGTCGATGTCGCCACCCTGCGCAAGAGTCGCCCTTATGTCATCGTCGGCTGCTTCGTGGTCGGCATGGTGCTGACGCCACCAGACGTATTCTCCCAGGCGCTACTCGCGATACCGATGTGGCTGCTGTTCGAGGCCGGGCTGATCTGCGGCAGCATGGTGAAGAAACGCGAGGAAGACTTCCGCGGCGACGCGGAAGACGACGCAGCGCACCGCAGCGACCAGTCGCCCACGCCTCGCCCGTGAACCTGTTACTGCTGGAGGCGGCCGACTTCGTTGCCGCCAATCGCGTGATCCTGCGTGACCGCCGCCTCAAACACATCCAGGACGTACACCGCGCCGAAACAGGCGCAAGTCTGCGGGTCGGCCTGCTTGGCGGTGAGATGGGACAGGGCCGACTGCTGCGCCTGGACGCCGACGAGGCGGAACTGGAAGTCGCGCTGAATCAGCCGCCGCCGTCCAAGCTGCCGATCACCTTGCTGCTGGCATTGCCCAGGCCAAAGATGCTCCGTCGTGTGCTTCAGACCGTCGCCTGCATGGGCGTACCACGACTGGTGCTGCTCAACAGTTATCGAGTGGAGAAGAGTTTCTGGCAGACGCCGTTTCTCGAACCGGAGGCGATTCGTGAACAGTTGCTGCTTGGTTTGGAGCAGGCGCGCGATACGGTGCTGCCGGAGGTGAGCATCGAAAAGCGCTTCAAACCCTTTGTCGAAGATCGCCTGCCGCAAATCGCCGTCGGCACCTGCGGGCTAGTGGGTCATCCGGGTGACTACCCGGACTGTCCGCGCGCCATTTCCGACTCGGTGACGCTGGCGATCGGACCGGAAGGCGGCTGGATACCTTACGAAGTCGACAAATTCACCGAGGCGGGCCTGCAGCCGGTCCAAATGGGTGAGCGCATCCTGCGCGTCGAAACCGCCGTCAGCGCCCTGCTGGCACGCCTGTTCTGATCGACGCTGGCTCTTCTGATCGGCAGAAGCCATGCGACCGATGAACGTAGTGCACCCATCTGGAACATCCGGGTCAGAGCTACTGAACCCCAAAACAGCAGTCACTGCCATGCGACCCTTGACCATAGACGTTCACCGCCTGGAATACGCGCTGGACAGCCGTGACGCCAGCGAGCATTACCTCGACCTGGAATCCGGCCAAATCCTCGCAGTGTTTCCGGGCGAAACCGCACCGGGCACGGACGAGAAGCATGACGTGCAGGAAGATCGCTTTGTGCATATCGAACCTCTTGCGCTCGCGCAATCGATCGCCATGCGTGAAGCATTCCTGTTCACCCAGCACGACCCCAACGCCCATACCGTGCTCAGCCATGCCTTACAGGGACGCAAGCCGTTGCGAACCTTCGATTTCAAACTGGAAGATTTTCCCGAAGTTCGCCAGGCCTGGCTGAATTACCAGACTGTGCAGCTGCGCGAGCATGCGATGAGCTGGCTGCATGAGAACGGCCTGGAACCGTCGAAGCGCTGACCGAACCGCGGCGGGGGTCTCAGCTTTCCAGCATGAAGGTCACCGGCCCATCGTTTTGCAAGTGCACCTGCATGTCGGCACCGAAACGACCGCATGCAACCTGCTGGTGCTGTCGGCGGGCCTGGGCGAGCAGGTATTCATAGAGTTCTTCGCCGAGCTGTGGCGGCGCTGCACTGGAGAAGCTGGGCCGCAGCCCGCTGCGCGTATCGGCTGCCAGGGTGAACTGGGAAACCAGCAGCAGGCCGCCGCCAATGTCGCTCAAGGAGCGATTCATCTTGCCCTGCTCATCGCCGAATACCCGGTAGCGCAACAACTTATGTAACAGCTTGTCAGCGCGGGTCTGGTCATCGTCACGCTGAATGCCGACCAGAACCAGCAGGCCCTGGCCGATGCTGCCAACCACCTCTCCCGCCACCTCGACCCGCGCCTGTCGCACGCGCTGGATCAAGGCTTTCATCAGGCTTCCTCGGGAGGCACGTCGAGCAACCGCTTGGCGATATCCGCGGCAGCCCGGACCAGTGCATCACAGGTGCCGGATTCCGACGCCGAATGCCCCGCCTCACGGATGATCTGCAGCTCGCTGTTGGGCCACGCCTCGTGCAGTTCCCAGGCATTTTCCAGCGGGCAGATGACGTCATAGCGCCCGTGCACGATGATGCCCGGCAAGTGTGCGATCTTGTGCATCTCGCGCAGCAATTGATCGGGCTCGAGAAAGGCGCCGTTGACGAAGTAATGGCATTCAATGCGCGCCATCGCCAGCGCCCGATGGGTGTCGGAGAAGCGATCGACCACCTGGGTGTTGGGTCGCAGCGTAGCGGTGCGGCCCTCCCAGCAGGACCAAGCCTTGGCCGCGTGCATTTGGGCGATCTGATCGGTGCCCGTCAGGCGTCTGTAATAGGCCTGCATCAGATTCCCACGCTCGTCCGGCGGAATCGGCGAAAGGAAGTCCTGCCAGTAATCGGGGAATAGTCGGCTGGCGCCCTCCTGGTAGAACCAGGAAAACTCCTTCGGACGACAGAGAAAGATCCCGCGCAGAATCAATGCATGTACATGCTCGGGATAAGCCTGAGCGTAGGCCAGGGACAGTGTCGAGCCCCAGGAGCCGCCGAACAGCACCCATTTATCGACACCGAGGGATTCACGAATGCGCTCCATATCGGCGATAAGGTGAGCGGTGGTGTTGTTTTCCAGGCTGGCGTGGGGCGTTGAACGGCCACAACCACGCTGATCGAAGGTGATGATGCGGTACAGGTTGGGATCGAAGAAGCGCCGGCTCAGTGCATCACAGCCGCCGCCCGGGCCACCATGAACGAACAGCACGGGCAGCCCCTCCGGTGATCCACTCTCGTCGACGTAAAGCACATGCGGTGATTCAACCGCCAGCTCGTGCCGGGCGTAGGGTTTGATCTCCGGGTACAAGGTCTGCATGGCACACTCCATGGTCGGTGCGCGGGCTCGATGACCCGCCTGACGTTTCCGGCATCATAACGAGGTTCGAGAGGTTCGGCATGCCCCTATGGAAATTAGCCGCAACTGCCGTGGCGCTGGCGCTGCTGCTGGTCGGTTGTGGTCGTGATGATCCCCAAGCCGCACTGGATGCGGCTGCGCAATCACTGCAGGACAGCATAGAGAACAAGGACAACAGCGACCTGATGGCGCGCATTCATCCTGAATTCAGGGCCAATCAACAGCTCGACCGGGATTGGGTGCGGCGCACGTCCAGCTTGATGTTTCTGCGTCATAACAACGTGCGGGTGATCGCGTTGAAACAGCGGAGCTGGATCGACCCTGCCTACACGGACAAGGGCTACAGCGAGGCTCAGGTGGGGCTGACCGGCGCCGAGCGCTGGCTGCCTCAACGCGTCGGTCACTATCAGGTCAGGCTCGAATGGTGGCGGGAAGATGGCGAGTGGCTGTTGGCGCGGCTGCACTGGGAGTAGTCGCGACACGCTTGCCAGCACGCAAAGCGGCGCCGCTCAGCAGGTTTGAGCTCCGGCGCGTTCAGGACGACTCGCCGCGCCAGATCAGCTCACTGACGTCGTAGCCGCGCTTACGGGCTTCATTGAGCAGCGTGTCGCGTATCGCCGAGTCAACTTCCGGTTCTCGCGACAGCAGCCAGAGGTAGTCGCGATCCGGACTGCCCACCAGCGCCACGCGATAGTCATCGTCGAGGTAAAGAATCCAGTAATCGCCCTTGGTCAGCCCCGGAAAGAGATTGCTGAACCAGTTGTCGAAGCGAACCCAGAGCTTATCGGTTTTGCCAGGTTGTTGGGGAGCTGCCTCACCCTCTGCCTGTTGCCATTCGCCATCTGCAGTTTCACAGCGATTGGTCACCGCCACGCGGCCGTCGTCTCGCAGCTCGTAATAGGCCTCGGACCGTACACAGTTACGCTGGAAGAACATCGGTAGACGCGCCAGTTCATACCAGGTCCCCTGGTAGCGCTGCAGGTCTACCTGATCCGTCGTCTCGGGCGCTTCACGGGCGTCCGGGCGTGCGCAGCCGGCGATCAACAAGACACAGCACAACGTCACGACGAGACGCATAGAACGCTCCTTACTTCAGGCCTTGGCCGGAGAACATCATCACCTTGTCGCCGGCGAACTGGACACTGATGAAACTGTTCTTCTGGCCCCAGGTGCAACTGTACATACCCAGCGCGCCAGCGCATTCGCCCGGCTTGCCGAGCAGCTCTTCGACTTCCGAGCGAGGCATACCGGCCTTCAGCTTAGCGAAGTTCTCCTGGGTGACCGGGCTGCAGGCAGCCACCAGCACAACGGCGACGATCAATGACAGATAACGCAACGACATGGCAGATTTCCTTGGATCGGTCGGTGGCTGGCCCTGCTTGGCCACGCCTGTCAAATTAACAGTTCGGAGCGGAACGCGAGACTACGCCGCCACCGCCTAGAAGCGCGAGCCGGGCGCGGCCAGGAATACCTGTTCGGCCTCGGTGGTTTCCCGGCCGAGCACATGATTGCGATGGGGAAAGCGGCCGAATCTGGCAATCACTTCGCGATGACGCACCGCATAGTCGAGAAAATCCGCAAACAGCGCCTGGTCTTCGGACCCAACAAGCCCGTGGAGCATCTGAAACTGCGCGACGGCCTGCTCCTGTACGCGAAGATCCTCCGCATGCTCGAGCACCAGATAGATGAACACCCGCTGAATCGGGGCGAGCAGTACATCGCCGCCATGGGCCATGCCCTCGCGCACCAGCTGCAGGGCGCGCTCGTCTCCGGCGAAGGCGCGCGGCGTCCCGCGATAGATCATGCGGGGCAGCTGGTCGAGCAACAGCACCAGCGCCAACCAGCCATGGGGCGATTCAGCCCAGTCGCCCAGCCCGCCAGACAGCGCTTCATCGACCTGATCGCCGAAGCGTGCACGGGCCTCGGCGTCCTGTTCGGGCTTGTAGCCGAACCACAAGCGGTGTTTTTGCTTGGAAATTTCGCTGACAGTGACGCCCTCGCCGAACCACCAGTTCAGCAATTCCAGCCAGGGCATCTGCTGCATCGATCAGCCCTGGTGATAGCCAGTAGCGCGCTCGACCTCTTCCTTGGAGCCCAGGAATACAGGTACGCGCTGATGCAGGGAGTCAGGCTGGATATCGAGGATGCGCTGGATGCCGTTGGTGGCGGCGCCGCCGGCCTGCTCGATGATGAAGGACATCGGGTTGGCTTCGTACATCAGGCGCAGCTTGCCGGCCTTGCCCGGCTCGCGCGAATCCTTGGGGTACATGAAGACGCCGCCACGGGTCAGGATGCGATGCACATCGGCCACCATCGAGGCGATCCAGCGCATGTTGTAGTTCTTGCCCAGCGGGCCTTCAGCACCGTCCAGCAGCTCGCTGACATAGCGCTGCACCGGTGCTTCCCAGTGGCGCTGATTGGACATGTTGATGGCAAATTCGGCGGTGCTTTCCGGAACGCGGATATTGTCGTGGGTGAGCACGAAGCTGCCCAGTTCGCGGTCCAGGGTGAAACCCATCACGCCGTTGCCCAGGGTCAGCATCAGCATCGTTTGCGGACCATAGATGGCATAGCCGGCAGCCACCTGCTTGGTGCCCGGCTGGAGGAAGGCTTCCTCGCCGAGCGCGTCGTTCTGGCTAAAGCAGTGATCCGGGCAGCGCAGCACCGAAAAGATGGTGCCGACCGACACGTTTACGTCGATGTTGCTCGAGCCATCCAACGGATCGAAGACAAGCAGGTAGGCGCCTTTCGGATACTTGCCGGGAATCTGGTAGGCGTTGTCCATCTCCTCCGACGCCATACCGGCCAGGTGGCCGCCCCACTCGTTGGCTTCGAGCAGAATTTCGTTGGACAGCACGTCGAGTTTCTTCTGCACTTCGCCCTGGATGTTCTCGGTTTCAGTCGAGCCAAGTACGCCGCCCAGCGCGCCTTTGGAAACGGCGTGGCTGATTTCCTTGCACGCTCGGGCCACTACCTCGATAAGAAAACGCAGGTCCGCAGGGGTGTTGTTACAGCGGGTCTGCTCGATCAGGTAGCGACTCAGGGTTACGCGTGACATGAAATGACTCCGGAGGATGGAAAAACCCGCGCAGTTTAGCAGGCCAGGGGGAAACTAACCCTCCTCAGACCCGCCCAGAGGCCGCAGAGTTCAGCGCACCGGCAACGTGCCTGCAGCGTTCTTCAGCCAGCCGCTCTAGCAAGCGCTTTGCTCCTCTGGCAGGGCGAGCGCCTGCAGTGCACGCCGCAGCTTTGCAGGCGCTCGCCCCGTTGCGATCAGAGCACCTTCCAGATTTCCTCAGCGTATTCGCGGATGGTCCGGTCAGACGAGAACCAGCCCGTGCGCGCCGTGTTCAGCACCGCCGAACGCCACCAGCTGTCGGCATCGCGCCAGCGCGCCTCGACGTCCAGCTGTGCCTGCCAGTACGCCTCAAAATCGGCACAGACCATGAACGTGTCGTGCCATTTGAGGCCGTCGATCAACGCCGTGTAACGCGAGGGATCATCCGCAGAGAAGGCACCGTTGCGAATCGCCATCAGCACTTCGTTGAGCCGCGGAGAATCGATGATGGTGGCTTCGGCGTTGTATTCGTTGGCCTGTTTGCGCGCTTCGACCTCTTGGGCGGTCAAGCCGAAAATAAACATGTGCTCGGCACCGATCTGCTCGCACATTTCAACGTTGGCGCCATCGAGCGTGCCGATCGTCAGCGCGCCGTTGAGGGCGAACTTCATGTTGCTGGTGCCGGAGGCTTCGAGTCCCGCGGTGGAAATCTGCTCGGACAGGTCGGCAGCCGGAATGATGCGCTCGGCCAGACTAACGTTGTAGTTGGGCAGGAACACCACCTTGAGCAGGCCGCGCACCGTCGGGTCATCGTTGATGGTCCGCGCGATGTCGTTGGTCAGTTTGATGATCAGCTTGGCCGTGTGGTAACTGGCGGCTGCCTTGCCGGCGAAGATCTTCACACGCGGCACCCAGCTGCCGCCCGGGTCGGAGCGAATTGCCTGATACAGCGCCACGGTATGCAGCAGATTGAGCAGCTGCCGCTTGTATTCGTGGATGCGTTTGACATGAACATCGAACAGCGCATTCGGATCGACACTGATACCCAGCCGCTCCTGAATCATCCGTGCCAACAGCTGTTTGTTGCCCAGTCGCTGGGCGGCGAAGCGGGCGCGAAAGTCCGGCTGATCGGCGAAAGGCTCCAATTGGCGCAGCATGGTTTCTGGCGCGTCGAGCAGCTCCTCGCCGATGTGTTCGACCAGCAATCGGGTCAGCTGTGGATTGGACTGGTACAGCCAGCGGCGGAAGGTGATCCCGTTGGTCTTGTTGCTGATGCGCTTCGGGTACAGCGAATGCAGATCGGTGAATACCGTCTCGCGCATCAATCCGGTGTGCAGCGCCGAGACGCCATTGATGCAATGCGAACCGAGGAATGCCAGGTTGCCCATGCGCACCCGCCGGCCGTGCCCTTCCTCGATCAGCGATACCGAGCGCAGCAGGTCAAGATCGTGCACACCCCGCTCACGCAAGGCATCGAGATGCTGCGCATTGATCAGGTAGATGATCTGCATGTGGCGCGGCAGCAGGCGCTCCATCAGCCCCACCGGCCAGGTTTCCAGGGCTTCCGGCAGCAGGGTGTGGTTGGTATAGGACAGGGTGCCGACGGTCAGCTCCCACGCCTTGCGCCAGGGAATGTCATGCACGTCGACCAACAGCCGCATCAGCTCCGCCACCGCGATGGCCGGGTGGGTGTCGTTGAGCTGGATGGCGGCGAATTCTGGGAGGTTCAGCAGCGTGCCGCGTTGGTCCAGGTGCCGCCGTATCAGATCTTGCAGCGAGGCGGCGACGAAGAAGTATTCCTGGCGCAGGCGCAGCTCTTGGCCGGCTTCGGTACTGTCGGCCGGATACAGCACTCGCGAGATGCTCTCGGCGCGGGCTTCCTCGGCGACGGCCCCAATGTGGTCACCCGCGTTGAAACGTTCCAGATGGAAATCCGCCTCGGCACGGGCTCGCCACAACCGCAGCGTATTGACGCTCGCCCCGCGCCAGCCGACCACCGGCGTGTCATAAGCAATGGCGCGCACGCCCTCGGCCCAGTGCCAGAAATGCTTCGGTTGGTCCGGCCCGGTTGCGTCGTGCGGCATCGCCGTGACGCTGCCGCCAAAGCCGATCAGATAAGTCACTTCGGGGCGTTCGAACTCCCACGGATTACCGAAATTCAGCCAGGTTTCGGTCTGCTCGTGCTGCCAACCGTCGACGATGGCCTGACGAAACAGCCCGTGATCGTAACGAATCCCATAGCCATGCGCCGCGACGCCCAGCGTCGCCATGCTTTCCATGAAGCAGGCCGCCAGCCGCCCCAGGCCGCCGTTGCCCAGCGCAGCATCCGGTTCGGCCATGCGAATGGTCTCGAAATCCACATCGACGCCAGCCAATGCCTCGCGAGCCACGTCCAGCAGCCCCAGGTTGCTCAGGCTATCGGTGAGCAGCCGACCAATGAGAAATTCCAGCGAGAGGTAGTACACCCGCTTCTTGCCTTCGCGATAGCCCTGGCGCGTGCGGTCCATCCACTGATCGATCATACGGTCGCGAGTGGCCAGGGCCACCGCCTCGAACCAGTCATGGTTGGACGCGTTTTCGGGGTCTTTGCCGATCGAGTAGGTCAGCTTGCTGATGATCGCGTTGCGAAAGGCTGCGATTTCATCGGTATTGGGAGCGGACGATTCTTGCGACATGGACAGACCTCATGAATCTGAAAATGGGGATGAAGAATTCATGGCAGCGCTACAGGGCTGCCTCGTAAAAAGGGCAATACAGACAGGTTTGCAGGTTTCCGCTGACTCTGCGTGACCGTTTGTCCGGCGTTCGACTCGTCGGATTCGCTGGAAATTCCACAGGGGGCCGTTATGATCGCGCGCCGCCCTGATCGATACCGCTGCCGTGAAGACAAGATTGATTGCTTCTGCTGACCCCGACCGCCTGGAAACCTGGGCGCGCTACAGCAACGGGCTGTGCCGCGATTGCCATGCGACCTGCTGCACATTGCCGGTCGAGGTGCGCATCGATGACCTGATCCGCCTGGAAGTGGTCGATGCGTTCGAGCGTGACGAACCGCCGAAAAACGTCGCCAAGCGCCTGAGCAAAGCCGGCATCGTCGAGCACTTCAATCAGAAGCATGGCATTTTCACCCTGACCCGACTCGCCAACGGAGACTGCCTCTACCTTGATCGCAAGACACGCTTGTGCACGGTCTATGCCAAACGGCCGGATACCTGTCGCAACCATCCCAGGATCGGGCCGCGCCCCGGTTACTGTGCCTACCAGCAGAAAAGCGCTGTGCGCTGAAGCGCGCTGCCACGTCGCATCCTGACCGTCGAGTGACGCCTGGGAAACCGCAAAAAAAGCGTATGTGGAAACTGGCAATCTCGTGACTCAGCAGTCATGCTTGACGTCTGCCTGTATCTGCAAACGTTTAGGAATCCACCCGGCATGAGCCGCGACAGCCGTTACCTGGAAGCCATTCTGCATCACGATATCCCACTGACCCGGGCGATGGGCCTGCGTGTCGAGCAATGGGAGAATCACGAGTTGCGCCTGAAGGTCCCGCTACAAGCGAACATCAACCACAAGAGCAGCATGTTCGGCGGCAGCTTGTATTGTGCGTCGGTGCTGGCTGGCTGGGGCTGGCTGCATCTGCGCTTGCGAGAGGCCGGAATCGAAGACGGCCACATTGTTATCCACGAAGGTCAGATCGACTATCCGCTGCCGGTCGTGGACGACGCCACCGCGATTTGCTCGGCGCCGGACGATCAGGCCTGGAGTCGCTTCGAAACCATCTACCGTCGGCGTGGCCGCTCCCGCCTCACGCTGACCAGCCGGATACTCGCCGCCGACGGTCGCGATGCCGTGCGTTTTACTGGTCAATTCGTGCTGCATAAGTAGCGCCGCACCACGATCCGCTTGAAATCGGTGCGCCGGCTTGCAGCGCGGCGCTCCAGCATCCCATCGAGCCAGACTGCATAGTCCACTCGCCAGCTTTCTGCATTACCGCAAGCATCGAGCACTTTCGCATAATCTCGCCTGCTCCAGCGGTCGCCTCGAACGCCGTCGAGCTGCGTCGTGGCGGGGTTCGATCCGGTTCAGATCGATAGACTTTCTCGCTTCTAACGAGCCAGGGATTACAGCCGATCGACAGCCTGAGCGAGGAAGAGAACCTGCGCAAATTGCTCAGCGGGCGCATCGTCCTCCGGGCAACAGCCGATCCAGTCTGGCGCTACCACGCCAAACAGCGCGGCGCGGACGGCTTACAGAAGGTGCTGAGTTTCCAACCGACCGATCTTTATCTGGCCTTGAACAAGGACACCCCGGCCGAAGCGGTGAACCGTCTGCAGCAGGCACCGAACGAGGTCATCAGTGAAGGGTACGCCCGCTGCAGCGAGACGCCGGATCTCCGCGACCTGATCCGCGACCGCAAGGCGCCGTAGAGGCGCCTTGCGTCGAAAAGCCGTCAAACGTAGCGCGACTTGGGCGTAGCCATCGGCAGCGGGCCATCGCCAATCAGGCGAAACTCACCGCGCGACGCATCGTAGGCACGAATTTCGCTGGTGCCGATGTTGTACACCCAGCCGTGAATGAACAGGTCGCCACTGGCGAGCCGCGCCGCGACCGAGGGATGGGTGCGCAGGTGATCGAGCTGCGCCAGTACGTTTTCCTCGGTCAGGATGCCCAAGGTGTTGTGATCGGCGCAGCCACAATTGGCCTCCACCACCGTGCGCGCCACCTCGGCATGCCGCAACCAGGTTCTCACGGTCGGCATCTTGTCCAGGCTGGACGGATTCAGCACCGCTTTCATCGCACCGCAGTCTGAGTGCCCGCAGACAATGATGTGATGAACCCCGAGGGCCATGACGGCGAACTCGATGGCGGTCGATACGCCCCCGTTCATGACCCCGTAAGGCGGCACGATATTGCCGACGTTACGCGTGACGAACAGGTCGCCTGGCGAGCTCTGGGTGATCAGCTCCGGCAGGATGCGCGAGTCCGCGCAGGTGATGAACATCGCGCGCGGCGTCTGCTCGTTGGCCAGCTTGCTGAACAGCTCGCGCTGCTGCGGATAGACATCTTCGCGGAACTGCATAACCCCCGCGATCAGATTATCGAGCGCCTCCTGCGCCGTTTCGGTCGTCTTGTCTTCGAGACTCATGGCGATCTCTCTTTATTTATGGTTGATGGATACGTTGCACGCTTAAGGCCAGCCCCTCGATGGGTGACAGACCGTAACGCAACCGGGGCCCTGCCCCGGCTGATGAATCGAATCGCGACCGGCCCTCAGAAGATTGACCAGCCGATGCGCTGCGACAGCTTCTCCAGCGCCGCCATGCCGATCAGCGAGTTGCCGGCCTGGTTCAGCTCAGGCGACCAGACGCAGACGGTGAAGCGCCCCGGCACCACCGCGACGATGCCACCACCGACACCGCTTTTACCGGGCAAGCCGACACGGTAGGCGAAGTTGCCGGCCTCGTCATACAGGCCGCTGGTGGCCATGATGGCATTGACCTGCTTGACCTGCCGCGGGCTCAGCACCGGCGCGCCGCCCTCCGGGCACGCTCCGGCGCGGGCGAGAAAGCCGAACGCTCGGGCCAGGTCGATGCAGCTCATGCGCAACGCGCAGTGATGAAAATAGCTACGCAGCACCGCCTCGACATCGTTGTGGAAGTTGCCGAATGCCTGCATCAGGTAGGCCATCGCTGCGTTGCGCGCCCGGTGCTGATACTCCGAATCGGCGACCCGCGTATCGGAGACGATCTGCGGATTGCCGGACAGGTGCCTGACGAAGTCGCGCATGGACAGCGCCGGCACGGCGAAGCGCGACTGGTTGATGTCGCAGATCACCAGCGCGCCGGCGTTGATGAAGGGGTTGCGTGGCCGGCCGCGCTCGAACTCAAGTTGCACCAGCGAATTGAACGGCTGGCCGGACGGCTCGTGGCCCAGCCGCTCCCACAGAAACTCGCCACCATGCTGAATCGCCTGCACCAGGCTGAATACCTTGGAAATACTCTGGATCGAAAACGGCGTACTGGCATCGCCCGCGTGGTAGATCTCGCCGGACGCGCTGCAAACGGCGATACCCAGCTGATCGGCCGGCACGTCCGCCAGCGCGGGGATGTAGTCCGCTACCTTGCCCTGACCGAGCAGCGGGCGGACTTCATCGAGTATCTCGTTCAACAGGTTTTGCATACAGGGTTCCATGGGTGAAAAGTCGCGGCACACCAGTGAATTGGCGCGCAGGCTCATTGCGTCTTAGGCTACAGACGCCAGGCAGCCGATGATCATCACAGTCAATGCCAGACCTGCCGCAGGCCATTCAGTGTCCCGATCACACCAGATGGAAAACCACCATGTCGCCTCTCCAAATTCGCCCCGTAACATCCGATGATCATGATGCCTGGCTGACGCTCTGGCAGGGTTATCTGCACTTCTACCAGAGCGAAATGCCAGCCCAGACCAGCGCCAGCACCTGGCAGCGCTTCCTCGAACCCACCGAACCCACCCATGCCGCACTGGCCTGGCTGGACGGGCAGGCGATCGGCCTGGTGCAGTGGATCTTCCATCGCTCCAACTGGACCGTGGAAGACAGCTGCTACCTTCAGGATCTGTTCGTCAGCCCGGGGCTGCGCGGCACCGGCGTCGGACGTCGCCTGATCGAGCATGTCTATGCCCAGGCCCGTGCTGCCGGCAGCTCGAAGGTGCATTGGCTGACTCACGAGAGCAACCACACCGGCATGCAGCTGTACGATCGCATCGCCGAGCGTTCCGGCTTTCTGCAGTACCGTCATGTGCTTTGACCCGGAAAGCCAAGCCACCTGACCCTTCCAAACACCCCCACAGCAAGATCGAGGCCCAGAGCGCGGGCAGCGCTACATCGAGCCGGTACCGCTAGACAACAAGGCAGCCTCGACGGTGGCTTTGCAATGCGCCGTTCAGCGCCACGACTTCGCCATCATCCTTGGCCGGGGGTATAGTGCCGCCCGCTTTACAGGGCACGGTGTGTGCCCTGGGCATCATCACAAGGACTGAATCGATATGTTGTTGAAACGTGCAGCGAGCCTGTTGGCACTCGCTATCTTCCTCAGCGGTTGCTCCACCGCGACTTATTTCAAGCTGCCGGAACACAGCCAGGTGTCCGTCTATGAGCGACCGCAACAATACTCCCAGGGCCTGGTCAAGACCCGTCCGTTCTTCTGGACCGCCGCTGGCGGCATTCCCTACACGCTCAGCAATGATCAAGGCGAACTGCTGCAGCAAGGCAAACTGCGTGCGCGCTTTCGCGTCGCGTCGATCTTCTGGCCACCCGGCGGCATCATCTATTGGCCGATGGGCTTCGGTCAGCGCTGCTATGACCTGACCGGCGCCGAACCGCTGACCTGCACCCAAGGCGATCTGATGGAACTGCGCAAGCAAACCCGCCTGAAGCGCTGAGTTGCCCCTACACCGCGATCTGCTTGATCAGAACAGCGTCGGCGATCCGGTGCTTCGCCGGTATCTCCCGTATCGTTCGATGATCAGCAGAACGCGAGCAAAAAAAGGGAGCCTTGCGGCTCCCCAAGGGACATCTGTCAGGCCTCGATCTCGATCAGCAGATCGCCGGGGGTGACCCGGTCGCCCTTGGCCACATGCACGGCCTTCACCGTACCGGCTATGGGTGCCTGAATCTCGGTTTCCATCTTCATCGCTTCGCTGATCAGCACCGCCTGCCCAGCCTTGACCACGTCGCCAACCTTGACCAGCACATCGACCACGTTACCGGGCATGCTGGTGCTGACGTCGCCAGGCGCGCTGGCCTGCTTGCGCTTGCTGCCGCCCTCGCCGACGAAGTTGTTCAACGGCTCGAATACCACTTCCTCCGGCATGCCGTCGATGGAGAGGAAGAAGTGCCGCTTGCCCTCACCCTTGACGCCCACACCGGTGATATCGACGCGGTAGCTTTCGCCGTGCACGTCGATGACGAATTCGGTCGGCACGCCCTCGCCGGTCGCGGCGCTTACCGCGCTGCCATCCGGAATAGGCAACAGCACTTCCGGTTGCAGGGTGCCGGCCTCGCGCTCCTCGAGGAATTTGCGGCCGATATCGGGGAACATGGCATAGGTCAGCACGTCCTCTTCGCTATGGGCCAGCGCACCGATGTCCTGGCGCAGCTTGTCCAGCTCCGGCTTGATCAGGTCCGCCGGGCGGACCTCGATGATCTCTTCACCACCGATGGCCTGGCGCTGCAGCTTGGCATCGATAGTGCCCGGCGCCTTGCCGTAACGGCCCTGCAGGTAGAGCTTCACTTCATTGGTGATGGTCTTGTAGCGCTCACCGGCCAGCACATTGAAGAACGCCTGGGTGCCGACGATTTGCGAGGTCGGCGTCACCAGCGGCGGGTAGCCCAGATCCTTGCGCACGCGTGGGATCTCGGCGAGCACTTCGTCCATGCGGTTGAGCGCGCCCTGCTCCTTGAGCTGGTTGGCCAGGTTGGAAATCATCCCGCCGGGCACCTGATTGACCTGTACCCGGGTATCGACGCCGGTGAAGTCGCTTTCGAACTGGTGGTACTTCTTGCGCACCGCATAGAAGTACAAGCCGATCTCCTGGATCAGCTCCAGATCGAGGCCCGTGTCATACGGCGTGCCGCGCAGCGCGGCGACCATCGACTCGGTGCCCGGATGGCTGGTGCCCCAGGCCATGGATGAAATCGCCGTATCGATGTGGTCGGCGCCGTTCTCGATGGCCTTGAGCTGACACATGCTGGCCACGCCGGCGGTGTCGTGCGAGTGGATGAACACCGGCAGATCCACCTCGGCTTTCAGCGCGCGCACCAGATCGCCGGTGGCAAAGGGGGTCAGCAGACCCGCCATGTCCTTGATGGCGATCGAATCGACACCCATGTCGCGCATGGTCTTGGCCTGCTCGACGAAGAGCTCGACGGTGTGCACCGGGCTCGTCGTGTAGGCGATAGTGCCCTGGGCGTGCTTGCCGGTCTTCTTCACGGCCTTGATGGCGGTTTCCAGGTTCCGCACGTCGTTCATCGCGTCGAAGATACGGAACACGTCAATGCCGTTGTCCGCCGCCTTGGCGCAGAACGCCTCGACCACGTCGTCGGCGTAGTGGCGGTAACCCAGCAGGTTCTGTCCGCGCAACAGCATCTGCAGGCGAGTATTGGGCAACGCGGCCTTGAGCTGGCGCAGACGCTCCCAGGGGTCTTCCTTGAGGAAGCGCACGCAGGCATCGAACGTCGCGCCACCCCACACTTCGAGCGACCAATAGCCGACGCGGTCGAGCTTCTCGCAGATCGGCAGCATGTCTTCGGTGCGCATGCGGGTCGCGATCAGCGACTGATGGGCATCGCGCAGGATGGTGTCGGTAACGGTGATTTTCTTCTGAGCAGTCATGGTTCGTTCCTCACAGGCCTGCGTGGGCGGCGATGGCGGCGGCGATGGCCAGGGCCAGTTCGCTCGGCTTGCGCTTGATCGAGTAAGTCATCAATTCCGGATGGTTGTCGACGAAGCTGGTGTTGAACTGCCCGCTGCGAAAATCCGGGTTTTCAAGAATCTTCTGGTAGTAGAAGGCGGTGGTTTTCACACCCTGCACACGCATGTCGTCCAGCGCGCGCGAACCCCGCGCCAATGCCTCTTCCCAGGTCAACGCCCAGACGATCAGCTTCAAGCACATTGAGTCGTAGTACGGCGGGATGGTGTAACCGGTGTAAATCGCCGTATCGGTGCGCACGCCCGGGCCGCCCGGCGCGTAATAGCGGGTGATCTTGCCGAAACAGGGCAGGAAATTGTTGCGCGGGTCCTCGGCGTTGATGCGGAACTGCAGGGCGAAGCCGCGATATTGGATGTCCTCCTGCTTGACCGAGAGCGGCAGGCCGGAGGCGATGCGGATCTGCTCGCGGACGATGTCGATGCCGGTGATTTCCTCGGTGATGGTGTGCTCCACCTGCACCCGAGTGTTCATCTCCATGAAGTACACCTCGCCATCGGCGAGCAGAAACTCCACGGTACCGGCGTTCTCGTAGCCCACCGCCTTGGCCGCCCGCACCGCCAGGTCGCCGATGTAGGCGCGCTGTTCCGGGGTCAGCTGCGGGCTGGGGGCGATCTCGATGAGTTTCTGGTTGCGCCGCTGGATCGAGCAGTCGCGCTCGAACAGGTGCACGGTATTGCCCAAGGAGTCGGCGAGGATCTGCGCCTCGATGTGCTTGGGCTCGACGATGCATTTTTCAAGAAACACGTCGGCCGAGCCGAACGCCTTGGTCGCCTCGGAGATGACCCGCGGATAGGCCTGGGCCAGTTCGTCTCGCGAATTGCAGCGGCGGATACCGCGACCACCGCCACCCGAAGTGGCCTTGAGCATCACCGGATAGCCGATGCCATCAGCCGCGGCCAGCGCTTCTTCGACATCCGCTACGTTGCCTTCGGTGCCAGGGGTGACCGGCACACCCGCCTTGATCATGCTGCGCCGCGCTTCGGTCTTGTCGCCCATGCGGCGAATCACTTCGGCACTGGGACCCACGAAGCGAATACCGCGCTCGGCGCATATTTCCGCCAGTTCGGCGTTCTCGGAAAGGAAACCATAACCGGGGTGCAAGGCATCGCAGCCGGTCTCTACAGCCAGATTCACCAGCTTGCGCGGGTTCAGGTAACCCGCCAGCGGATCTTCGCCAATGAAATAGGCCTCGTCGGCACGTTTGACGTGCAGCGCATGGCGATCGGGCTCGGCAAATACCGCCACCGAGCGCACGCCCATTTCTGCGCAAGCCCGCACGATGCGGACGGCAATTTCCCCGCGGTTGGCGATCAGCAGCTTCTTGATCACGCTTCGTCCCTCGGATCAGTGAGCAGGCAGTCCCGTGTCGGACCGTGTGATAACGCCGCTTCAGGCGATGTTTTTTACCCTACCCTTTACGCAGCAATTACCGAAAATGAATAATTGTTTGGCTAAGCATAAGTTTTAACTTATATAGCGCCGTCGAATAGCGTCATCGGCGACCGATATCCGCAAAACGAGACCCGCTAGAGGCCCCATGAGAAAGTCATTGATGCGCATGACATTGCGCCAGCTGCGCGTGTTCCGGGCGGTCTGCGACAACCATTCCTACAGCCGTGCGGCTGAACAGATGGCCCTGACCCAGCCCGCTGTCAGCCTGCAGATTCGTCAGCTGGAGGAGCTGCTGGGCCAGCCGCTGTTCGAGTATTCCGGCAAAAAGCTGTATTTGACCGAAGCCGCCGAAGCGCTCAGACGCACCAGCGAAGACATATTCGGCAGGCTGGAAAGCCTCGACATGCAATTGTCGACCTTGCAAGGCTCGTTGCAGGGCCGACTGAAATTGGCGGTGGAATCGAGCGCCATGTACTTCGCTCCCCACCTGTTCGCGTCGTTTCGTCAGCTGCACCCTGAAGTCAGCCTGCAGCTCGTGGTGGTCAATCACGCTCAGGCAATCCACCGGTTGAACGCCAACCGCGACGACCTGCTACTGATCTCCCAAGTGCCGACGGACATGGACCTGGAATTCCTGCCCTTCCTGGACAACGCCATCGTTGCCGTCGCGCCAGCGGACCATCCACTGTGCAGCAGGGCGGCGCTGACACTGCAGGACCTCACCGCCTGGCCCTTGCTGATCCGCGAGCCCGGCTCCGGCACCCGGCGCGCCACGGAGCGTTACTGCGATCAGAAACGTGCGCATTTCGACCAGACCATGGAACTCGGCTCGATGGAAGCACAGCGTGAAGCCGTGCTGGCCGGACTCGGCCTGGCGCTGCTGCCTAGGCACGCGGTACTCCGCGAACTAAAGATCGGCGCGCTTCGCGAGTTACCCGTCGAAGAACTGCCGCTGATGCGCAGCTGGTGCCTGGTGCACCCGCGTGGAAAATACCTGTCACCCGTGGCACAGACCTTCTTTGCCTTCGCCCGTACCGAGCGGCAACGGATCAACGCGCTGGAGCGGCGCTTCAGCGCAGGCGAACAGTAGGGTTCGGCGAGGCTGCTGACGGCGCTCGGCCCTTTGTCGGAAAAGGTGAAGCGGATTTACGTATACGATATTCTCTGGCCCATCCCCTGTTCATTAGAGTCATCGCTGTGCCGCTCAACTCCTTCAACGCACCGAACCTCGGTATCGTCCCCTCGGCTTCCGAAGTGATTGCCAAGCATCTGCGTGAGGCGATTATCAGCGGTCAGTTCGCCGAGGGAGAGCCAGTGCGCCAGGATGACGTGGCGCGGCTGTTCAATGTCAGCAAAATACCGGTACGTGAAGCGCTCAAGCGCCTGGAAGCTGAAGGATTGGTGTCATTCCAGCGCAACAAGGGTGCCGTGGTAACGGTACTGACCGAGCCGGAGCTGGCGCAAATATTCGAAGTGCGGGTGCTGCTGGAAACTCAGATCATCCGGCTCGCTGTGCCCAACATGAGCGAAGCCACCTTTGCCGAGGCCGAGTCGATCTGTGCCGAATTCGTGCACGAAGACAATGCGGCGCGCTGGGCCGAGCTGAACTGGGCCTTTCACGCCTGCCTCTACGGACCGGCGCAACGGCCGTTCATGATGCAGATGATCCGCTCCATCCATGACAAGGTCGAGCGCTACCTGCGGGTACAGATGAGCATTCATGAAGGCAAACACGGTGCTGATCTGGAACATCGCGAAATCCTCCGCGCCTGTCGCAGCGGCGACGTGGATCTGTGTGCGGAACTGATCGAACGTCACATCATTGGTGTGTGTCGGGCGCTGTTCGAGCATCTGCCTCACGGCCATCGCTGGGCCGGTATCGAAATACCCGCCTGGCCTATGCCGATTTCGTCATCTGCTCAAGCGAAAACACTCAAGCCGTAAGCAGGCAGCCGTTGGATGCTTGCCACTTATTCCCCGTACAGGCAGGGCGGCCATGAAGCGCATTCAGATTCTCGACAGTCACACCGGTGGCGAACCAACCCGGCTGGTTATCGATGGGTTTCCTCAGCTTGGAACCGGCAGCATGGCCGAACGCCGCCGTCTGCTTGCCGAACAGCATGACCGCTGGCGTGCTGCAACCATGCTCGAACCACGCGGCAACGACGTGCTGGTGGGTGCGCTGCTCTGCGAACCGGTAGACCCGACGGCCTGTGCCGGCGTGATCTTCTTCAACAACACGGGCTACCTGGGCATGTGTGGTCACGGCACCATCGGCCTGGTGGTATCGCTGGCGCACCTGGGGCGCATTCAGCCCGGGGTTCACCGCATCGAGACGCCGGTGGGTACGGTGCAGGCGACCCTTCATGAAGACCGATCGGTGAGCGTGCGCAACGTGCCCGCCTATCGCTACCGCAAGGCCGTGAGCGTCGAGGTGCCAGGTCTCGGCACGGTGACCGGCGATATCGCCTGGGGCGGCAACTGGTTCTTTCTCGTGTCCGAGCATGGGCAGCGCATCGCAGGCGGCAATATCGAGGCGCTCACTGCCTATACCTGGGCGGTGCGCCAGGCACTCGAAGCGCAGGGCGTACATGGTGAAGACGGCGGCGAAATCGACCATATCGAGCTGTTTGCCGATCCTGAGGAGGCGGGTAGCCAGCCGGGCGTCTCATCGCCAAGCGCCGACCACGCGAACGCAGCGGATTCGCAGCAAGCCGACAGTCGCAACTTCGTCCTGTGCCCCGGCAAGGCCTATGACCGCTCGCCGTGCGGCACTGGCACCAGCGCCAAGCTGGCCTGTCTAGCAGCTGACGGCAAACTACAACCCGGCGAAATCTGGCGGCAGGCGAGTGTCATCGGCAGTGAATTTCTCGCCAGTTACGAGCTGGACGGAGCGTGCATCGTGCCCACCATTCGCGGGCGCGCTCACCTGAGCGCCGAAGCAACCCTGCTGATCGAAGACGACGACCCCTTTGGCTGGGGCATTCGGGTGTGAATGCCGATGTCATCATCATTGGCGCCGGCATCGTTGGTGCGGCCTGTGCAAACGAACTGGCGGCCAATGGCCTCGACGTTCTGCTCCTCGACGCCCAGCGTGGAGGTGCTACGGCAGCCGGGATGGGCCATCTGGTGGCACTGGACGATAACCCGGCCGAGCTGGCGCTGAGCGACTATTCGATTCAACGCTGGCGGGAATTGGGACGTCTGATGGACGACAGCTGCGGCTATCGCAACAACGGGACGCTCTGGCTCGCAGCCAACGAGGCGGAGATGGCGGTGGCCGAGCACAAGCTGGCCACCTTGTCCGAGCAGGGCATGAGCTGCGAACTGCTCGGCGGCGCCGCACTGAGAGCAGCGGAACCGGAATTGCGCAGCGGGCTGCATGGCGCACTGAAAGTCAGTGGGGACGGCATCATCTATGCACCCAACGCGGCGCGCTGGCTGATTGCCCAGGGCGGCAAGCACATCGTCCAGAGGCAGGCGTGCGTGACATGCGTCCAGGGTCAACAGGTCGAGTTGAGTGACGGCAGCAGCCTGCGTGCGCAGGCAGTGGTGCTGGCTAACGGCATTCACGCAACCGAGCTTTGCCCTGACCTGCCGATCCAGCCGAAAAAAGGCCACTTGGTGATCACTGATCGCTATCCCGGCAAGGTTACGCATACCCTGGTCGAGCTGGGCTACGTCACCAGTGCGCACAATAGCGCGGGGCCATCGGTGGCCTGCAACATCCAGCCGCGCCCGACCGGGCAATTGTTCATCGGCTCCTCGCGGCAGTTCGGCACCCGCGACCCGGAAATCGACAGCTGGATGCTGGCGCGAATGCTCAAGCGCGCCGTCGACTATATGCCGGGGCTCGCCCGGATGAACGCCATTCGCAGCTGGACCGGTTTTCGCGCTGCGAGTCCGGATGGCCTGCCGCTGGTGGGCGAACATCCGCAACAGTCAGGGCTGTGGTTGGCGGTCGGCCATGAGGGGCTGGGTGTGACCACGGCACCCGGCACTGCCGAATTGCTGACCGCACAGCTTTTGGGAAGGCCGTCGGCAATGGCCATCGAACCCTACAGCCCAGCACGCTTCATTCCTTCATCAGGCGGGTCGTCGGCGCCCGCCTACGCCATGGGAAACCTAGGCCATGATTGAAATCACGCTGGACGGCCGTGTGCTTCAGGTTGCGCCCGGCACGACGGTAGCCGCGGCGCTGTATCTCGGCGGCGATGGCAGCAGCCGCACCTCGGTATCCGGCCAGCGGCGCGCGCCACTCTGCGGCATGGGTATCTGCCAGGAATGCCGCGTCACCATCAACGGGCAGCGCCGCCTCGCTTGCCAGACGCCCTGCGTCACCGGCATGACCGTGGAAACCCGCCCATGAAATCTCACTACGACATCCTGATCGTCGGCGCCGGCCCTGCCGGAATGGCTGCCGCGCTCGCCGCCGCACCCAGCGGGGCAAGCATCGCCGTGCTCGACGATAACCCAACAGCGGGTGGGCAGATCTGGCGCGACGGGCCACACGTCAAGGTGCCGCCCACGGCACGCCAGCACCGGCAGGCATTGGCACAGGCGGCGAACATCGAGCTCCATAACGGCACTCGAGTAGTCGCCGCGCCGGGCGGCAAGCGTCTACTGCTCGAAGACGCTGAGCAAGGGCATCTGGTCGGTTACGACAAGCTGATTCTATGTACCGGCGCGCGCGAGCTATTGCTACCGTTTCCCGGCTGGACACTGCCCGGAGTGACCGGCGCCGGCGGGCTGCAGGCGCTTATCAAGGGCGGAATGCCGGTGACCGGCAAACGTCTGGTCATCGCAGGAAGCGGTCCACTTCTTTTAGCCTGCGCCGCGACGGCAAAAAACGCCGGCGCGCGCCTGCTGTGCATTGCAGAACAAGCGCCTCTAAAAGCCGTAATCCATTTCGCCGCACGCCTGCCAAGCTGGCCGAGCAAAGCACTGCAGGCATTAAAACTAAGCGATCGCTGTTATCGCAGCGGCACCCATGTGCTGGCAGCACTTGGAACCGACCGCGTGGAAGCGGTGCGTTTGAGCCACAACGGTAAGGTTTCGGAAATCGCCTGCGATCACCTGGCCTGCGGTTTCGGACTCATTCCGAACACCGAACTCGGTCAGGTGCTGGGCAGTGCGCTCAGCGGGGGCGCGCTTCGGGTCGATGCTTACCAGCAGACGAGTCTGACGGATCACTTTGCAGCCGGCGAATGCACCGGCTTCGGCGGCAGTGAACTGGCGCTGGCCGAAGGTCGCATTGCTGGTTATGCCGCGGTGGGCGACCTCAAGCGAAGCAAGGCGCGATTCGCCGAGCGTCAACGCTGGCAGAATTTCGCCGACCTGCTGGCGCGTACCTTCCAGCTCAGCGAACAGCTGAGAACCCTGGCGGCTCCCGACACCCTGATATGCCGGTGCGAGGATGTGCCCTATTCGGCGATGGTGGGCCACAGCAGCTGGGTCGAAGCCAAGCTCGAAAGCCGCTGCGGAATGGGTGCCTGCCAGGGCCGGATCTGCGGCGCGGCGAGCAACGTTCTGTTCGGCTGGCAACCGCCAAAACCGCGCCAGCCGATCAGCCCGGCCCGCATCGGGACGCTGATTGCCTTGCCCGACGCCGAACCGACGGCCGAGCGACATGAAGCGCTGTCCTGAGCCAGCCACTGCCTACCATTCACTCGCCGCCGGCCGTATCCTCGGATTTTCCCAGCTCGTAGCGCGCCGATGCTCACCCTGCTTCCGACCGACCCACCCCGGGATCTGCCCACGCTGCTTGCCAGCCTGAAGCTGATTGCGCCGTTGTTCGATGCGATGCCGGAGGTGGTGTTCTTCATCAAGGACACTGAGGCCCGTTACAGCCTGGCCAACCGTACCCTGGCCGAGCGCTGCGGCCATAGCGATCCCGGTGCGCTGATTGGGCTGACGGCCGAACAGGTGTTTCCGACCGGCTTCGGCGCGCAGTACACCGACCAGGACCGGCGTGTGCTCAGCCTGGGACTACGCCTGCAGAATCAACTTGAACTGCACCTGTACCCAGGCCGCGAGCCGGGCTGGTGCATGACGCACAAACTGGCACTGCGTAATCCGCAAGGCCTGATCATCGGCATGGCCGGGGTTTCCATCGACCTGCAGGCACCCGAGGCCAACAATCCGGCCTACCTCAAACTCGCTGCAGTTGATGCACATATCCGCACAAATCATTCCGGCGCGATCAGGCTGTCCGAACTCACGGCCATTGCCGGGCTCTCGGTCGCCCAACTGGAACGGTTGTGTAAACGGGTATTCCGCCTGACGCCTCGGCAAATGATTCACAAGGCTCGGCTGGATGCAGCGGCCGATCTGCTCGGCGGGCCGCTGCCCATCACCGAAATCGCGCTGCGCTGCGGTTATGCCGATCACAGCGCCTTCAGCCGTCAGTTTCGTGCGCTGACTGGACTGTCACCCAGCGCGTATCGAAACGCCCTGCCATCCAAACATCGGGCACCTTGGTAACGCGCTGCTCCCATTTGTAGCAGCTACGCTTCACTTCAGGTCTTCTGCAGCTCGCCCGACGAACGGTCATCCAGTCGTTAATCGTGTACTTGGCGCGTAGACACCGCTCTAGCGGGCCGCTCTGCAGCAGCTTGCCTCGGTTTCATTTCTCTATCTCGTTCCATTTGGCCGACCGGCACGGCTATTGCTTTACGGATAACGTATACGAAATCGCGAAATAGCTGCTTGAATCAATTGGACGATCAACCGCATCGACGAGGACTGTATGAAGAAAACCCTAGCTGTGGCCGTTAGCGCTCTGCTTGCCGCCTCCATCACCTCCATTGCCCAAGCCGACAAGCTCGATGACATCATCGGCTCAGGCAAGCTGCGCTGCGCCGTTACCCTCGACTTTCCGCCCATGGGCTTTCGCGACGAAGGCAACAAGCCAGCCGGGTTCGACGTCGATTATTGCAACGACCTGGCCAAGGTGCTCGGCGTCGATGCGGAAGTGGTCGAAACGCCCTTCCCAGACCGGATCCCGGCCCTCGTCTCCGGCCGTGCGGATGTGATCGTTGCCTCCACGTCGGATACGCTCGAGCGCGCCAAGACGGTGGGCATGAGCATTCCTTATTTCGCCTTCAACATGGTGGTGCTGACGCGCGAAGAGACGGGCATCAACAACTACGACGACCTCAAGGGTCGCCCGGTCGGTAACACCAGCGGCACCTTCGAAGCCATCGCGCTGGAGAAGGATGTGAAAAGTTGGGGCGAAGGCAGCTTCCGCGCCTACCAGTCGCAGAACGACACCATTCTCGCCGTCGCTCAGGGCCATGTGGACGCCACCGTCGTCACCAACACCGTCGCGGCCTCGACCATCAAATCGGGCAAGTACAAAGGCCTGAAGATCGCGGGCGATGCGCCTTACGTCATCGACTACGTGTCGCTCGCCGCCAAGCGCAACGAGTACGGCCTGATCAATTACCTGAACCTGTTCGTCAACCAGCAAGTGCGCTCCGGCCGGTATGCCGAACTGTACGAGAAGTGGGTCGGTGGCAAGCCGGTCGATCTGACCGTACCTGGCGTTTACTACTGATCGGCGCGTAACGATGCGCCGTAGCGACCACGCCTCCGTTCGGCACCAGCCTGCGCTCAGTTTCATCGGTCGCAGTCTGGTTCCTGGCGGCGCTCAGGCAGCCAGTCTGCACGCGGACGTGGGCTTAAGTTTCTGGGGCGGCGTCGATCCCTTCAGTGGCGAGGTAATCGACCGTCACCACCCTCTTAGCGGCGAGCATATCGCCGGCAAGGTCCTGGTAATCCCCAGCGGACGCGGCTCCTGTACCGGGAGCAGTGTCCTGCTGGAATTGATCCTCAACGGTCATGCACCCGCCGCGCTGGTTTTCGCTGAAGCCGAGGAGATCCTCACCCTCGGCGTGCTGGTGGCGCAGCTGTTGTTCGGCCAATCTCTACCGGTGATCAGTGTTGAACAGACCGCCTTCGCGGCTCTGCGCAGCGCTCGTTACATACGAATCGAGAACGGCGTCGTGCAGGGTTTCGACGAGCTGCCGAACGATGAATGGACCGCCTCAACGGCTCCCGAAGACGCGTTACCGACGAACATTGCCCTGACCGCGCAGGACCGGGCCATGCTTGCCGGGGAGCAAGGCAAGGCCACCCAGGCCGCCATGCAGATTCTGCTGCGCATGGCTGAACTCCAGGGCGCGCGGGAGCTGATGGACATCACTCAGGCGCATATCGACGGCTGCATCTATACCGGGCCGGCAAGCCTGCGCTTCGCACGCCAACTGGCGGACTGGGGTGGACGGGTAAAAGTACCGACGACCCTCAACTCGATTTCCGTGGATCAGCGTCGCTGGCGGGAAATGGGCGTTGCCGCCGCGTTCGGCGAGCCGGCCAGCCAGTTGGCCGACGCTTATGTCGAAATGGGTGCCAGCGCCAGCTTTACCTGCGCACCCTACCTGCTCGACAGCGCGCCACACGCTGGCGAGCAGGTCGTCTGGGCGGAATCCAATGCCGTGGTGTATGCCAACAGCGTGCTGGGTGCGCGGACCTTGAAGTACCCGGATTTCCTCGACATTTGCATCGCCCTGACCGGCCGCGCGCCGCGGGTGGGATGCCATCTGGACGAACAACGCCACGCCACGCTGCGGATCGATCTGCCGCCGCTGCAATCGCTGGATGATTCGTTCTATCCGCTGCTCGGCTATCACGTCGGTCTGCTCTGCGGCAGTGAAATTCCGGTGATCTGCGGGCTCGAACAGAGCCATCCGACACTCGACGACCTGAAGGCCTTCGGCGCGGCTTTCGCCACCACCTCGGCGGCACCGATGTTCCATATCGCTGGCGTCACGCCGGAAGCGAACACGGCCGAGGCCGCACTCGGTGGGCGGGCTCCAACGCGCATTCTCCAAGTCGAACGCTGCGATCTGCTGGCCAGCTGGCACGAACTGGACGGTGGCGAGTTTGCAGACGTTCAGTTGATCAGCCTGGGCAATCCGCACTTCTCGTTGAGCGAGTTCGCCCGCCTCGCACAGCTGTGCGAAGGCCGTGTGAAACACACCGATGTTTCACTGCTGATCACCTGCGGTCGGGAGATTCAGCGCCAAGCCTCCGAAGCAGGCCATTTACAGACACTCGAGCAGTTCGGCGCGCAGATCATCACCGACACCTGCTGGTGCATGATCGAAGCGCCGGTCATTCCTCGAACCTGCCGCACCCTGATGACCAACTCCGGTAAATACGCCCACTACGCGCCAGGCCTGGCTGGTCGGCAGGTGCGCTTCGGCAGCCTTGCCGAATGCGTCGAAACCGCCTGCACCGGCCAAGCCAGCGGCCGCCTACCGCGCTGGCTCGCGACTGCCGAAACCGAAGGAGCGCACTGAGGATGTTCGATTACACCTTCCATTGGCGCCCGGCGCTGCGTGCGCTACCGGACATGCTCGCTGGCGCCGTGGTGACCTTCGAGACCGCCGCGCTGTCGATGATCTTCGGCGTGCTCATCGCCCTGGCGCTGACCGCCATGCGAGAAACCCGCAACCCGCTGCTCAAGGGCGTCGGCAGCGCTTGGGTTTCAGTGGCACGCAACACGCCGTCGCTGTTCCAGATCTATGCCCTGTACTTCGGCCTCGGCGCCTTCGGCTGGCACATCAGTTCCTGGGCAGCGCTGCTTGCCGGCATCACGTTCAATAACGCGGGCTACCTGGCGGAAAATTTCCGCGGCGGGCTCAAGGCGGTGCCGGAGACGCAGATGCGCGCCGCGCGGTCGCTGGGCATGAGTGCGTTCCAGGCGTATCGGTTGGTGGTCGTCCCGCAGTTGCTGCGCATCGTCTTCCACCCGCTCTCCAACCAGATGGTCTGGGCCGTGCTGATGACTTCGCTGGGGGTGATCGTCGGCTTGAACAACGACCTCACCGGCGTGACCCAGGAATACAACGTCAAGACCTTCCGCACCTTCGAATATTTTGCCCTGGCTGCCGTGATCTATTACCTGATCGCCAAGCTGATCGTAGCGGTGGCCCGGCTGATGGCCTGGCGGCTGTTCCGCTATTGAGGATCCGAGCATGTTTGAAACCAGCCTGACCTCGACCGATCTGCTGTTCCTGCTCAAGGGCGCCGGCGTGACCTTGATGCTGACCTTCTGGGCGATGCTGCTGGGGACCCTCGCCGGCATCGTCTTCGGCGTGATCCGCGCGCTGTTTCCCCGCGCGAGCCTGCCGCTGGCCTGGTTCCTGGACATCTTTCGCAGCGTGCCGCTGCTGATCCAGTTCGTTCTGTTCAACGCTTTGAAAAGCATCGTCGGCCTGGACTGGAGCGCCTTCACGGTCGGCTGCGTGGTGCTGGGCGTCTACGCCGCGGCTTTCTTCACCGAAGTGGTGCGCGGCGGCGTGCTGGCAGTGCCGGGCAGTTTGCGTCTGGCCAGCCGCTCGCTGGGCCTGACCTACTGGCAGGACCTGCGCTACATCGTCCTGCCGGTCGCCACCCGCGTCGCCTTTCCCGGCTGGGTCAATCTGGTCTTATCAGTGATGAAGGACACCGCGCTGGTGATGTGGATCGGCATCATCGAGCTGCTACGTGCCTCGCAGACCATCGTCACGCGCATCCAGGAGCCGCTGCTGGTGATCTGCATCGCGGGACTCATCTACTACGTCATGAGCCTGGTGATCGCTCGCCTGGGCGCCCGGCTGGAAAAAAGGTGGCAGGAATGATAGAGATCGAAAAGGTGCACAAATCCTTCGGCGAGCTCGAAGTGATCAAGGGCGTCGACCTCACCGTCAACAAAGGCGAAGTGGTCTCGATCATTGGCGGCTCGGGCTCCGGCAAGTCGACCTTGCTGATGTGCATCAATGGGCTGGAATCCATCAAGAGCGGCTCGATTCGCGTCGACGGTACCGAGGTGCATGCCAAGGGTACCGACATCAACAAGCTGCGGCAGAAGATCGGCATCGTCTTTCAGCAATGGAACGCCTTCCCGCACTTGACGGTGCTGGAGAACGTGATGCTGGCGCCGCGCAAGGTGCTCGGCAAAAGCCGTGCGGAAGCCGAGGAACTGGCGGTCAAGCAGCTGACCCATGTCGGCCTGGCGGACAAGCTGAAGGTGTTCCCGAGCAAGCTGTCCGGTGGCCAGCAACAGCGCATGGCGATCGCCCGGGCACTCGCCATGTCGCCGGATTACATGCTGTTCGACGAGGCGACTTCGGCGCTCGATCCGCAACTGGTAGGCGAAGTGCTAGACACCATGCGCCTGCTCGCCGAGGACGGCATGACGATGGTGCTGGTGACCCATGAAATGGGCTTTGCCCGCGAAGTGTCCGACCGCGTCGCGTTCTTCCGCAACGGCCTGATACACGAGATCGGCCCGCCCGATCAGGTCATCAGCCACCCGCAGAAGCCGGAAACCGCGGCCTTCCTCAAATCCGTGATCTAGGGTGCAGCCATGCGATCGAGCAAAGTTATCCATGTAGTCAGCTGCCACGCCGAGGGCGAGGTGGGTGACGTCATTGTCGGCGGCGTCGCTCCGCCACCCGGTGCGAGCCTGTGGGAGCAGTCGCGCTGGATCGCCCATGACGAAACCCTACGCAACTTCATGCTCAATGAACCGCGTGGCGGCGTGTTCCGCCATGTGAACCTGCTGGTGCCGGCCAAAAACCCGCAGGCACAGATGGGCTGGATCATCATGGAGCCGGCCGACACACCACCGATGTCCGGCTCCAATTCGCTGTGCGTTTCCACCGTGCTGCTGGACAGCGGCATCCTGCCGATGACCGAGCCGGAAACACGGCTGATACTCGAAGCGCCGGGCGGCCTGATCGAGGCCGTCGCGCAGTGCCGCGACGGCAAGGTCGAGCGGGTCGAAGTGAAGAACGTGCCGTCCTTCGCCGACAAGCTCGATGCTTGGATCGAGGTCGAGGGGCTGGGTTCGCTACAGGTCGACACGGCCTACGGCGGCGACAGTTTCGTCATTGTCGACGCCAAGCGTCTGGGTTTTTCGCTGAACGCCGATGAAGCCGCCGATCTGGTCGCGACCGGCTTGAAGATCACCCAGGCCGCCAATCAGCAGCTTGGCTTCGTCCACCCGATCAATTCGGACTGGGCACATATCTCCTTTTGCCAGATCGCCGCGCCGGTCGAACGCATCGACGGCGTGCTCACGGCCGCCAATGCAGTGGTCATACGCCCCGGCAAAATCGATCGATCACCCTGCGGCACCGGCTGCTCGGCGCGTATGGCGGTGCTGCACGCCAAGGGGCAATTGGGGGTCGGTGATCGCTTCGTTGGCCGCTCGATCATCGGCTCGGAATTTCATTGCCGGATCGACAGCCTGACCGAGCTCGCCGGACGGCCCGCGATCGTGCCGTGCCTGTCCGGCCGCGCCTGGATCACCGGCACCCATCAACATCTGTTGGACCCCAGCGACCCCTGGCCAGAAGGCTACCGGCTTTCGGACACCTGGCCGGTGGACCTGAAAATCTGATTCATCGCCGCCGGCCACAAGTAGGCGGCAACAAGCGACACGGCCAAGCCACGGCCGGATTCACACCGCGGACAGGACCCCATCGGCCGAGGACGGCCCAAACAAAACGTATACGAAATACCTTAGTGGAGGCATCTATGAGCAAGCGCGTCAACTGGAGCGGCGTATTCCCGGCCGTCACCACGCAATTCAACGACGATTTTTCAGTCAACCTGGAGGAAACGCACAAGGTCATCTCCAACGTCGTACGCGACGGGGTGTCCGGGCTGGTGGTCTGTGGTTCGGTCGGTGAGAACACCTCACTGAGCACCGAGGAGAAGATCGCCGTCACCGAAGTGGCGGTCGATGCCGCTGGCGGGCGCGTGCCAGTGATCTGCGGTGTCGCGGAATTCACTAGCGTGCAGGCCGCCAAGGTGGCCAACGAGGTGCGGAAAGCCGGCGTCGATGGTGTGATGCTGATGCCGGCGCTGGTCTACGGCTCCAAGCCATTCGAGACCGCCGAGCACTACCGCTACGTGGCCACGAAGGCCGACGTGCCGCTGATGGTCTACAACAACCCGCCGATCTACAAGAACGATGTCACCCCGGACATCCTCATCTCGCTGGCCGACTGCGACAACGTGGTCTGCTTCAAGGATTCATCCGGCGACACGCGCCGCTTCATCGACGTGCGCAACGAAGTCGGCGACCGCTTCGTGCTGTTCGCCGGCCTCGATGACGTGGTGCTGGAAAGCATCGCCGTGGGCGCTGAGGGCTGGGTCTCGGGCATGTCCAACGTCTTTCCCAAGGAAGGCGAAACCATCTTTCGCCTGGCCAAGGCGGGGCGCTTCGCCGAAGCCATGCCGATCTACGAATGGCTGATGCCGATCCTGCATCTCGATGCCCGCGCCGACCTGGTGCAGTGCATCAAGCTCTGCGAAGCCATCGCCGGTCGCGGCAGCGCCCTGACCCGCCCGCCACGGCTGGCCCTGCCGGATGCCGACCGCCAGTACGTCGAGCAGATCATGGCCAAGGCCATGGCCAACCGCCCGACCCTGCCCGATGTGGGGCTTTGAACGTTTGTCCGCCTGCCGCATTCCGTCCGCGCCGCCCCGGCGGCCGGGCGCCTGACTCGCCATGAGAGGTTTCGCCATGCAACTGAAAAAAGCCCATCTGATCGCCGCCTTCGGCCTGGCGCTGGCCTGCGCCAGTACTCAGGCCGCCGAAACCTACACGGTGCCGACCTCGGTGCCGGAAGGCAGCTTCTTCTTCGAGAACTTCCTGGTGCGCTTCGCCAAGAATGCCGACCTGCTGACCGATGGCGAGGTGAAGATCCGCCCGGTCGGCGCCGGGGTGATCGTCCCGGCGCTGCAGGTCTTCGAATCGGTACAGAACGGCGTGCTCAAGGCTGGCCATTCCACCGCCACTTACCTGGTCAATCAGGACCCGCTGAACAACGTATTCGCCAGCTACCCGGGCGGCATGTCCGGCGAAGAGACGCTGTCCTGGCTGTACGAGGGCAATGGCTTGAAATACCTGCAGGAATACCGTGAGAAGGAGATGGGCCTGCACTCGATGGTGGTCGGCGTCGGCAGCACCGAGATCCTTGCCCACTCGAACAAGAAGATTCAAAGCCTGGAAGATTTTAAGGGCGTGAAATACCGCACTGCCGGCGCCTGGGCCGAAGTGGTCAAGCAAGTCGGCGCATCGCCCACGGTGGTGCCGCCAGGCGAGATCTACACGCTGCTGCAGCGCAAGGGCGTGGACGCCATTGAGTGGGCGACGCCGGGCGCCAACCTCACCGAGGGCTTTCACGAGGTCGCGCCCTACATCCTCACGCCGGGCGTGCACCAGCCGTCGTTCGTCTGGGAATTCTTCATGACCACCAAGAGCTGGGACGCGCTGGACAAGGACACCCAGGCCAAGCTCGAAGCGGCGGCCAAGCTGACCACGATGCAGAGCTACTTCCACTTCCTCGACGCCGACATGAAAGCCATGCAGACCTACAAGGACGCGGGTATTGAGATCCTCCGGCTGGACCCGGCAGCGATCGAGGATCTGGCCAAGCGCGGCAACGACCTGGTCACCTCACAAATTGACGCACGCGCTGCCGGGAAGACTGACGCCAAAGCGATCCTCAAGGACTACCAGGACTACATGAAGCGCTGGTCGGACAACTCGTCCTACCTGTACCGCCACTGAGTAACGCCGCCGGCCGCCCACGTGGCGGCCGGCCTGGAGGTCTGATGAAGCGCAATTGTTTCGACTGGCCCGCCACCGTCCTGCTCTGGGTGGCGGCGGCAATGGCTCTGCTACTGGTGCTGGCGATGATCTTCGAGGTGTTCTCGCGCTACGTGCTCAACGCACCGACGCTCTGGGCCTTCGACATTTCCTACATGCTCAACGGCGCCATGTTCATCCTCGGCTGCGCCTATGCGCTGAAGATCGACGCCCACGTGCGCATCGACTTTCTCGCCTCCCGGCTCAAACCGGCCATGCAGCGCTGGATCAACGGCCTGTTCTACCTGCTCTTGTTCGCCCCGATTCTTGGCGCCCTGACCTGGACCGCCGGCAAGCGCACCTGGCACGCCTTCGCCACCGGCGAGGTCGAGCACGTCAGCCCCTGGGCACCCTTGATCTGGCCGTTCTACAGCGCCCTCGCCATCGGCCTGGCGGCGCTGACCCTGCAAGTGCTGGTCGACGCCTACCGCTATTTCACCGACCAGAAGCAGCCCAGCGGGGGAATGCCCGAATGATGGATTTCATCCCGCTGCTAATGTTCGCGCTGCTGTTCGTCTTCATCTTTCTCGGAATTCCGGTTTCGTTTTCGCTGATCACGGTGTCGGCGCTGTTCGGCCTGCTGCTGTTCGGCGAAAACATCTTCCAGCAGATGTTCGGCTCGCTGCTGCAGGCCTCGACTAATTTCTCGCTGTCGGCAATTCCGCTGTTCGTGCTAATGGGCGCGATCCTCGAGCGCAGCGGCCTGGCCCGCAGGCTGTACGAGGCGTTGCAGCTCTGGCTCGGCGGATTTTCCGGCGGCCTGGCGATGTCGACCATGCTGATGTGCGGCATCTTCGCCGCCAGCTCGGGCATCGTCGGCGCGGTGGAAATCGTGGTCGGCATGATGGCCATCCCGGCCATGGCCAAATACAACTACGACCGCGCGCTCACCGCCGGCACCATCTGCGCCGGCGGCTCGCTCGGGACCATCATCCCGCCCTCGGTGATCGTCGTGGTGTATGCCTCGATGGCGCAACTGTCGATCGGCCAGCTGTTCGCCGCGACCCTGATTCCCGGCCTGCTGATGCTGGTGCTGTTCCTGCTCTACATCGGTGTGCGCTGCTGGATCACGCCCGCGCTGGCGCCCGCCGTGCCGGCGATGCAGGCTACGCCGCTGGCGGACAAACTGGCGATCACGCTCAAGGCGCTGATTCCACCGTTCCTGCTGATCTTCGCCGTGCTCGGCTCAATGCTCGCCGGCGTCGCCTCGCCGACCGAATCCGCGGCGGTCGGCGCGTTCGGCGCAGCGGTCCTGGCGCTGTGCTTTCGCGAGCTGAGCATCCGACGGCTGATCGAGGCGCTGGTCTCGACCATCACCATCACCGCGATGATCATGCTCATCGTCACCGGCGGCACCATGTTCACCGCCATCTTCGCCGCCAGCGGTGGTGGCTGGATGCTCGCCGATTTCATGGGCGAACTGGATCTCAGCCCTTACTGGTTGATCCTGGCACTGATGTTCATCGTGCTGATCGCGGGCATGGTGCTGGATTGGATTTCCATCGTGCTGATCTTGGTACCGATCTTCATGCCCTTGGTGAAGATGGCGGGCATCGACCCGATCTGGTTCGCGGTGATGTTCATGGTGGTGATCCAGACCGCCTACCTCACACCGCCGCTGGCACCGTCGATCTTCTATCTGAAATCGATCGCGCCGGCTGAAATGACCTACGGTGAGATGTACCGTGGGGTGCTGCCGTTCATTGCCATCCAGCTGTTGCTGTTTCTGATCATTCTGGCGGTGCCGAGCATCGCCACCTGGCTGCCACGGCAACTGTTCTGAGCCCGTCATCCCCGTGGGGATTCGCTATAGAAGGAGAAATGCATGGCCCGCTTATCACTGGATGAAGTCCGCGATCTGGCGCAACGCATCCTGCGCCAGCACGGCTTCGCCGAACCCTATGTCGTGGCAATCGCTGAAAGCATGGTTGCGGCGGAGCGTGACGAGTGTAAATCCCATGGGATCTATCGCCTGCTGGGCTGCATCGCCACGCTGAAGACTGGCAAGGTCAATCCCGGTGCGGTCCCTGAGGTAGTCGATCACGCGCCGTCAATCGTGCGGGTCGATGCAAAAGGCGGTTTCGCCCAAGTGCCGTTCCAGGCTGGTTTGCCGGTTCTTGTGGATAAGGCGAGGCAGCAAGGCATCGCACTGATGGCCATCAATAACTGCGTGCACTTTTCAGCGCTCTGGGCGGAAATGGAAATGCTGACCGCTGCCGGCTTGGTCGCACTGGCCTGTACGCCGAGCCATGCCTGGGTCGCACCGGCCGGCGGCAGCAAGCCGGTGTTTGGCACCAACCCGATCGCCTTCGGCTGGCCGCGCAGCGGGAAGCTGCCGTTCATTTTCGATTTCGCCACCAGCGCCGTGGCGCGCGGCGAAATCGAACTCCATCGCCGTGCTGACAAGCCGATCCCCGAGGGCTGGGGCATAGACGCCGATGGCAACCCCACTACCGAAGCCGCCGAGGCGCTCAACGGCGCCATGCTGACCTTCGGTGGCCACAAAGGCTCAGCACTGGCCGCCATGGTCGAGCTGCTGGCCGGCCCGCTGATCGGCGACATGACCAGTCAGGAATCGCTGAGCTTCGATGCCGGCACCAAATCGGCACCCTATGGCGGTGAGCTGATCATCGCCATCGATCCCAAGCGCATGCTGGGCGACACCGCCGATGAGCATCTGGCACGCGCCGAAACGATGTTCGAAGCCATTCAAGGTCAGGGCGCACGGCTGCCGTCACAACGGCGCTACGAGGCCCGAGAGCGGACCCTTCGTGACGGCGTGGACATTCCCGATGCGCTGTACGCCGACCTCATGGCCTTGCTCGAACAACCCGCATGAGCCGGCACAGCGCCACCGGTATGACGGCCGCTAGCGACACTCCGCCGAAGAGGGCAGCAAGGGACTGACCATCAAGAGATCCGGAAACTCCATCAGTTGCGCGTGCAGCTGGCGCTGCTCGTCATAGCTTTCGATGGCGCGGCGAAAACGCATGCGACGCTCATCCTGCTGCTTGCGACGAGCACGGGCATCGAGGTTGACGTAGGTTTCGCGGTGCTGGGCCATGCGGGTCTCCCGAGAGAGGTACTGGGAGGCTCAGCATCGAAGCTGTCGGTGACGCTATGAGGTCAGGCTGATGACGCTGCGATGACGATTGCCGCAACGCCATTAGCGGCGCTATCGCCACAGGACGCTCAATCTTCGTGAAGCTTTACCGACTTGGGTGACAGGCGCAGGCTGCGCAGGCTGCGCTTGACGCTCTTCAAGTGGTTCACCAGGCTCGGCCCACGTGCCATGGCGACACCCATCGCCAGCACATCGATAACCACCAGATGGGCGATACGCGAGGTCAGCGGCGTATAGATTTCGGTGTCTTCCTGGACGTCGATGGCCAGGTTGATGGTCGCCAGCTCCGCCAACGGCGTCTGACTCGGGCAAAGCGTGATCAGCGTGGCGCCGGACTCGCGCACCACGTTGGCGGTGATCAGCAAGTCCTTGGAGCGCCCCGACTGGGAAATACAGATCGCCACGTCGGTGGGTTTCAACGTCACCGCCGACATCGCCTGCATGTGCGGATCGGAATACGCCGCCGCGCTGAGCAGCAGCCGGAAGAATTTGTGCTGGGCGTCGGTGGCCACCGCCCCGGACGCACCGAAGCCGTAGAACTCCACCCGCTCGGCCTTGGCCATGGCCGCGACCGCAAGCTCCAGCGCGTCGGAGTCCAGGCGCTCGCGCACATCCATCAGCGTATGCAGGGTGGTGTCAAAGATCTTCAGCGCGAAGTCCGTAATCGAATCATTCTCAGTGATGGCGAACTGGCCGAAGCTGGCACCGGCGGCGAGGCTCTGCGCCAGTTTCAGCTTGAGGTCCTGGAACCCGAGGCAGCCGATAGCACGGCAGAAGCGCACGATGGTCGGCTCGCTGACCCCCACCACATGGGCCAGGTCCGCCATCGAACTGTGCATCACGGCGGCTGGATCGAGGAGCACATGGTCGGCCACCTTCAACTCCGACTTGCGTAGCGAGCTTCTCGATTGAGCGATGTGTTGCAGCAGGTTCACGTTCCGGACTCGCTATGATCAATACCTGGCAAGAGTGGTCGAACGCAGCGGGTGCGCTCGCATCCGTTCTTGCCGGCTGGGCGTAGTGGGCTTGTAGTTATACTACAAGGCTTGCAGCATCGCCCACCTGCGTGCCGTTTTTAACGCCGTATTGCCAACGCGGGTAGTTTTAAGCGGTACGTCAATCGAGTCTGTCCACCTTCTAGGAGTGACGCTGTGTCCATTTCCTGCGACATGCTGGTATTTGGCGGTACCGGTGATCTGGCGCTACACAAACTCATCCCTGCGCTTTATCACCTGCACCGCGAACACCGTCTGCACGACGACGTACGCATCCTCGCGATCTCCCGTCAGGAGATCGACCGCAACGCCTATCTAAGCCTGGCCGAGCGCCATTGCCGTGCGGAAATCGCACGCACCGACTTCGAGGCTGACACCTGGGAAGCGTTCAGTCAGCGTCTCGATTACTTCGCCATGGACGCCTTGCAGCGAGGCGAATTCGTCGGCCTCGCGCACTACCTCGGCCAAGCCGAGGGGCGCGTGCGGGTGCACTATCTGGCAACCGCGCCACGCCTGTTCGAACCCATTGCCTCCAATCTGGAAAGCGCAGGCCTTGCCGGGGAAGACGCCCGCATCGTGCTGGAAAAGCCCATCGGCCATTCGCTGGATTCGGCGCTGGAAATCAACGAAGCAATCGGCGCAGTGTTCCCCGAATCGCGGATCTACCGGATCGATCACTATTTGGGCAAGGAAACCGTGCAGAACCTCATGGCGCTGCGCTTCGCCAACGCGCTGTTCGAGCCGATCTGGCGCAGCGGCCACATCGACCATGTGCAAATCACCGTGGCCGAAACCCTCGGCGTCGAGAATCGCGGTAGCTACTACGACCACGCCGGCGCCATGCGCGACATGCTGCAGAACCATCTGCTGCAACTGCTCTGCCTGGTGGCGATGGAGGCGCCGGTGCGATTCGATGCCAAGTCGATACGCGGCGAGAAGGTGAAGATCCTCGAAGCCCTCAAGCCGATCACCGGTAATGACGTGCAGGACAAGACCGTGCGCGGCCAATATGGCGCCGGCCGCATCGGTGGCCACGATGTGCAGGCCTACTACTTCGAAAACGATGTCGACAACGACAGCGACACCGAGACCTTCGTCGCGGTGAAGGCCGAGATCGACAACTGGCGCTGGGCCGGCGTGCCCTTCTACCTGCGCACCGGCAAGCGCATGTCGCGCAAGCGTTCGGAGATCATCATCACCTTCAAGCAGGTGCCGCACATGCTCTTCACCAAGGGCGAGGTCAACCGCCTGGTGATCAGCCTGCAACCCGAAGAAAGTATCAGCCTGCAACTGATGGCCAAGGCACCGGGCAAGGGCATGCAACTGGAGCCCGTCGAGCTGGACCTCAATCTTGCCAATGCCTTCAGCAAGACGCGCCGCTGGGAGGCTTACGAGCGGCTGCTGCTGGATGTCATCGAAGGCGATTCGACGCTGTTCATGCGCCGCGACGAGGTGGAAGCCGCCTGGAACTGGGTCGATCCGATCCTGCGCGGCTGGCAAAGCCATTACCGCAAACCGAGACCCTACCCGGCCGGGACCGATGGTCCTGAACAGGCGCACCAGCTGATCGAACACCAGGGCCGCCGATGGTGGCGCTGAGACACCTTTCCGGGCGTGCCGACAACGGCGCCCGGAACAGTTCCAGCGCGCAGCACAGGGCGGTTTGCGGCATCTCGGAATAACTAACTCAGCCGCCGCTCAACAACTATCAGAGCAACTTGCCCGTACCGGCTCAATTCAACTCGCCACAAAAATTTCATTGAACGCGACGAAGTCGCCAATCTGCTCGCAACATACCGCCGATATTCACCCGGAATAACCACGGCCGATCACGATAGTTCAACGGCCGAATCTGCGGCCCTTCAGGCCTAAACTTCCGTTACTTCACCGACGGCCTGCTTCGGTGCCAGACGGCGGCACCAGAGCCGCTGTCCAATTCCGCTACAGCCCTTGATTTCACTAGCTCTTACAAGAATTTTCGGAACCTTACAACGGTCTGTCCGGAGTGGGCGAGCGATGCCCGAAAGACACGCCGGCTCTTCGGCTGAACTCACGGAAGATATCCGTCCAGATATGTAGCCGAATTCGACGCATATTCCGCATCCTCAGAAAAAAGTTCACATTGCTCGATAAGCGGCAAACTTCCTCGATATCGACAGCGAATCCACGCCGATGAAGAGCACCTCGGGTTGAGATTAAATTTTTAATGTGTTTATTCTAATAAAGGATTTCAATCAACAACCCCAAAGGATTTGTTTTGAGTGTTCCTACCGTAACGCTCCGTCGCCCAACCGACGGCGACGGTTCTGCCCTCCATGATCTGGTAGCGCGCTGCCAGCCTCTGGATACCAATTCGGTGTACTGCAACCTGCTGCAGTGTTCCGACTTCGCCGATACCTCCATCGCGGCCAATGATGCAAATGGCCAGTTGGTAGGTTTCATTTCCGGTTATCGCCCACCCGCTCGCCCCGACACGCTGTTCGTCTGGCAAGTCGCGGTAGACGCGTCGATGCGCGGCCAGGGTCTGGCTCTGCGCATGCTGATGGCCCTGGTCACTCGGGTCGCCAGAGAACAGGGCGTCCGTCATCTGGAAACGACCATCTCGCCTGACAACGGCGCCTCGCAGGCGCTGTTCAAGAAGGCCTTCGCTCAACTGGAGACCGAGTACAGCACCCGCACGCTGTTCTCTCGGGCCAAGCACTTCGCCGGTCAGCACGAAGACGAAGAGCTTTATCGGGCGGGTCCGTTCGACGCCACCGACTCCAGACAACGAATCAGAGGAAACCCCATGCAAACGTTTGAACTGCACGAATCCGGTGTTCGCAGCTACTGCCGCTCCTTCCCCGTGGTCTTCAAGCAAGCCCGCGGCGCCGAGCTGATCACCCGTGAAGGCAAGCATTACATCGACTTCCTCGCCGGTGCCGGCACGCTCAACTACGGCCACAACCATCCGGTGCTGAAGCAGGCGCTGCTCGATTACATCAGCGCCGACGGCATTACCCACGGCCTGGACATGTATTCCGATGCGAAAGAACGTTTTCTTTCGACCTTCGACCGGCTGATCCTCAAGCCGCGCAACATGGACTACGTCATGCAGTTCACCGGCCCGACCGGCACCAACGCGGTCGAGGCCGCGCTGAAGCTGGCGCGCAAAGTGACTGGCCGCAACAACATCATCAGCTTCACCAACGGCTTCCACGGCTGCAGCATCGGCGCCCTGGCGGCGACCGGTAACAAGCATCACCGTGGCGCCGCCGGCGTTCCGCTGACCGACGTCAGCCGCATGCCGTACGCCAATTACTTCGGCGACAAGGTCAACACCATCGGGATGATGGACAAGTTGCTGACCGACCCGTCCAGCGGTATCGACAAGCCCGCCGCGGTCATCGTCGAAGTGGTCCAGGGCGAAGGCGGCCTCAACGCGGCCTCCGCTGACTGGATCCGCAAGCTGGAAAAACTCTGCCGCAAGCACGAGATGCTGCTGATCATCGACGACATCCAGGCCGGTTGCGGCCGTACCGGCAGCTTCTTCAGCTTCGAAGAGATGGGCATCAAGCCGGACATGATAACGCTGTCCAAGTCGCTGTCGGGCTTCGGTCTGCCGTTCGCCATGGTGCTGCTGCGCAAGGAGCTGGACCAGTGGAAGCCGGGCGAGCACAACGGCACCTTCCGCGGTAACAACCACGCCTTCGTCACCGCCGCAGCGGCCATCGAGCACTTCTGGAGCGATGATCAGTTCGCCAAGAGCGTGCAGGCCAAGGGCAAGCGCATCGCCGATGGCATGCACAAGATCGTGCGCCGTTACGGCCCGGACTCCTTGTTCGTCAAGGGCCGCGGCATGATGATCGGCATCAGCTGCCCGGATGGCGACACCGCCGCCGCCATCTGCCGCCACGCCTTCGAAAATGGCCTGGTGATCGAAACCAGCGGCGCCCACAGCGAAGTGGTCAAGTGTCTCTGCCCGCTGGTCATCAGCGAAGAGCAGATCGACAAGGCCATGAGCATCCTGGACAAGGCCTTTGCCGCCGTGATGTCCGAGCAGGACACCAATCAAGCAGCTTCTTGAGGATTTATAAATGATCGTACGTACCCTGGCTGACTGCGAGCAGTCCAACCGCAAGATCACCACCGAGACCTGGGACAGCACCCGCCTGCTGCTCAAGGACGACAAGATGGGTTTCTCGTTCCACATCACCACCATCTACGCCAACACCGAGACGCACATCCACTACCAGAACCACCTGGAGTCGGTGTACTGCATCAGCGGTAACGGCGAGGTCGAGACCGTCGCCGACGGCAAGATCTACAAGATCGAACCCGGCACCCTGTACATCCTCGACAAGCACGACGAGCACCTGCTACGGGGTGGCTCCGAGGACATGAAGATGGCCTGCGTGTTCAACCCGCCGCTCAACGGCAAGGAAGTGCATGACGAAAGCGGCGTCTACCCGCTGGAGGCTGAAACCGTCGCCTGAGGCGATACGGCATGGCGGGTTCGCCCGCCAGGCAAGTCGTAGGGTGGCTCGAACCGCCCTACGCCGATGATTCAAGGAGAACCTAACGTGAACCCCGTGCAAGCCGACCTGTACCCTTCGCGCCAGCACGATGAACCCAGCTGGCAGGAGCGTCTGGATCCGGTTGTCTACCGCAGTGATCTGGCCAATGCTCCGATCGCACCGGACCTGATCGAACGCTTCGAGCGTGACGGTTATCTGGTCATCCCCAATCTGTTCAGCGCCGACGAAGTCGCGGTATTCCGCGAAGAGCTCGAGCGCATGCGCCAGGACCCGGCCGTCGCCGAGTCCGGCAAGACCATCAAGGAACCCGACAGCGGCGCGATCCGCTCGGTGTTCGCCATTCACAAAGACAATGCACTGTTTGCCCGAATCGCTGCCGACGAACGAACCGCCGGCATTGCCCGCTTCATTCTCGGCGGTGATCTTTACGTGCATCAGTCACGGATGAACTTCAAACCCGGCTTTACCGGCAAGGAGTTCTACTGGCACTCGGATTTCGAGACCTGGCACATCGAAGACGGCCTGCCGCGCATGCGCACGCTGAGCTGCTCGATCCTGCTGACCGACAACGAGCCACACAACGGTCCGCTGATGCTGGTTCCGGGATCACACAGGCACTACATCCGCTGTGTCGGCGCGACGCCGGAGAATCACTACGAGAAATCCCTGCGCAAGCAGGAGTTGGGTGTTCCGGATCACGACAGCCTCACCGAGCTGGCCGATCGTTACGGAATCGACACCGCCACCGGCCCGGCAGGCAGTGTGGTGTTCTTCGACTGCAACACCATGCACGGCTCCAACAGCAACATCACGCCCAGCGCGCGCAGCAATCTGTTCTACGTCTACAACCACGTGGATAATGCCGCGCAGGCCCCGTTCTGCGGCCTTTCGCCCCGCCCGGCCTTTGTCGCCGAGCGCGAGCGCTTCGAGCCGCTGCAGATCCAGAAACAGAAGTATCTCTGACATCCAGGCGGTTAGAAACGTCAGCGAGGCAGCCAAGACAAGGCAGGAATCGCTGAGAAAGCGGAGTTTACGAGCTGTAAATGAGCATTTCGAAGCGATTCCTAACGCCGTATTGGCAACGCAGGTAGTTTTTAACGGCTGGATCTCATCAGGCCCGACTATGGGCCTGATCTTTGTTGGCGGCCAGATGGCGGCCCAGGGATGAAAATTCACCCCCAAGACGGGAAGTTGAATCGATGCATACCGTAGAAAAAATCGGCGGCACATCCATGAGCCGCTTCGACGAACTGCTGAACAATATCTTCATTGGCGGGCGCGAAGGCGATGCGCTCTATCAGCGCGTCTTCGTCGTCTCGGCCTACAGCGGCATGACCAATCTGCTGCTGGAACACAAGAAAACCGGCGAGCCGGGTGTCTATCAACGCTTCGCCGACGCCCGCAGCGAAGGCGCCTGGCTCGACGCACTGGAAACCATCCGCGAGCGCATGGTCGGCAAGAACGCCGAACTGTTCGCTGGCGAATTCGAGCTGCGCGCGGCCAACCAGTTCATCAACTCGCGTATCGATGATGCCCGCGAATGCATGAGCAGCCTGCAGCGCCTGTGCGCCTACGGCCACTTCCAGCTCGACGAGCACCTGATGAAGGTGCGCGAGATGCTCGCCTCACTCGGCGAAGCACACAGCGCTTTCAACTCGGTGCTGGCGCTCAAGCACCGCGGCGTCAACGCCAAGATGGTCGATCTGACCGGCTGGCATCGGGATGCGCCGCTGCCGTTCGAGGACATGGTGCGCCACAGCTTCGCCGAGGTGGATCTGTCCCGCGAGCTGGTGGTCGCCACGGGCTATACGCACTGCAGCGAAGGCCTGATGAACACCTTCGACCGTGGTTACAGCGAGATCACCTTCGCCCAGATTGCAGCTGCCACCGGCGCGCGCGAGGCGATCATCCACAAGGAATTTCACCTCTCCAGTGCCGATCCGAATCTGGTGGGAGCCGACAAGGTCGTCACCATCGGCCGCACCAATTACGACGTCGCCGACCAGCTGTCGAACCTGGGCATGGAAGCAATACATCCGCGGGCGGCCAAGACCCTGCGTCGCGCCGGCATCGAGCTGCGCATCAAGAATGCCTTCGAACCCGAGCACGCCGGCACGCTCATCAGCCAGGACTACAAGAGCGAGCGGCCCTGCGTCGAGATCATCGCCGGCCGCAAGGACGTCTTCGGTATCGAAGTGTTCGATCAGGACATGCTCGGCGACATCGGCTACGACATCGAGATCAGCAAACTGCTCAAGCAGCTGCGCCTCTACGTGGTCAACAAGGACTCCGACGCCAACAGCATCACTTACTACGCCTCCGGCTCGCGCAAGCTGATCAACCGCGCCGCGCGGCTGATCGAGGAAAAGTACCCCGCCGCGGAAGTCACCGTGCACAACGTGGCCATCGTTTCGGCGATCGGTTCCGACCTCAAGGTCAAGGGCATCCTCGCCAAGACCGTGGCCGCATTGGCCGGCGCGAGCATCAGCATCCAGGCCGTGCATCAGTCGATCCGCCAGGTGGAGATGCAGTGCGTGGTCAACGAGGAAGACTACGATGCGGCAGTGGCTGCCCTGCATCGCGCGCTGATCGAGCCGGAAAACCATGGCGATGTGATCGCCGCGGCATAAGCGCACCGCAACAGCGCGCCACGAACCGCCGGACCCGGCATCAGCTAGGTCCGGCGGTTTGCTGTCTGCCAGCCAAGTGCGTTGGACTCCGTGCGGCGCCGATACCAAGCGGCGAAGAACACCAGCGCCAACAGCAACTCGGCCAGGTCGCCGCCGTAATACATCAGCTGCGCGGCGGCCTCGATCTGCGCCAGGTCGTGCGCCGAGTCCCGTGGAAAGCCATAGGCGTACATCAACTTGCCGAGCACGGCGTGAGCGGCGATGGCAACGAACAGCACCCCTAACCGCAGCCACATGCCAGGCCGATGGGGCGCGGGATCCGGTCCGGCAATCGACCAGCTGAACAGGTAGCCGGCCAGGACGAAATGCAGCTGCAGCCAGACATGCAGCAGTGGCTGATTGAAGCTCAGCTGGTACAGCGGTGTCAGATAGAGCACATAGAGCCCGCCGATATCCAGCAGCAGCGCCGTAACCGGATGGCTCATGCAGCGCCCCAGTGGGCTACCCGCAATATCGGTGAGGCGCCTCGCGGTGACCACCGGCACGCTACGCAACAATAGCGTACCGGGCGCACCGAGCATCAATGCGATGGGCGCAAACATGCCCAGCAGCAGGTGTTGAGCCATATGCCCGCGCAGGTCGGCATGGCCCCATTCGACCATGGGGGGTGACAATGCCAGCACCAGCAAGCCACATCCAAACGAGAAACTGATCAGCCGCCAACAGTGCCAGGCCTTGCGGCGCCTGCGCTGAGCGCGCACGCCGAGCACATAGGCAAACCACAGGCCCAGGGTCAGCAACACCAGCAGGAAGGTTCCGGCCAGGGCTAGCAGATGGGCATCGTGGGACATCTGCTATTCGTTCCGCGGTGGCGCGGCTCGGCCAGGTCCGAGCTGCCGCCAGGTGATAAAACCAATCACCAGCAGCATGACGCCGAAGCCGTTCCAAGTCAGGTCGTAGAGCCAGATGTCATCGACATAACGCACCTGGTGCAGGCGCAACAGCTTGTGATCGACGATGCCGTCGAACAGCTGAAACCCGCCAGCGCCGAACAAAAGACCGGCCCACGCGTGCCGTCGCGACACGGACTGCTGACGATTCAAGCGCACGAACAGATAGCCGCCGGCCGCCAACATCAGCAGTTCCGCCGCGTGCAGCAGTCCATCGGAAAGCAGCGCTACGGCCAACGTCGAACGATCGAAGAAATGATGCCAGGCAAGAATCTGGTGAAACACGATCTCGTCCACCGCCGCCATCACGCCAACCCCGAGAAACATCGTCGCGGTAAGGCTGCCGTGGGCATCGACGGGGTTGGTAGTCACAATGATCTCCGGGTCGTAGCAGGTTGGCTTGAATCGAAACTCGCTCCGGTCGATCCAAACCCTATCTATGAGTGACTTAGGTCCGGCTGATGAGTTCGCCATTCAGTTGACCTGACAGGGCTAAATGCGCCGGGGCAAGGCCGTAAAATTCCGCGCATTTCTTGTTGGTATACAGAGCCACATCACCATGACCCACCCCCGCACCGAACTGCTATCGCCCGCCGGCACCCTCAAATCCATGCGTTACGCCTTCGCCTACGGCGCCGATGCCGTTTATGCCGGCCAGCCGCGCTACAGCCTGCGTGTACGTAATAACGAATTCGGCCACGCCAATCTCAAGCAGGGCATCGACGAGGCTCACGCCCAGGGCAAGCGGTTTTACGTGGTGGTCAACATCGCGCCGCACAATGCCAAGCTGAAAACGTTCATCAAGGATCTGCAGCCGGTGATCGCCATGGGCCCGGATGCGCTGATCATGTCCGATCCCGGCCTGATCATGCTGGTCCGCCAGCACTTCCCGGAGATGAGCATCCATCTCTCGGTGCAGGCCAACGCGGTGAACTGGGCCAGCGTCGAGTTCTGGCGCCAGCAGGGCCTGACCCGCGCCATCCTCTCGCGCGAGTTGTCGCTGGAAGAAATTGGCGAGATTCGTGAAAAGGTGCCGGGCATGGAGCTGGAAGTGTTCGTCCACGGCGCGCTGTGCATGGCCTATTCCGGGCGCTGCCTGGTCTCGGGCTATATCAACAAGCGTGACCCCAATCAGGGCTCATGCACCAACGCCTGCCGCTGGGAATACAAGGCTCATGAGGGCAAGGAAGACGAGCTGGGCAATATCGTTCAGCAGTACCAGCCGATTCCGGTGCAGCAGCTTGACCATGACCGGCGCCAGCCAACCCTGGGTGCCGGCGCGCCGACCGATCAGATGTACCTGCTTGAAGACAACAGCCGCCCCGGCGAGCTGATGGAGGCCTTCGAGGACGAGCACGGCACTTACATCATGAACTCCAAGGATCTGCGCGCCGTGCAGCACGTCGAGCGGCTGGTGCAGATGGGCGTGCACTCACTGAAGATCGAAGGCCGCACCAAGTCGCACTATTACGTGGCGCGCACCGCGCAGGTCTACCGCAAGGCCATCGACGACGCCGTGGCCGGGCGGCCCTTCGACAAGTCGCTGATGGACACCCTGGAGTCCCTGGTCCATCGCGGCTATGCTATACCGAAGGCTTTCTGCGCCGACATGTGCATGACGAATATCAGAACTACGAACGTGGCTTCTCGCTTTCCGACCGCCAGCAGTTCGTCGGCGAGCTGACCGGTGAACGGCGCAACGGGCTGGCCGAGGTGACCGTCAAGAACCGCTTCGCCATCGGCGACTGGCTGGAATTGATGACCCCGCAGGGAAATCTGAACTTCCGCCTGGAGGCGCTGGAAAACAAGCGTGGTGAACGCGCCGAGATGGCACCCGGCGATGGGCATGTGCTCTATCTGCCCGTACCGGAAAGCGTCGACTTGCAACATGCGCTGCTGATGCGTGAACTGGACGGCGGCCGGACCACCCGCGGGTAGCCCGCCAGTACGAGGCGCCGGGCCAGACCCGCTCCGCCGCGTGGCGGGTTTCGCCGCGACAGCCGTAGGGTGGGCTTCAGCCCACCGGCAATAGGAATGACGCAGAGACCAGCGGCGGGCTGAAGCCCACCTACGGCCCGTAAAAGCCCAGCGCGCACCATCAAACCAAGAGTTTGACGAACTCCTCAGGCGGCACCGGACGGCTGATCAGGTAGCCCTGCATCTCGTCACAGCCGTGCGCCTTGAGGAAGTCCGCCTGCGCCTGGGTCTCGACACCTTCGGCCACGACCTTGAGCTCCAGACTGTGGACCATGGCGATGATCGCCCGAACGATAGCCGAGTCCTCGCCCACCTGATCCAGCTCGCAGATGAACGAGCGATCGATCTTCACGTAGTCCACCGGGAAGCGCTTGAGGTAGCTGAGCGAGGAATAGCCGGTGCCGAAATCATCGATTGCCAGCTTCACGCCCAGCGCGCGCAGTTGACGACTGATGTTGATCGCGTTGTCGATATCATCGAGCAGCTGACTTTCGGTCAGTTCCAGCTCGAGCCGATCGGCGGGCAACCCGGTTTCTTCCAGTACCTGCCGCACCAGGCTGACGAAGTTGCCCTGACGCAGCTGCTTGACCGACAGATTGACCGATACGCGGATCTCCGCCAGTCCGTCGAGCTGCCACTGGCGCGCCTGCCGACAGGCCTGACGCAGTACGAACTCGCCCAGCGGGATGATCAGCCCGGTTTCTTCGGCCAGGGGAATGAAAAAACCTGGCGCGATCAGGCCTTTCTGCGGATGCCTCCAGCGCACCAGTGCTTCGGCCGCATCCAGGCTGTCTTCCGTCACGCTCAGCCGCGGCTGGTAGAAAACTTCCAGTTGGCCTTCCTCAAGTGCGCGCCGCAGCTGGTTCTCCAACTTGAGATTTTCCAGGCTCGACGCCTGCAAGCGCTCCGTGAAAAACTGCAATGTGTTGCCGCCCAGATGCTTGGCGTGCTGCATGGCCATGTTCGCCTGCAACAGCAACGACGTCGCCTCGCGCGAGTTGTCCGGCATCAAGCTCGCGCCAATGGAAGCGCTGACCACCAACTCCTGACCGCCGACATGAATCGGCTTGCTGATGCGCGTCAGCAATCGGCTGGCCGTGTGCGCCAGGCTCGCGAGGCTACCGTACCCGTCGAGCACCGCTACGAATTCGTCACCGGAAATGCGCGCGATGGTATCGGCGTCCGAGAGCGTATGGGACAGGCGGCGGGAAACCTCGTGGAGCAGCTGGTCCGCGGCCTCATGTCCCAGGCTTTCGTTGAGGACCTTGAAGCGGTCCAGATCGATGTAGAGCACCGCCAGCCCGCGATTGCTGTTACGGCTGCGCTCGCAGGCGCTATGCAGGCGCTCCTTGAGGAGGGTCCGATTGGCCAGCCCGGTGAGCTCGTCAAAGTGGGTGAGGTAGCGCAAACGCTCCTCGACCTGCCGTCTGACGCTCAGATCGGATACGAAGGCAACCACGTTGGTAACGTTGCCGTGTACATCCCGTACTACGCGCATCTGAGCCCATTGCGGGTACACCTCGCCGTTTTTGCGAGTCTCGATCAGCTCGCCCTGCCAACTATCGTTTTGCGCCAGGCTTTCGCGAATCGTCGCGTATTGCTGGCGACTGTCTTCGGAGCTGGCCAGTAACGCGACACTTCGGCCGATCAGCTCTTCCCGAGTGAATCCAGACAGATTGCAACAGGCCTGGTTGACGGCCAGCAGTCGGAACTCGGGATCCATGATCGCCATGCCCTCACCTGCCGCTTCGAACACCGTAGCTGCCAATCGCAGTTGCTCGGCCTGACGATGACTCTCACTGATGTCTCGCCGCGTACCGATCATGCGGACGGCCCGGCCGTTGGCATCGCGCTCGGTGACCCGCCCGCGGTCTTCGATCCAAACGGAACTGCCGTCGTTGAGCATGGCCCGGTATTGCACGGCATAAATGTCGGTCTTGCCCTTCAGATGATCAATCAGATCCTGTTGTACACGTGGGCCGTCCTCGGCATGCACTTCGGGGCGCCGTTGATCGGCAAGCCGCAACCGGTCGCTTTGTCCAACGCCGAAAATCACGTCCATCCGCGAGTGATGGACTTCGTTGTTGGCCAAATCCCAGTCCCACATACCGATCGCGCTGGCTTCCAGCGCCAGGGACAGCCGTGCCTCGCTTTCACGCAGCGCGGCAGTGCGCTCGACCACCCGACGTTCGAGCCCGTCGAACGCCTCTCGCAGCCGGGTCTCGGCATGGCGACGCTGCTCGATTTCCCGGGCCAGCTCGCCATTTAGTTCGATGGCTTCACCGCGCATGCTTTGCAGCCGCCGAATCAGCAACTGATTCTGCCGGCGCTGTGCCAGGCTGACCGTCACCAGTCGGTTCATTTGCCAGGCGATCATGCTCAGCGTCAGCAGCACAATTGCCGCCAGTAGTCCCCACCCCTGCAGCTGGGGCTCGCCGCTGCCCAGCAGCACGGCCGCAGCGGGGAGCAGTCCAGGAATGGCAAACGCCCCGAACGCCCGGAGTGATACGCCGCAGGCCACGCAACCCGCGAAGAATACCGAGGCAAGCGAGCCGAGCAATATTGTTTGCTGCAAAAACGGGCCGTCTAGCGCCAGCTCGATGATGGCGTAGTCCAGCGTCACCGCACTGGCGACGCTGCTCAGGAGAAAAGACCGGTACCAGCGGGGTTGCTGCTGCTCCTCGGCGCTTGCCTTGGCGAAACTGCGTGTCTGCTGCAGCCGCAGAAGGGCGAGCGCGAAGGTTACACCGGACCATATAAGCAGTTGCGGCTTCGGCGCTTCCGACCAGAGCACGGCGGGGAAAACCAGGCTGGTGATGATCATCAGCAGCAGCGCGAGCCGCGAGCCCTCATAGAGCAGCCGCGTGCGCTCAGCCCGCTGATCAATCTCTGCAAGGTTGAAAGCGGCGTGGTCCTCCATGGCCATTGACGCCGACGGATTGGCTTGTGCTGAATCGGTCATCAGGTTGTTCTTGTAATGAATGTCTGGAGCAGTAGGGGTGCATTCGGCACGCTTTGATAATGGCACGACGCTAGCGTCTGGTCATCGTCTGTCCGACCAAAGACCGTGGATGACGATACGGTGGTATCGATCAGGTGGATTTTCAACAGGTCGATGACCAGAACCCGGGCCGACTCCTGGTGCTGTTGCTGCCCTCCTCCATCCAAGCCTCCTGTCTGTTCCCGGCCGTGTTGGCGCCCGTCTGTTGCACGAGCGAATCGACTGGGTTTCCGGCTAGAATGGCGCCCATGCATGATGATCTCTCCCTTCTCCTGAACTCTCTCAACGATGCCCAGCGCCAGGCCGTGGCCGCGCCGCTGGGTCGTCAATTGGTCCTCGCCGGTGCTGGCTCCGGCAAGACCCGTGTGCTGGTGCACCGCATCGCCTGGCTACACCAGGTCGAGCGCGCATCTTTGCACTCGATTCTTTCAGTAACCTTTACCAACAAGGCTGCCGCCGAGATGCGTCAGCGCATCGAGCAGCTGATGAAGGTCAACCCGCAAGGCATGTGGGTCGGCACCTTCCACGGCTTGGCGCATCGCCTGCTACGGGCACACTGGCAGGAAGCCAAGCTGGCGCAGAATTTCCAGATCCTCGATTCCGACGATCAGCAGCGGCTGGTCAAGCGTGTGATCCGCGAGCTCGGCCTCGATGAGCAACGTTGGCCGGCGCGTCAGGCCCAGTGGTGGATCAACGGACAGAAGGACGAAGGCCTGCGGCCCAAGCACATTCAGCCTAGCGGCGATCTGTTCCTGGCCACCATGCTGAGCATCTACCAGGCCTACGAAGAAGCCTGCGCGCGCGCCGGGGTGATCGACTTCTCCGAGCTGCTGCTGCGAGCGCTGGACCTTTGGCGCGACAACCCGGGCCTGCTCGATCATTACCAGCGCCGCTTCCGCCACATCCTGGTGGACGAATTCCAGGACACCAACGCCGTGCAATACGCCTGGTTGCGCCTGTTGGCCAAAGGGGGCGACAGCCTGATGGTGGTCGGCGACGACGATCAGTCGATCTACGGCTGGCGTGGTGCGCGGGTAGAAAACCTGCACCAGTTCAGCGAAGACTTCCAGGACGCCGAAACCATCCGCCTGGAACAGAACTACCGCTCCACTGCCTGCATCCTCAAGGCCGCCAACGCGCTGATCGCCAACAACCAGGGACGCCTCGGCAAGGAATTGTGGACCGAAGGCTGCGAAGGCGAGCCGATCAGCCTGTATGCCGCTTTCAACGAACACGACGAAGCCCGCTACGTGGTCGAAAGCATCGAGAGCGCCATTAGGAAGGAAGGCCTGGCACGTAGCGAAATCGCCATCCTCTACCGCTCCAACGCCCAGTCCCGTGTGCTTGAAGAAGCCCTGCTGCGTGAACGCATCCCCTACCGCATCTATGGCGGCCAGCGCTTCTTCGAACGTGCCGAGATCAAGAACGCCATGGCCTACCTGCGCCTGATCCAGACGCGCGACAACGACGCCGCGCTGGAGCGGGTGATCAACGTGCCGGCGCGCGGCATCGGCGAGAAGACCGTCGAAGCCCTGCGCCAGTTGGCCCGCCAGGAGGGCACCTCGATGTGGGCCGCGCTGCACCAAGCGGTCGGTACCAAGGTGGTTTCAGGCCGTGCAGCCAGTGCGCTGAACGGTTTCGTCGAGCTGATCGACACGCTTGCTTTGAAAGTCGAAGGCATGCAGCTGCACAACATGGCGCAGCTGGTCATCGAGCAGTCCGGACTGCTCGCTTATCACCGCGACGAAAAGGGCGAAAAAGCCCAGGCTCGGGTGGAAAACCTCGAGGAATTGGTCTCCGCCGCCCGCGCCTTCGACCATTACAGCGAGGAGGAAGAAGACGAGCAGACACCACTTGCCGCCTTCCTCGACCATGCCTCGCTGGAAGCCGGCGAGCAGCAGGCCGGCGATCACGAGGACAGCGTGCAATTGATGACGCTGCACAGCGCCAAGGGCCTGGAGTTTCCGCTGGTGTTTCTGGTGGGCATGGAGGAAGGGCTGTTCCCGCACAAGATGAGCCTGGAAGAACCTGGCCGTCTCGAAGAAGAACGCCGCCTGGCCTACGTCGGCATTACCCGCGCCATGCAGCAACTGATCATCACCTACGCCGAAACCCGGCGGTTGTATGGCAGCGAGACCTATAACAAGGTCTCGCGCTTCGTGCGCGAACTGCCGCCAGCACTGGTCAGCGAAGTGCGCCTGAGCAATACCGTCAGCCGCAGCTTCAACACCCGTGGCATGAGCGGGGGCTCGCTGTTCGATGGCGCCAACGTGCCGGAAACGCCGTTCAACCTCGGTCAGCGTGTCCGCCATTCGCTGTTCGGCGAAGGCACCATCCTCAATTTCGAGGGGTCCGGCGCTCAGGCACGTGTCCAGGTGAACTTCGAGAGCGAAGGAAGCAAGTGGTTGATGCTCAGTTATGCCAAACTCGAAGCGCTATGACGTGCACGTCAACCTGATACTAATAAAATTCGTCAAAGGAAATAGCCACTCATGAAACGCCGTCACTTGTTTGGTGCCGCCGCTGCCCTGCTTGCATCCCTGGGTCTTGCGGGCTGCAACGATGAGAAAAAAGTCGAATCGACCGCCGAGCCGCAAGCCACTACCAGTGAAGCACCCAAGGAATACCACTGGAAGATGGTCACCGCCTGGCCGAAAAATTATCCAGGCCTGGGCACTGCCGCCCAGCGGCTGGCCGATCGCGTCAACGCCATGAGCGACGGTCGGCTGACTATCAAGGTTTACGCCGGCGGCGAGCTGGTGCCCGCGCTGGAAGTCTTCGATGCCGTCTCGCGCGGTACTGCTGAGCTTGGCCACGGCGCCGCTTATTACTGGAAGGGCAAGGTGCCCACTGCGCAGTTCTTCACCTCGGTTCCGTTCGGTCTTTCGACCAGCGAGATGAACGCCTGGCTGACCCGCGGCGGCGGTCAGGCGTTCTGGGATGAAGCCTACGCGCCCTACGGCGTCAAACCCATGGTCGTGGGCAACACCGGCATGCAGATGGGCGGCTGGTTCAACAAGGAAATCAACTCGCTTGACGACCTGAACGGTCTGAAGATCCGCACGCCTGGCCTGGGCGGCGAAGTACTGAGCAGACTCGGCGCGACTACCGTCAACATGCCGGGTGGCGAGGTCTTTACCGCGTTGCAGACGGGGGCGATCGATGCCACCGACTGGGTCAGCCCGTACAACGACCTCGCCTTTGGCCTGCACAAGGCCGCCAAGTACTACTACTACCCAGGCTGGCAGGAGCCACAGGCCGTGCTGGAACTGCTGATCAACCAGAAGGCCCTCGACAGTCTGCCGGACGACCTGCGTGCGATCCTCACCGAAGCCGCCCTGGCCGCCAGTCGCGACATGATCGACGACTACGTCTACAACAACGCACTGGCGCTCGAGCAGCTCAAGCAACAGGGCGCGCAGCTCAAGCGCTTCCCAGACGAGGTGCTGACTGCCATGCGCGAGCAGGCCGACGTGGTTCTCGGCGAGCTGGCCGCACAAAGCGAGCTGAACGGCCGCATCTGGGCGTCGATGAAGGCGTTCCAGGCCCAGGTCAAGCCGATGCACGAAATCTCTGAGAAAGAGCTGTATAACTGGCGCTGAGCCAGATGACCGCTGCGCGTGTCGACCTCGGCAAGCGCAGCGAAGCAAAAGCCCGAAACACTCTGCAACTGGCGCGCCCGGACCGGGGCGTGCACCATCTGCTATGTATCTTCACCAACCCAGGAATACCAAATGCAACGTGTGCTCAGCATTTTCATGGCGCTGTGTATCGGCCTGACCCTCAGTCTCGACGTCCACGCCAAGCGTTTCGGCGGCGGCAAGAGCTTCGGCTCGGCGCCCAGCCATCAGACCCGCCAGGCGCCTCAGCAGACCCAGGCCAACACGACTCAGGCAGGCCGTCAGACCCCGGCCGCCGCCAGCGGCGCATCGCGCTGGCTGGGCCCGCTGGCCGGCCTCGCCGCCGGTGGCCTGCTCGCCTCGATGTTCATGGGCGACGGCTTCGAAGGCATCCAGTTCATGGATATCCTGATCTTCGGCGGTATCGCGTTCCTGCTGTTCCGCTTCCTCGCTGCGCGCCGGCGTCAGCAGCAACAGCCGGCCATGGCCGGGCACGGACATGGAAACGCACCGATGCAGCGCGAGGTGCCTGCACAGACCTCGATCTTCGGTGGCAGCGCGGCGCCGGCGGCAGCACCGGTAATCAACGCACCCGCCTGGTTCAATGAGCAAAGCTTCGTGGCCGCGGCTCGCGAGCACTTCCTGTCCCTGCAGCAGCATTGGGATGCGAACGAGATGGACAAGATCGCCGAATTCGTCACGCCGCAGCTGCATGAGTTCCTCCAGCGCGAGCGTGCCGAGCTTGGCGACGCCTACCAGTCCACCTACATCGACGATCTGCAGATCCAGCTCGACGGCGTGGACGACCAGGCCGACAAGACCATCGCCACCCTGACCTTCGTCGGCGTATCGAAGAACTCGCGCTTCGACCAGGGCGAGCCCTTCAGCGAAAGCTGGCGCATGGAACGTGCGCAGGGCGAGAACCAGCCATGGCTGGTCGCGGGCATCCGCCAGAACGCCTGACCCGCGCAGCGGTCATCCACAAACCCGGGCTAGCCCGGGTTTGTCGTTTCTGCGATTCGCGATTTGCAGCCTGATTCGGATGACGACGAAACACTGGGCGCTGAGCTTCTGGTGTATTTGCGAGCCCTCTGCGACGGCGAAGCTCCTGACTGAATTTGATCGCTTCATCCGCCGCGCGTGAACCAACGGGGCGTCCCGCCCAGCGGCGCAGCTCAGGGTTAGGCTTCCCGACTCCAGTCCCGTTTTAGACAAACCACTGATCTTTACCGACGGGCTGAGCTGAACCCTGCGAAGAATTAAGCGTCCATTCTTATCGCGAATAAAAAAGAACGGAGTCCTGCGTGCCAGGCAACCTCGCAACAGGGTTCAGCGCCTTCAGCATGGCTGGCGCACCCACGGCCCTTTCCGCCCCGAATCGCCAACAGGATCGTCAGCCATGAGCAGTGTTCGCCTGCCTTCGGTCGACCGCCTGCTACGCGCACCCGCCTGTGCGCCGCTGCAGCAGCGCTATGGCCGCGAAGCGCTGCTCGGCACCCTGCGCGACCTGCTCGACGAGCTGCGTGAGCCCGTCCGCCAGGGTCAGCTCGCGGCGCTGGAGCTGTCCGAAGCGGTGCTCGCCGGTCGCGCCGGCGAACGCCTGGCCAACCAGCATCGCAGCCGCGTACGCCGCGTATTCAACCTGACCGGCACGGTGTTGCACACCAACCTCGGCCGCGCCCTGCTACCGGATGAAGCCATCGAGGCAATAACCCTGGCGGCGCGCTACCCGATGAACCTGGAGTTCGACCTCGCCAGCGGCAAGCGTGGCGACCGCGACGACCTGATCGAAGGGTTGATCCGCGAGCTGACCGGCGCCGAAGCCGTTACCGTGGTTAACAACAACGCCGCCGCCGTACTGCTGGCACTGAACAGCCTCGGGGCACGCAAGGAAGGGATCATTTCCCGCGGCGAGCTGATCGAGATCGGTGGCGCCTTCCGCATCCCTGACATCATGGCCCGCGCCGGCGTGAAGCTGCATGAAGTGGGCACCACCAACCGCACCCACGCCAAGGATTACGAGGCCGCGATCAACCCGCGCAGCGGCCTGCTGATGCGCGTGCATACCAGCAACTACACCGTGCAAGGCTTCATCAGCAGCGTCGCCACGGCCGAATTGGCCGCCATCGCCCGCGCCCATGGCCTGCCGCTGCTCGAAGACCTTGGCAGCGGCAGTCTCGTCGACCTGTCGCGCTGGAGCCTGCCGAAGGAGCCCACCGTGCAGGAAGCCCTGCGCGACGGCGCCGACATCGTCACCTTCAGCGGCGACAAGCTGCTCGGTGGTCCACAGGCGGGGCTGATCGTCGGTAGTCGCGAGCTGATCCAGAAGATCAAGAAGAATCCGCTCAAGCGCGCGCTGCGAGTCGACAAGCTGACCCTGGCGGCGCTCGAAGCGGTGTTGAACCTCTACCGTGACCCCGACCGTCTCGGTGAGCGCCTGACCAGCCTGCGCCTGCTGAGCCGCCCGCAGCCGGACATCCGCGCACAGGCCGAACGGCTCGCACCCGCCTTTTCCACCGCGCTTGGCGAACACTGGCAGGTCGCCGTGAGCGATGCGCTAGGCATGATCGGTAGCGGCGCGCAGCCAGTGGCGCGTCTGCCCAGCGCCGCCCTGTGCATTCGCCCGCAGCAGCCCAGGCGCCTGCGCGGCCGCAGCCTGCGCCAGCTGGAAGAGGCGCTGCGTTGCCTGCCGATCCCTATTCTTGGCCGGATCGCCGACGACGCGCTCTGGCTCGACTTGCGGCAACTGGACGACGAGCCGGCGCTGCTGGAACAGCTGTCCCATTTGCAGCGGGAGTTGGCGTCATGATCATCGGCACAGCCGGCCACATCGACCATGGCAAGACCGCGCTGCTCAAGGCATTGACCGGGCAGGAAGGCGACCGCCGCCGCGAAGAACGTCTGCGCGGCATCACCATCGATCTTGGCTACCTCTACGCCTCGCTGGGCGAGTCCGACCTCACCGGTTTCATCGACGTGCCCGGCCATGAACGCTTCGTGCATAACATGCTGGCCGGCGCCTGCGGCATCGACTGCGTGTTGCTGGTAATCGCCGCGGACGATGGTGTGATGCCGCAGACCCGCGAACATCTGGCCATCGTCGAGCTGCTGGGCATTCGCCGTGCGCTCGTGGCACTGACCAAGATCGACCGGGTCGAAGCGCCGCGCATCGCCGAAGTGGGCGCCCAGATCGAAGCGTTGCTGCAGGCCGGTCCGCTGGCTGAAGCGCCGATCTACCCGGTGTCCAGCGTTACCGGCGAAGGCATCGGGGCGCTTCGCTCGGCACTGGTCGAGCAGGCCGCAAGCGTACGCGCGCGCAGCGACCAAGGTCATTTCCGCCTGGCCATCGACCGCGCCTTCAGCGTCACCGGCACCGGTGTGGTGGTGACCGGTACGGCTTTCGCGGGCCGGGTTCGAGTGGGTGATGAACTGACCCTGGGTCCCATCGGGCGTACCGTTCGGGTACGCGGGCTGCATGCCCAGAATCAGGCTGCGCAGGAAGCCCGCGCAGGCCAGCGGGTCGCTCTGAACCTCGCCGGCGATCGCCTGGCCGTTGAGCAGATCAACCGCGGCAACTGGCTGCTGAAGCCCGAGCTGCAGGCCGCCACCCGGCGCATCGACATCGAATTCACCCTGTTGCCCAGCGAGGCCCGCGAGCTGCGGCACTGGACCCCGGTGCACATCCATCTTGGCGCGCAGGACGTCACCGGCCGGATCGCCCTGCTGGAAGGTGAATACCTGGCGCCCGGGGGGCACGTGCACGCGCAGCTGCTCCTGAATGCACCGGCTCATGCCGTGCATGGCGATCGCGTGGTGCTGCGCGATCAGTCCGCGCAGCGCACCATCGGTGGCGGCCGGGTGCTCGATCCCTTCGCCCCGCCGCGCAACCGGCACCGCCAGGCACGGCTGGCCGTTCTACGTGCACTGTCCGGCGAGACGCTTGAAGACATCCTACCGGCGCTGCTGCCCAGTGCCCTCAACGGCTTGGAACCGGCCTTGCTGGAGCGCCAGTTCAACCGGCCGCGACAGACCTGGCGCTTGCCGGACGAGGCGTTGGAAATCAGCACGCGGCTAGGCCCGCGGCTGTTCGACCGCGGCACCTGGGACTACCTCGAACAAAGTCTGGTGGCGGCGCTGCAGCGCTTTCATGAAACACAACCGGACGAGCTCGGCCCGGATCGCGACCGTCTGCGCCGCTACGCGCTGCCTCAGTTGGAGCGCCCTATCTACCTCGCCCTGTTGGAGCAAACCCTGGCGGCCGGCAAGGTCGAAGCCAGCGGGCCCTGGCTGCACCTTCCGGGACATCGAGTCCGCCTGAGCGCCGAGGAAGAATCGTTGAAGGCACGGCTGTGGCCGCTGCTCGAATCAGCCCGGTTCAATCCACCCTGGGTGCGCGAGCTGGCTGGCGAGCTGGATATCGAAGAAGAGCGGGTGCGCCATCTGCTGCGCAAACTGTCGCGCATCGGCGAGCTGCAACAGGTGGTTAAAGACCTGTTCTATCCCGACTCGACCATCCGCCAGCTGGCCAATCAGGTGCTGGACATGGAGCGCCAGACCGGTGTGATCCGCGCCGCCGCCTTTCGCGACCAGATCCAGCTCGGCCGCAAACGCAGCATTCAACTACTCGAACATTTCGACCGCATCGGCCTCACCCGCCGCTTCGGCAACGAACGCAAAATCCGCCCCGACAGCGCCTTGGCCTCGGACGTCGAGCTCAGGTAGGCTGCTCGAACACTGACCGGAGCCAAGCTCCGTTCACGCCAACTTCTGGAGGGCAATCGCACCCGGTGGTGCGGCTGGGCTTCAAATCTGTGTTTAACCAATTTTCCATTGGACTATGTTGGCAAGCACTGGCTATTCAGACTACGTCGTTCCGGTTTGCGGCCAGTGTTGGTCTTTGCTGGCTTTTGTTTTCGATTCTAACGAGCCCAGCCTGGAAGCTTTCTGTCCGCCGGCTTCCTCATCACGGTCACCGGGATCATTTTTTGGTTCCTGTGGTAATCCCTGAAGTACTTGGCAACCACACCGCCTTTATTGTTCATCGACAAATCTTCTTCTGTCGTGCTGAGTCCTTGCAACGTAACAATGTAGTTGAAAGGCTCAAAATCAGGGACGCCACTAACTCTTAACTTTAAAGAAAGTGAAGCCTTTATACTTTCAAAAACCTCATTTACGTTCACGTCTAAGTTAAGACCATAAGAAAAATCATTTACCGCGAATGCTCTAAGAACAATTTCATGCCAAGCGCCACCAATTCCAGCCTGCATGGCGATTGGACTCTTCTTCTTGGCATTTACAATCTTTTCGATAACTGGAAGAGCAGACTTCAAGATTACTGTCGCCAAGGTCATGCCAAGCTTCGTATTCTTTCGCTCTGAATAAAGTATCGACATACACAAGCACAACAGCGCAGTTAACACAATCTCCCTTGTTTCAGTTACCTTTAATATCTCCAGAATAAACTCACCAGCCTCGTCTGGCCCAAACTCAGCGAGACGCTGATAAAACCCGACAATTAAGTGCCATTCGCTAGATATATCTTTTGCAGAAATATCATTAGGTGCCGCCCAGGCCAGCAGCTCTATAAACTGCAGGCTTAAAGTGCCTTTATATTCAGGAACAATTTCGTAAAGGGCATTAAAAGCATTCTTGTTCCCCGACTCCATTACAAAGTCTTTTATCTCGCCGTTGATTGCGCCCTTTACCCTCTCAATAGCCCCGAGATCAGGCGTCAACCCAATGATGTACTCTGAGACTAAGAACTCTTGATACGATCTGTGTGGAAAATAAAACTTATCTGCCATTTTCGTTTCGAGAACAGAGCCTGAAACGAGATCGCGAAGCGCAGCCTCGCGGTCAATGTTCTTCCCATCTCTGCACTTATCTATAAGTGAACGAGGTATTTCAGACAAGGCAAGCCCACTACCTCCTCCATCGCACCACATCCACCAGGCTAACTCTCTTACGAAGTTTCTCCGTGTGTCGCTCGAGAAAATCCGCCTCGATTTTTTGAACATCTCCCGCTCTATAATGCAATCCATAAAGTGCTTATACAGTCCGTAACGACTATAGCTTTCTAACTGCTGGCTCGGTTCAGATGCAATTTCAGCCAGCATTTTAGCTTGAACGGGACGCAAGATTATTTCGGAGAAATCCAACGCTTTGATTTCAATAATTCTTTTAGATATGAATTCTTCTAAAGGCATATTGCAGTCTATACCGGAATCCGTTACCAAATGCCGGATGTACTTCCCCATAAACTCTATGGAAGCTTCCCTGGTAAAGAAGTTGAGCTCAATTCTATCGTATATGCTCCACTCAAAAGCTCTGACTTCTTTCTCGTCAAGCGGCCGGACTCCTCTCAATATTAGGGCCTGCTCAGAATCGCTTATAAAGGCTGAAGGCCTACCCAATAGGATTACCTTAGATCTCTTTTCTACAAGTCTATTGAGCTCTTTAACATTATGCCGAAACTGGTCCCATGTCATGGCGTGCTTCATTTCATCGAAGCCGTCTAACAATATGCAGAATTGGCCGGACCTATTCAGCTCCATAAATAATTCAAACGTGTAGTTTTGCACTGCATTGGAAGAAATTAGACTTTTAGCAAGAAGACCTTCAAGGCTCTGCTCATCGGAGATCTCGCCTAGCCGAATATATATCGGTATCCGCCCGCGGTTATTCTCAAGAAATTCCTCGGCCAATGCGCAGGCGAAGTGCTTGGAAAAACTGGTTTTTCCCATGCCGTACCCAGCCAATATGGCTATCGGCCTGGCATTTTCTTCGCTAATCCACGATAACAAACGTTCTTTTAAGGATTGATTTTCACCGAAATACAAGGGCATATAATATTTATCAAGCCCACCCTCCTTGTATCCTGTACAGAGCCCTTCTAGGTACGTCAGGAAGTTCATGATATGCGAGCGAAACTGCTCTAAGGTCATAAACATAAAGCCGCACCCGATTATGTACTTTCGCGTATCCGGGCTAACATCTAGCGGCGCTATGATTATTACCTTATCTACCTCTTTATTATTAAGCAGAACGCTATATTCAGAAAATATATTAGACGCTATGTATGCTTTGGTTAGAGGCTTCTCATAGTTCTTCGCCTCAATGGCATACCTAACTAAAGAGCCGTACTCAAATCTTTCATAATAAACATCAACTTTTTTATATCCACCAAGCCGCTTTTCTATCTCCACATTTCTATAGGAAGCAGCCGCCAATATTCGAGCAATCGTATCACGGTAGTCATTCCCTTTCTTGACAGCACTCATCTATTCACCACCGTTGGTAATCATTCTTCATCGCTCGCAAAAAAGTAAGCGGCACTTCTTTCTCGTTGCCCACCTCGCCAGCACTAGTTAATTTTTACTAGCTTAATAGATTGCTGTGCATAAGGGATTTGGTCATGCTTATGATCTACCTCGGAATTGGAAATATTTAATTCCTCATATTCAAATTAACACTTGCTTTGCAATTCCTACGAGCAATGCTTCCTTCCCCGCCAGGACAGAAATCGCTTATCCGTGACTCTTTTCCTACAACCACAATTTCTTTTCGGCGGGGCGGGATCGTTACGGTCGGCTCGGGGATAACCCGTGTAGCGGGAACGATATTAGTCGCGCCCTGGGGAACGTAGTTGTTGTCGTTGAATACTGTTTGCTTGGGCGTCGGCTCTGCCGTAACAGCTTGAGGCTGGTCTGATTGCCACTGAGGCGTTGCACCTCTCGCGGCCACTTCCTCTACTACCCTGCCCCAATCCTTGGTCTCTGTGGTCTTTACTCGCGTAATCTCAGCGACGGAGGCTGGCTTGGGTTGGATGCGCCTATCGGCAATGCGCTGTGCGGTTCCCTGCAGGAACGCTGAGCCTGCCATCTGGAGAACCGCTAGCGTAATAACGGTGCCAATCAGGCCAGGGATCAGCCTCGCTAGCCTGCGGCTTTTACGTGGTTGCCTTGTGATGTAGTCCGGGGCGTCGTTCCAATCAGCCTTCATACCTAACCTCTCCCTGTCGTTCGGGCGTACCAGCGCCTAGTCACTTCCGTTGTGATCGCTATCCTGCGCTCTGACTGGTCAAGTTTCGGTTGGCCTCGTCGAATTGCGGGGTTCGGTGATCATGTTCGGGCTCGATCCGGCCGCTTACGATCCAAAGGCGTCCTCGAAAGCGAGTCTGCGAGGTGGCGTTCTCATCATCCCAGCGCGGATTCTCTCACTGCTGATGTCGCGCCGGCGATCGTATTTTTTACTGACTTACCCAGCAAAACTTCCTGGGGTTCGTCACCAGCCATAAGTATGCGGTACGCTCACCTCTCGCCTGATCTTCTGCAAGAAGTAGTAGCAGTTGGCCCGTTCGGAAATTCCGACACTTCGTTGATCGTGCTCGGTCAGAGCATCAGCCAAGCTGGAAACTCCTTGTAGATCAATGAGGAAGGCAATCGCACCCGGTGGTGCGGCCGGGCTTCAAACCCGGTTGGGGGCGGCAGCCGTTCCTGGGTGGGTTCGACTCCCACTGCCTTCCGCCATTTCCCGGCTGGACCCAAACGCCTCCGTCGCCCTACATCCCGAACCCCGCAACACGGCAAAGCGCTAATCGCGCGGCAGCCTTTCTACTCGTCTGCTCCGTTCCAGCAATCTTCAATTGAACTCATAGACAGAAGCCATCTGCCGGTCGAGCGCAAGCGGGACAAAGCTGGTCTAGGATTTTATGCACGGGACGATCAGGAGACTAAGTATGTTGGCCGCATTACTTCCGACCTTGAAGGAACTGGAGCTTCCGCTGCGCCTAAAGCTGTGGGACGGCAAGGAGATCGATGTTGGCCCCGTCCCAAGCGTGACGCTGGAAATCAAGGATCCCGGTCTGATCCCGCAGTTGGCCCACCCCAGCCTGGCCCTGCTGGGTGGGGCGTATGTCGAAGGCAAGATCGACTTTCACGGCCCGCTTGAGGAGATCATTCGCATCGGCGATGAGATCTCTAGCGCACTGGGCGAAGAGCACTCGGCATTGCCGACTCGCCAGGCGCATGACAAGGCCACCGACGCCGAAGCGATTTCCTATCATTACGACCTGTCCAACACGTTCTATCAGCTGTGGCTCGACCGCGACATGGTCTATTCCTGTGCGTACTTCGAGACCGGCACCGAAGACCTCGATCAGGCGCAGCAGGCCAAGCTGCGGCACCTGTGTCGCAAGTTACGGCTGAAACCGAGTGATCGCCTGCTCGATGTCGGCTGCGGCTGGGGCGGGCTGGCGCGCTTTGCTGCGCGCGAGTATGGCGTCCAGGTGTTCGGCATCACCCTGAGTGCCGAGCAGTTGAAGCTGGGCCGCGAGCGCGTCGCCGCCGAGGGCCTGGAAAGCCAGGTCCGGCTGGAGCTCATGGATTATCGTGATCTGCCCAGGGACGGCCAGTTCGACAAGGTGGTCAGTGTCGGCATGTTCGAGCATGTCGGACACGCCAACCTGCCGTTGTACTGTCAGCAACTGGCGGATCTGGTACGTCCCGGCGGGCTGGTGCTCAACCATGGCATCACCTCGCGCTACATCGATGGCCGGCCGGTGGCGCATGGCGCGGGCGAGTTCATCGATCGCTACGTGTTCCCTCATGGCGAGTTGCCGCATCTGGTGAAGATCGGCGCCTGCATCAGCGAATCGGGACTGGAGATCGTCGACGTGGAGAGCTTGCGCGTGCACTACGCGCGCACCCTGCAGTTCTGGAGCGAACGCCTGGAGACGAATCTGGCCGAGGCCCAGCGACTGATTCCGGAGCGGGCGCTACGCATCTGGCGGGTTTATCTGGCGGGCTGCGCCTACGGCTTCCGTCGTAACTGGATCAACCTGCATCAGATTCTGGCGAGCAAGCCACTGCCAGATGGCTCTCATGAGCTGCCCTGGTCGCGGGCCGATATCTACCGATAGTCGAAGTGCAAGGGGCGCCTTAACGGCGCCCGGTTCAGCGCGGGTGAGTCAGCGCAGCAGCAACAGCGCTGTGGTGGTCGAGCGGATCATGCCGGTGGTGGTGCTGCCGACGAAGAACTGGCGAATCCGCGAGTGGCCGTAAGCGCCCATCACCAACAGGTCGATGCCTTGCTCGGCCTGATAGGCATGCAGGGTCGGTTCGACTTCCCCAGCACGAATCGCGGTCTGCACGTCGAAGCCGGCAGCGGCCAGCGTCTCGCCTGCCGATTCGAGCAAGGTGCGGTTGTCGGCGGTGTCATCACCGACCATCACTAGGTGAACGGGAATTCCCTTGAACAGCGGGCTCGAGGCCAGCATCTCGATGCCCTTGAGCGTAGTGGCGCTGCCGTCGAAGGCCAGCATGACGCGGGTCGGCACGCTGAAGCTGGCCGGGGTAACCAGGATCGGTCGGTGCAGGGTGCGAATCACGCTCTCCAGCTGGCTGCCGATGAGCTGGAAATCGGTGCCGCTGTCCTCGCCCTGTTTGCCGATCACCAGCAGGCGGATGTCCGATTCCAGATCGCGCAGCGTTTCCACCAGATCGCCGTGGCGCTGTCGCACGTCCGGCAGCGCTACGCCGGCGGTGATCACGCGCTGCTTGGCGGCATCGAGCATCATCCGGCCTTCCTCAAGCGCCAGCTTGTTGCGCTTTTCATCCAGCGCGGCGAGCTCTTCGAGCAGATATTCGCGGCTGCCGAGGCCAATGATGCCGCTGAGATTGCCGGCGGCCGGATACTGCTGTTGATCGAGAACATGTAGCAGGGCCAGCGGCGCATCCAGCTGGCGACTGGCCCAGGCGGCGCAATCACAGACGGCGGCTGCCGAAGGGGATCCGTCGATGCAAGCCATTACGTGGGTCATAGCCGTTCTCCTGGTCAGTGGTTCATGAGCGTGTCGATGGCTTCGGGTTTATCGTGCACCCCGAAGCGGTCGACGATGGTCGCGCTCGCTTCATTCAGACCCAGCACCTGGACTTCGGTGCCCTCGCGACGGAACTTGAGCACCACCTTGTCCAGTGCGGATACGGCGGTGATGTCCCAGAAATGCGCATGGGTAAGGTCGATGACGACCATTGCGACGGCTTCTTTGAAATCGAAGGCGGCGGTGAACTTGTCGGAAGAACTGAAGAACACCTGGCCCACCACCCGGTAGGTGCGCCGATTGCCTTCGCCATCCAGTTCCGCGTCGACCTTTAGGTAATGCCCGACCTTGTTGGCGAAGAACATCGCCGCCAGCAGCACGCCGGCCAGCACGCCGTACGCCAGGTTATGGGTGAACACGACCACCACCACCGTGACCACCATGACGATGTTGGTGGAGAGCGGGTAATGCTTGAGATTGCGCAGCGAATCCCAGCTGAAGGTCCCGATCGACACCATGATCATCACCGCTACCAGCGCGGCCATGGGGATCTGGCCGACCCAGTCACTGAGAAACACCACCATCAGCAGCAGCACGACGCCTGCGATCAGCGTCGACAGGCGCGTGCGGCCGCCGGATTTCACGTTGATCACCGACTGACCGATCATCGCGCAGCCGGCCATGCCGCCGAACAGGCCTGAAACGATATTGGCGACACCCTGGCCCTTGCACTCGCGGTTCTTGTCGCTGCCGGTGTCGGTCAGGTCGTCGACGATGGTGGCGGTCATCAGCGATTCCAGCAGGCCCACCACCGCCAGCGCGGCGGAGTACGGGAAGATGATCGCCAGAGTCTCGAAGGTCAGCGGCACTTCCGGCCAGAGGAAGATCGGCAGCGTATCGGGTAGCTCGCCCATGTCGCCGACGGTGCGGATGTCGAGGCCCAGATACATGGCCACGGCCGTCAGGCTGAGGATGCACACCAGCGGCGAAGGAATGATGCGGCCGATCTTCGGCACGTAGGGGAACAGGTAGATGATGCCCAGGCCGGCGGCAGTCATCGCGTAGACGTGCCAGGTGACGTCTGTCAGCTCCGGCAACTGCGCCATGAAGATCAGAATCGCCAGCGCGTTGACGAAACCGGTGACCACCGAGCGCGAGACGAAGCGCATCAGCGAGCCGAGGCGAAGGTAACCGGCGCCGATCTGGAAGACACCGCAAAGCAGGGTCGCAGCCAGCAGGTATTGCAATCCATGGTCACGCACCAGCGTCACCATCAATAGCGCCATGGCACCGGTCGCCGCCGAGATCATGCCCGGACGGCCACCGACGAACGCAATCACCACCGCGATGCAGAAGGACGCATAGAGGCCGACCCGGGGATCGACCCCGGCAATGATCGAAAAGGCGATCGCCTCGGGAATCAGTGCGAGGGCCACGACGAGACCGGAAAGCACGTCGCCACGCATGTTGCAGAACCAGTTTTGCTTGATCGAATGGAGCATCGGAATATCCAGAGCAAAGGCATCGCCGCCAGACCGGACTACGGCAAGCAAGGCTGAAACGAGACCAGATTTCAAATTCTAGTAGAGGTGTGGTCCACGCACACGAGGCGCGGCGCACGGCAGGACACGACCGCGCCCATGACAGGCGGTCGTGTCAGGCAAAGGGGCGTTGCGCTATGGCGGACTAGGCAGCCAGGTCATGGATCTCGTCTCTTATGGGAGGCTTCGACGGTTCGTGGACGCCGAACGGGCTGGCAAGGATACCGAAACCGACCTGTCACCGCGACCCGCACCCGCCCGGCCGCCGATAGACGACTTGGCAATCCTCCGTGCAGGCACTTTGGCTTACTATGCGAAATCCTCACAACGAGCCCGCCATGCCTGCCCATTCCAGCCGCTTTCGCGTCGTCCTCATCGTTTTGCTGATTCTTGCCGGGCTGCTGCTGAGCATCTATTGGGCCGGGCATATCGCCGAGCGCCGCGCCTGGGCCGAACGCAGCCAGGAGGCACGCGGCCAGCTCGAACTCTATGCGCAGGCCATCCACACTCAGGTTCAGCGCTTCCGCTCGGTACCGGCATTGCTTGCTCTGGATAGTGATATCCAGGAGCTGTTGAGCAACCCCGGCGACCAGGCCCTGCGCGAGCGGTTGAACCAGCGGCTGGAGCAGCAGAACCAGGCGGCAGGCTCTTCAGTTCTGTATCTGCTCGACCGTCACGGCGAAACCCTCGCCGCCAGCAACTGGCGCGACTGGACCAGCTTCGTCGGCAACAACTACGCCTTCCGCCCTTACTTCCTCGATGCGCTGAAAAACGACTCCGGACGCTACTTCGCAGTCGGCGTGACCACCGGCATCCCCGGCTACTTCCTCTCCAGCTCGGTGAAAAACAGCGCCGGCGAAGTGGTCGGCGTGCTGGTGGTCAAGCTCGAGCTGGAGGACATGCAGCGCGAGTGGGTGGGACAATCGGGCATCCTGCTGGTAGCCGATTCGCTGGACATCGTCATCCTCACCAACCGCCCCGCCTGGCGCTTCCGCTACCTGCGTCCGCTCAGCGAAGAGGTGCGCAATCAGCTGATCACTGCCCGACGCTACGCGGAGCAGAACCTGCAACCTTTGCCGAACCAGAGCCTGCAGCGCATCGCCGAAGACAGCGAACGGCGCCAGGTGGACGGCCCGGACGGTCGCCGCAACTACCTCTGGCAGCGCCTGCAGTTGCCTGACGAAAAATGGACGCTGCATTTGCTGCAGGAGCCGCAACTGATCGTCGCCAATGTGCGCAGCTATCGCCTTGCGGCCGCTGGCGTGTGGATGACGCTGGCGTTCCTGCTGCTCTACCTGGCCCAGCGGCGCAAGACCCGACGCGTCGAACAGCGCAGCCGCAGCGAGCTGGAGCACCTGGTGGAGGCGCGTACCCGGGAGCTGCGCACCGCCCAGGATGAGCTGGTACACGCCGCGCGCATGGCGGCGCTGGGGCAGATGTCCACCGCCCTCGCCCACGAGATCAACCAGCCGCTGACCGCCCTGCGCATGCGGCCAGCCAGCGGCTGCTGCTGGACAACGGCCGCACCGAGGCGGTGCGCGAAGGCATCGGCCAGGTCGAGGGGCTGCTCGAGCGAATGGCCGCGCTGACCAGTCACCTGAAGACCTTCGCCCGCAAGAGTCCCGCCGGGCTTCGCCAACGGCTGAGCCTGGCCGAGGTGCTGGAGCAGGCGCTGCAGCTACTCGGCCCGCGAATCCGCAGCGATGGCGTCGAGGTGCTGCATCAGGTGCCGGCCGACGCCTGGGTCAGCGGCGATGGCATTCGCCTGGAACAGGTATTGATCAATCTGCTGACCAATGCCCTCGACGCCGTGCAGGGCAGCCCGGTCCGCCAGCTGCGCATCGAAAGCCACCGCGACCGCCAGGGCTGGACGCTGAGCGTCGCCGACAGTGGTGGCGGCATCGCCAGCGAGCATCTGGATCAGGTCTTCGAGCCCTTCTTCACCACCAAGCCGGTCGGTCGGGGCCTGGGCTTGGGGCTGGCGGTCTCCTACGGCATCGTGCGTGATCTCGGCGGCAATCTGGAGGTACACAACGATGCGCTCGGCGCGGTCTTCGTGCTGCATCTGCCGGCAGCCGAACAGGCCCCCGCCGAGTAGACTGGCAACTCACAGGAGGAGTGGGACATGAGCGGTCAGGTCATCTTCATCGACGACGAAGCGGCGATCCGTCAGGCCGTGCAGCAATGGCTGGAACTGTCTGGCTTCAGCGTGCGCACCTGCGCCAGCGCCCAACAGGCGCTGGCGCTGATCAACCGGGACTTTCCCGGTGTGCTGATCAGCGACGTGCGCATGCCCGACCTGGACGGCCTCGGCCTGCTGGAACGGCTGGTGGCGCTGGACCCTGAGTTGCCGGTGATCATGGTCACCGGGCACGGTGACGTGCCGATGGCGGTCCAGGCGCTGCGCCAGGGTGCCTACGACTTCATCGAGAAGCCCTTCACTCCCGAACGCCTGCTCGACAGCGTGCGCCGTGCCCAGGACAAGCGCCGGTTGGTCTGCGAAAACCGCCAGCTGCGCGAGCAGTTCACCCGCAAGGGGCGCATCGAATCGATGCTGCTGGGCGTCTCGCGCGGCATGGAACATCTCCGCCGCCAAGTGCTGGAGCTGGCCGGCACCAACGTCAACGTACTGATCCGCGGCGACACCGGCAGCGGCAAGGAGCAGGTCGCGCGCTGCCTGCATGACTTCAGCCCACGAGCGCGCAACCCGTTCGTGGCGCTGAATTGCGCGGCCATCCCGGAAACCATCTTCGAGAGCGAGCTGTTCGGCCACGAGAGTGGCGCCTTCACTGGCGCCCAGGCCAAACGCATCGGCCGGATCGAGCATGCCCACGGCGGCACCCTGTTCCTCGACGAAATCGAAAGCATGCCGCTGGCCCAGCAGGTCAAGCTGCTGCGTGTGCTGCAGGAGAAAACCTTGGAGCGGCTCGGCTCCAACCGCAGCATCGAAGTGGACCTGCGGGTGATCAGCGCGGCCAAGCCGGACCTGCTCGAAGAGGTGCGTGGCGGGCGATTCCGCGAGGACTTGCTGTACCGCCTGAATGTTGCCGAACTGCACATTCCGCCACTGCGCGATCGTCGCGAAGACATCCCGCTGCTGTTCGAGCACTTCGCCAGCCAGGCGGCCCTGCGTCATGGCCGCGATCCGGTGCCGGCCAGCCCCGCGGAGCTGGCGCAACTGCTCAGCCATGACTGGCCGGGCAACGTGCGTGAACTGATCAACGCCGCCGAACGCCATGCGCTGGGTCTGACCCCGCCGCCCTCCGCGAACGCGGGCATCCCAGCCGCGGGCACCGGTACATCGCTGGGCGAACAGATGGAAGCCTTCGAGGCGCAATGTCTGCACAGCGCCCTGCAACAACACAAGGGCAACATCACCGAGGTGATGAACCAGCTACAACTGCCGCGCCGCACCCTCAACGAAAAGATGCAGCGCCACGGCTTGAGTCGCAGTGATTACCTCCCGGCGGGTAGTAGCGACACCTGATCATCGCGTGCCTCGCACCGCTTCACTGTCAGCCCACCAGAGCTCGCCGCCACTTTTTGTAAGGAACGCCGCCCGGCCCACCCTACTCTGATCCCGCGACTATCGTCAGGCGGTTGCAATTCCCATCGCGGATGATGGCAGCGCGTATTCAAACCCTACGCTATCGCCGCCAGTTTCATAAGCGGGGCCAGGTGGCGCGCTACCAAAACATGCCGACAATCGAGCCCCAACCATTCCTCAATCAGCCTGGTCCAGCTCATTCAACCTTTGCTGCAAAAAACGCCGTTCCGGCTCCAGTTGCGCCAGCCGCAATGCATCCCGATAGGCCGCTCGCGCATCATCCAGACGGCCCAGGCGGCGGCAGAAATCGGCGCGGGCCGAGTGCAGCAGGTGGTAGTCGCGCAGCAGCCCACGGGCCAGCAGATTGTCGATCAGCGCCAGACCGGCTTCGGGTCCCTCGCGCATGGCGACCGCCACCGCACGGTTCAATTCGATGACCGGCGAGGGGCTGACCCGCAACAGCACGTCGTAGAGCCCGACGATCTGCGCCCAGTCGGTCTTAGCGGCACTGGGCGCCTCGGCATGCACGGCGACGATCGCAGCCTGCAAGGTGTAGGGACCGAAACGCCGCGAGGCCAACGCACGCTGCACCAGCGCCGAGCCTTCTTCGATCTGCGCCCGGTCCCACAGGCTGCGGTCCTGTTCGTCGAGGCGTACCAGCTCGCCCGCCTCATCGGTGCGTGCGGCGCGGCGCGAGTCGTGCAGCAACATCAGCGCCAGCAAGCCCATCAGCTCCGGGTCCGGCAGCAGTTCGAGCAGCAGCCGCCCTAACCGGATTGCTTCGGTGCTCAGGCTGGCGCGGGTCAGCTCGGCGCCGCTGGAGGCCGAATAGCCCTCGTTGAACACCAGATAAATCACCCTCAGCACGTTATCCAGGCGCGCCGGCAACTCCTCCCGCGACGGCACGCGATAGGGGATCGCGGCGTCGCGGATCTTCTGCTTGGCACGCACGATGCGCTGGGCGATGGTACTGGGCGAGGCGAGAAAGGCGCGGGCGATTTCCTCGGTCTTCAGGTCGCAGACCTGCCGCAGGGTAAGCGCCACCTGTGCATCGCCCGGTAAGGCCGGGTGACAGCAGGTGAAGACCAGCCTCAGGCGATCATCCTCCAGCGTGTCGTGATCCCAGTCGGGCTCCTCGGAAGCGTCCAGCTGATCGGCCAACAGGTTCAGCGAGGCATTGAAGCGTGCCCGCCGGCGCAGGCCGTCGATGGCCTTGAAGCGCCCAGCCGAAACCAGCCAGGCGCGCGGGTTGGCGGGTATTCCGTCATGCGGCCACTGCTGTAGCGCGGCGAAAAAGGCGTCGTGCAACGCCTCCTCGGCCAGGTCGAAGTCGCCCAGCAGACGGATCAGGGTCGCCAGCACGCGCCGCGATTCGTTGCGGTAGATGGCCTCGACAGTCCGCTGGCTCGCCGTTTCCCCGCCCGATGTGGCCGTCACGCAAACGCGCCCTGGTGACTCAACGATCAGGCAGCTGGCGCAGCGGACGCACTTCGATACTGCCCAGCGTGGCTGGCGGAATCTTCGCCGCCAACTGCACCGCCTCGTCGAAATCCGCCGCCTCCAGCAGATAGAACCCGGCCAGTTGCTCGCGGGTTTCGGCGAATGGGCCGTCAACCACCGAGACCGCACCGTCGCGTACGCGCACGGTCTTGGCGGTGCGTACCGACTGCAGCGGCTCGCCGGCGACGAAGTGGCCGCTTTGGTGCAGGCGTTCACTGTTGGCCATGCACTGGTCGACCAGGGCGGCCCACTGCTCGTCGGTCATGGCATCCACTCGTTGTTCGTCGTAGTAGACGAGGCACAGGTATTTCATGCTGTTCTCCATCACATCATGCAGACCGACAACCATAGCAGCTGGCAGCGAAAGCACGAGGGCTCCACGACGCGGCAGCTGGGCGGGGTGAGGCGGTGCTCAGTTCAAGGCTTGAGGTCGAAGCAAGCCTGACCGCTGGCCATGTCGAACGGCATCGAGAAGTGCTCGTGCATGACCTTCCAGTCGCCGCCCTGCAGGCGCCAGCAACGCGTGCCACGCATCCAGGCCGTCTGCATCTCGCCTTTCTCATTGGTGCCGCCACAGTGGTTCAGCGAATAGCTGAAGGCGAGGTCGCCGCTGGCGATGACATCGACGTCGCCAATCTCGAAGAAGCCTTCGCCCTGGCAGAAGTCGAAGCAGCGCTGCCAGTGGGCGCGATAGGCCTCGACGCCCTTGAACTGCAATTCGCCGACCGCATCGTAGGCCACGACGTCGGGCGCGTACTGGGCCATGATCCGATCGACATCCTTGCTGGCAACGAGCTGTTCGAACTCGGCCATCAGTTCACGGATACGGGTTTCGCCGTTCTGAATATCGCTTGCGGTGTTCATGTTCGTTTCCTCTTGATTGGGATGACCCATGTCGCGATGACAATCCAACACGTTTGATTGCGGACGGAACGCGGGTCATGGCGGCGCGCGTGGATGCAATGCCCGCACCTCGGCGCATCCCAGGCGTACGGGCGGAATGCGTGAAGCCAGCACAATGGCGTCGTTGAGATCGTAGGCCTCGAACAGGTAGATGGCGGCTGGTTGTTCGCGCCCTTCGGCCACCGGACCATCGTGCAGCGAGACGTGATCGCCTTGTATGCGCAGGGTGGTGGTGCTGAGTGCCGAATGCAGCGCTTCGCCGACTATCAGCCGGCCGCTGCGTTGCAGGCATTCGCGGTAATCGCGACATTCCGCCTCCAGCACCGCGCGATCGGCAAGGGACAGGCCCGCCAGAACGGTCTCGTCCAGATAAACCAGGCACAGATAACGCATCGCTGCATCCTCGACGGAGCGGTTGTTACCTGTAGTCGAATAACTGGGGGCTGAATCGACAGGCGCTACAAAAAAGTTGCCATCACCTGTACGCGGTTACATGGGGGAAGCGGGTCAATCCGAGAGAATCGCTTCGAGCTGCTCGAAAGAATAGGGCTTGGGCAGAGAGCGAGCCTGCAGTTCCGTTTCGATCACGCCATCACCGGAAACGAACACCACCCGCAGCCTGGGGTGTGCCTGAAGCGCCAGCGCCGCGAACTCAGGACCAGACATTCCAGGCAGGTTTACGTCCACCAGCAAACAATCGAAGTGCCGTTCGTCCAGCGCCTGCGACGCCTCTTCGGCGGAATGGAAGCCAACGGCGGCAAACCCCAACTCTTCCAGCATTTCGCACGTCAATTCGAGCAGTTGCGGCTGGTCTTCGACGACCATGGCGTAACGGCGCATGGGCTGTGTGCCGACATCGTCTGGCGCTTGCGTCAGGTCACGCTGCCCTAGGAGCTGGCGGATCTTTCGCGCCAGATCCTCCTGACGATAGGGCTTGCTCAGCAATTCCACGCCGGCATCCAGCTTGCCACCGTGGACGATCGCGTTTCGCGTGTAGCCCGAGGTGAACAGCACAGCGATATTCGGCAACAGCAACTTCGCCTGCCGTGCCAGTTCGGTACTGCTGAGCTTGCCGGGCATGACCACGTCGGTGAACAACAGATCGATCACCATGCCGCTGTGCAGAATGCTCAGGGCGCTCTGGGCATCATTGGCCCGTAACACGCGGTAGCCGAGACCGGACAGCAATTCGATGACCGTGGCCTGCACCGCAAGGTCGTCCTCGACGACCAGAATCGTCTCGTTTCCCCCCACAGCGGGGCCGACCGGCAGCGGAACGGCAGTCACCTCCGGCTGCTCAGTACGTGGCAGGTACAGCTTGACCGTCGTGCCGCTGCCCAGCTCGCTATAGATGCGGATATGGCCGCCGCTCTGTTTGGCAAAGCCATAGGCCATGCTCAACCCGAGCCCCGTGCCTTCACCTTCCGCCTTGGTGGTGTAGAAGGGTTCGAAGGCTCGCTCGATGGTCTGTTCCGTCATGCCGACACCCGTGTCGGAGACCGCCAGCAGAACGTATTGACCTGGCTCGACGTCAACCTGAGTTTGCGCGTAATGCTCGTCGAGCATGGCATTGCAGAGTTCGAGGGTCAGCTTGCCGCCCTCGCTCATGGCATCACGGGCGTTTATCGCCAGGTTGAGCAGGACATTTTCGAGTTGGTTCGGATCGACCATGGTCGTCCAGAGGCCGCCGGCGACAATGGTTTCAATTTCCACCCGCTCGCCCAACGCCTGGCGCAACAGCTCGTCCATGTTGCGCAGCAAGCGGCTCAGATTGGTGGGTGTCGGCCGCAAAGGCTGCCTGCGGGCAAAGGCCAGCAACTCGGCCGCCAGCTTGGCTCCTCGCTCAACCGCCTGGGCAGCGGCATCCAGGCGCTCCGACCCAAGCTGGGCGCTGGCAAGCATTGGCCGCATCAGCTGCAAGTTGCCGGCGATCACCTGAAGCACATTGTTGAAATCATGGGCTACACCGCCGGTCAGCTTGCCAATCGCTTCCAGCTTCTGCGATTGATACAGCGCATGGCGGCTTTGCTCGAGCTCACGGGTGCGCTCGTTCACCAGCTCCAGCAGGTTGTCTTGGGACTGCTGCAGCGCTTGCTGAGCGAGGATCTGCTGCGTCACGTCGTGACCTTGACAGAAGATTCCGCTCACTTCGTCCTGCTCGGTCAATATCGGCTGGAAGATGAAATCGACGAAACGCCGTTGCGCCCCTGCAGATCCGGTGCGGCTGACCAGAACAGGATTGGCCCGGCCCACGTAGGGTCGTTTGGTGGCATAGATTTGATCCAGCAGCTCGCCTAGATCCCGCCCCTCGGTCTGAGGGAAGACGACCAATGCCGGCTGACCGACCACGTCGCGCAGCCCGACCAGCTGGTGGAAGGCGCGGTTGGCGATTTCCAGGATGTGCTGCGGGCCCTGGGTAATTGCGATGAAGCCCGGGGCCTGATCGAACAGGCGATGCAGATGCTGACGCTCTTCCGTCATCTCCCGCCCACGTTGTTCGCTGGCGCGGCGCTCGGCAGCCAGGGTAGTAATGTCGCGAATGGTCAACGACACACCGATGATCTGTCGATTTCCGTCACGCACGGCCGAGGGCAGAATTTCCAGCGTCATATCGACGCCGTCCACCGTGCAGGTGCATTCGTGCGGGTGAGAAGCCGTGCCGGCGAGAACTTGATGTACGCCAGCCTGTAGCGAGGGTGACCAGAACGGGAGTCGCTCGGCATCGAGCTGTACGGCCTCGCCTATCCGCAGCCGGAACAGCTCTTCGGCCCCGGCGCTCCAGTACAACACGCTGAGCGCGCTATCGAGGCCGACGATCGCGTCCCGTGCGGCGTCAATGAAGTTATGCAGGTAATGGTCAGCGTTCAGCCGTCGCTGGTAGTTGCCTTCGACCGGCAGAGGCGGCTCGCTGAGCAATGCATTGGCGCGATCGAGCGTAGTGCGTAGCCGACGCCTGCGCTGATGCCCTGCAAGCGCCTGAGCGATTTGACGGCTCAGCTGGGGCTCGGCGACTTCGACAATCGACCAGTGCGAGCCGATCAGGGGGGCCACACCGAACGCCCGGCGCAGCTGCTCGGCGCCGCCGACAGCACACAGGAAAATCAACTCACAGTGGTGCCAGTGCGCACGTAGCGCCCGTGCCGAGATCAGCGGTCGGGGCAGCCCCGGCATCAGCAGCACCAAGGCCGGTTCGGTCTGCGCAGCCAGGGTCGTACTCGGGCTTTCGACGAGCTGGTCCTGGGTCACGACAGTCATCCGCAGCTGTTGGTCGACCACCACCTTGTCGACAAGCTGCTGCGCTGCATCATCCGCGCCACGCGCGGCAATCAAGGCAACCGACGGTCTGTCCACGGAAACACTCAAAGCAACGGCAGGCCGAGCAAACTGCGGCCTGTCCATAATTTCAGCAAATCAGTGGTTGGACTCATCACATGGGCCGCACGGGCATCGCGAAGCATTTGCGCTACCCGACTGTTGCCCCGATACGCAGCGCCGCCGCAGATGGTCATTGCCTCATTGGTCAGCATGACTGCCGTCTCACCGGCGTCGGCCTTGCACGACAGGATGAAGGGCAGCGCATCCGGATGATTCATATCGCCGCGCCGAGCCGCCTCGCGAATCAGGGCGCGGGTCTTCTCGACGGCCGTCCACATCTCGGCGTAGCGGATCTGTAATGCCTCGACATCGCGTAGCGATTCGCCCGAGTGCGTATAACGCCGCGCGCGCAGATGCTCGCCTGCGGCATCCAGGGCCGATTGGGCAATACCCAGATAGGTACCGGCCATGGCCATCAGAAAGAATGGCGCCACAACTTCGAAGACGTACCAGACCTGATCGCCTTTTTCGCCCAACAGGTTTTGCACCGGCACCGACACCTCGTCCAGGCGCAGCGGCCGCGATGAATTACCTCGCATGCCGAATCCGGACCAAGCCTCGAGCCAACTCATGCCCTGGCTGTCGCCATCGACGATCAGGCAACTGAAATCACCCGTCTCGCTACCCTCGTCACTGGCCACCGTGGAGACGACATAGGAGTCGGCATGCCCACCATTGGTGACGAACTGTTTGGTGCCGGTGACAGTGAAGTGCTCGCCATCCGACTCGATGCGCGTCTGTGGCAGGTAGAAATGGGCGCCCGTACCATGTTCGGAGAGCGCCAGAGTGGTGATGTGACGGCCCTCGGCGATCGCTCGCAGATAACGGTCCTGCTGATGCTGGGTGGCCTTGGCGGCGATCACCGCTGTCCCGACGCAATGCATGCCGAAGCAGAGTGCCGAAGACGGACACGCCCTGCCGATGGTTTCAGTGATAACACTCAACCCGAGCAGCCCCTGGCCGTGTCCGCCCAGCTCGGTCGGCACTTGCAGCCCAAGCAGTCCGGCCTCGCCCAACACCTTCATCGAATGGGCCGGCCACTGAGCGTTCTGATCGACCTTAGCGGCCTCCGGGGCTATATGCGTCTCGATAAGCGAGGCTGCAATGCCCTGTAGCTCGTTGAGCCGAGCGGGTAACTGATAGTCCATAGGAAGGCCACGCTAGGAATTGAAGTTCGTTTGAGGCATGACCGTTACCGAGGGTCGGTTTGCCTAAAGCTGCGCACCGCCGCAACGAAGTACGGGGTGAGCGAATCGCGAGATGGGTAACTTACCCAGCTCTGGATAGACCGCGTAACGCCCGCGGCAGTTCGAATAGAGCCAAGAGCACGGGGTGCGGCTCGGATGCCACATCCATACCGAACCCCCGAGCACTGATGTGTTCAACCTAGAGGGCCGAAGCGTGTGCCCAGGTCGATCATCAACAGAATAGGGAAAGCATCCATGCACGGCCTATTGCAAATACGCCTCGGCATCGCCGCGGCTCTCTTGGCATTCAGCACAGCGGGAGCAGCAGCACCCATGTATCAAGTATTGATCGGCAGCTATACCGGCGACGACAACAGCAAGGGGATCTACCGCATGCAGTTCGATGCCGGAAATGGCCAGCTCGAATCAAAGCCCTTGCAGGTCGTGCGAACCGATAACCCCTCCTGGCTGGCGCTGGATCTGAACCGCAACCGGCTTTACGCAGCAAACGAGAACGGGCCGGGACAGCCCGATCCCGTGGGCCGTGTGAGCGCTTTCATCATGGCGCCGAACAGCGGTCAGCTATCACCGCTGGCGCAGCAGATCACCCTGGGTGACGAGCCCACGCACCTGAGCCAGAGCCGGGACGGTCGCTACCTGTTCGTTTCCAACTACGGCTCCAATCCCAACCCCGGCGGCAGCCTGGCGGTGATGCCGACGGCCAAGGACGGGACGCTCATGCCGGTGACGCAGATCGCCACGCACAAGGCCAGCGAAGTGCACCCCGAGCGTCAGCAATCGTCGCACGTACATTCGGCAGTGGTGTCGCCGGACGGCAAGACCCTGTTCGTCAGCGACCTGGGCGCGGACAAGATTTTTGCTTATCGCTACGACCCGGCCAATGCAGAGCGCCCGCTGTCGCCCGCCGACCCGGCCTTCATCAGCCTGCCGGAGGGCAGCGGCCCGCGCCATCTGGTGTTCAGCCCGGATGGCCTCCAGGCTTACGTCACCTTGGAACTCAGCGCTCAGGTGGCGCGCTTCGATCATGTCGACGGCAGTCTGGTGCAGCGGCAACTGGTCGATCTGGCCGCAGGCGGTGACATCAAGCTGCACTCGCCGGGCGCCATCCATCCGTCAGCCGATGGCCGCTTTCTCTATATCAGCGATCGCGCCGAAAAGAACCGCATCATGGTCTATGCCATCGAGGACAACGCCAACCTGCGTGAGATTCAGCAGCGCTCCAGCGAGGGCCGCGAACCGCGGGAGTTCGCCATCGACCCGAGCGGGCGATACATGATCATTGCCAACCAGAAAAGTGATGCGCTGGTGGTGCTGCGGCGCGACCCCGACAACGGCATGCTGGGCGATACCCTGCAGACGCTGCCGATCGGACGCCCCTCGGATGTGAAGTTCATCGATCGCAGCGGGCTCTAAACCATAGAGCCGGGTAGCGTCAGAGGGTATTCGCCAGAAACATCAACGACCGCCCGTGCGCCAGCGCAGCGGCGGTCTGGTTGTACATCGGGCGCTCCCAGCAGTTGAAGCCGTGATCGACACCGGCATAGGTCTCGATCTGCGCCGATTTGCCAGCCATCGCCTGGCGCACCGCGGCCACCGCATCGGCCGAAATGTAGTGGTCCTTTTCGGCGAAATGGAACAGCGTCGGGCAACCGATCTTCTCAGCCTGGTCCAGCCGGTTTTCGATGCTGCCGGGGTAATAGCAGATTGCGCCGTCCACTCCGGCATTGGCGGCACAGAGAAACGAGAGTAAGCCGCCCATGCAGTAGCCGATCGATGCCACCTCGCCGCTGCAATCGTCGCGCTTGCGCAGCGTTTCGACGCTGCGCCGCAAGTCATCGATGGTCAGGTCGAAATCGAGCTGCTTCTTCAGCTCGACCGCACGGTTCCAGTCCTGCTCGGCGTAGCCCAGCTGGATACCCGGCTCGCTGCGCCAGAACAGGTCCGGCGCAAGCACCACGTAGCCATCACGTGCGTACTGGTCGGCGACAGCCTGGATGTGATCGTTAACCCCGAAGATTTCTTGAATCAGCACCAGCCCCGGACCGGTACCGGTCGGCGGCAGGGACAGGTAGCCCTTGAAGGTTCCGTCCTGCGCAGAAATATCGATCCACTGTGAAGTCATTTGCGTCTCCTCTGGCCTGAAGGGGGTTGCAGACCACCGATTATCAGCCACCCGTAAAGGGGCCACTGTCAAAGGAGTTGCGACAGGAGCTGCCGGTCAGAGTTCGTTGCGAGCCGGCTTAGGCGGGTTGGTCGCCGGCGCCTTCGGAGCAGTAGGCCGAATGGAGGGCAGGTCCGGTCGAGAGCTGGCTCATTCGAACGAATCGCGACAACACATCGAGACATGGTTGCTTGCACCCACTAGCAGATCTCTTTACCCGTCAGCTGTGTGCCACGGCAGACCATGGCCGAGCGTCCCGTCCCGGCCACAGCGGCGCGGTGTTTAACGGCAGCAGGCGACCCACCCGCGTCGTACATCAAGGCTCGCCGGAGGCATCTCCGGCCGCCGAGCGAGGCCGCACCGCAGGCGGCTAGCGCTCGGGGTTCTGCGGCTTGGGACGCTTCAACGCTTCTTCTTCGCTGACCTCATCCGCCATGCCCGGCGGCACGTTGTAGGCACCGCCCGGTACGTCGTTGCGATCGCCGCCGGCAACTTCGCCATTGCGAGGGTCGCGCGCCTGATCACTGCGTTTTTCGTTGCGGTCGCTGAGCGTTTCGGGATTTGCCTTGTCACGTTCGGATGGGTTCATGGGACCTCCGTCTGATTGATCATCGGACACGCCTCGGTGCCTCCGTAGTTAGGAAGGCGATGGGCACTGGAAGTTGCACGTTGACCACCCGGCAGGACGACCGGCCATTCGGCAGACCTGCTGAACTTATCCCGGTCGGCAGCAGCCCAAAAAGCATCTGGGGACCTCCCCAACTGCCGCCGTGTGAAGTTATGCAATTGACTCGAAGCCTGCCCGTAGACGCCGTTCCCGTTGCTCCGGAAACGGCGACGCCCTCCAAGACGCTTTATTTCGCCCTGCTCGACGCGCCTGACAGCGACAGCGTCCGTATCAGCGCGGCGCAGTACCTCAACGCCCAGTTGGATGCTGCGTCCGCGCTGCCCTGCGACCTGCCGGATGCCCCCACGGGGTTGGGCGAATGGCTCGACGGCCATACGGCGAAGATCGGCGGCCAATACCAGGCATACCTCGACGAGCGCCGCGCCGGTGCACCGCGCCGTTATTTCTCCAGCAAGGCCCACGCGCTGCACTTCCTGCGGGGCGTGGCACCGACCAAACTGGTCGACGGGGCCTGGCTTTACGGCCTGCTGCAGCGCTGGGACGATGCGCGCTTCACTGCGCTGATCCAGACCTATCTCGAGGAGCTCGGCGAAGGGCAGCCGGAAAAGAACCATGTCGTGCTCTATCGCAAACTGCTCGCCAGCCAGGGCTGCGACGACTGGCAGAGCCTCGCGGATGAGCACTTCGTCCAGGGCGCGATCCAGCTGGCGTTGGCCGAACACGCCGAACAGTTTCTGCCCGAGGTGATCGGTTTCAATCTGGGCTACGAGCAGCTACCGCTGCATCTGCTGATCAGTTCCTACGAGCTCACCGAATTGGGCATCGACCCTTACTATTTCACCCTGCACGTGACGGTCGACAACGCCGACAACGGCCATGCGAAAAAGGCCATTCAAGGTCTACTGGCCGCCTGGCCGCAGGTTGGCGACAGCGAGGAATTCTATCGCCGGGTCGTCAACGGTTATCGCCTCAACGATCTGGGCGCCAGCACGCTCTCGGTGATCGGCGGCTTCGATCCCGAACAGGAGGTGCTGCGCGTGCTGGAAAAGAAGGCCGGCGTCGGGCAGTTCGTGCATTCCGATTACTGCCGCTTCGATGGCTACACGGTCAACCAGTGGCTGGCCGAGCCGGAGCGGATTCCCCAGTTCCTCGACACCTTGCAGCACCGCGGTTGGATCAAGCGCCACGAAGATCCGCAGCACAGCCGCTTCTGGCAACTGATTACCGGAGAACAGGCACCGATGTTCGGTGTATTCAGCGCCCACGAGCAGCAACTGCTGCATGACTGGATCGCCGGCGACTGGCTGGCGGAGCAGGCCCCGACCCGGGGCAAGCCGCATCCTTCCCTGGCGCAGCGCCAGGGTCAGTTCAGCGGCCGACGGCGCGTTACCAGCGAACGACCAGCCAAGCCCGCCCTGGTGCAGGATAAAGCCCAGGCGGTCAGCGATTTCGATCAGGAGGCTCAGCTGCTGGAACAGCAACTGGCGCAACTGCCGACGCGCGAGGCGCGCATGCGCCATTTGCTGCCCTTGCTGGCTCCCTCCCGCCACCACAGCGCTGCCGGCCTGCTCGCGACTCGGCTTTTCACCGGACTGTTCAACTGAAGGCGAAACCTCGCCAGGGAATCACATGACTTTGGAAAACGCACGGGACCGCGCACTGCTGCATCTGGCTCAGGCGCTGCGCGAGCGCGGCTATCACTTCATCACCCCAACCCCGTTGACCCACGAACGGGTCAATCAGCGAATCGAGAATGCCCTGGCCAAGGACCTGACCGGCGTGTTCGGCTGGTCCCGGCCATTCCAGCATGAGCTGCTGCCACCGGCGGTGTTCAGCTTGATGGACCAGGCCGGTGTACTTGAGCCCTGCGGCTCGCGCTGGCGCAGTCGGGTTCGCTTGTCGACTCTCGACGGTCAGCTGTTCATCCATTCGGCCTATCCCACCGATGCGCCGGACGCCGTATTTTTCGGCCCGGATACCTACCGTTTCGCCAATGCCATCCTGGCGCACCTGAACAACCACAAGGGCAGCATCAGCCGCGCGGTGGATATCGGTTGCGGCTCCGGCGCCGGCGCCATTCTTACCGCACTGGCGCGACCACAGGCCGAGGTGGTGGCGGTGGACATCAACCCCGAAGCGTTGCGCCTGACGCGGATCAACGCGACCCTCGCCGGCGCTGACAACTTGACGGCTCGGCATAGCGATCTGCTCAACGACGTCGAAGGCGAGTTCGATCTGATACTGGCCAATCCCCCTTACCTGATCGACCCGAGAGAGCGCGCCTATCGTCACGGCGGCGGCCCGTTGGGGGCGGGTCTGTCGCTGGCAATTTTCGATAGCGCCCTGAAGCGGCTCGCCCCGTGCGGCACGCTGCTGCTTTATACCGGCGTGGCGATGCCGGGCAGCCATGATCCGTTCCTCCACGAAATCCGCCTGCGTATGGAAGGACGCGGGCTGCAATGGGCCTACCACGAAGTCGACCCGGATGTATTCGGTGAGGAATTGCTCGATGGTGCCTACACCGAGTGCGACCGCATCGCCGCGGTGGTGCTGGAAGTGACCCGACCGGCTGAGTGAAGCAGCGTGCGCCGCCTTGCCAGTCACCGCATGGAAAACGCTTCGCGGTTTTCCGCGCTACACCGGCAGCAACACTAGGCAGGCCGACAGTGTGATTAATGAGCCCAGCGTGGAATACAGCACCACGCGCGAGACCCGCGAGGCCTCGCGGCCATAGAACTCGGCGAGCATGTAGGGCCCGGTACCGGTGGGCAGCGCGCTCAGCAGTAGCGCCGAATAGGCCCAGAGCGTCGGCAGCTCGAACACCTGGAACGCCAGATACCAGGTGATCAGCGGCTGCACCACCAGCTTCAACGCCACCAGCGGCCAGACGCCCGTGACCTCGCCGCCGGGTTGCGGCTGGGCGAGAAACAGCCCCAGCGACACCAGCGCGCAAGGTGCGGCCGCTGCGCCGACCAATTTCAGCAGGGTCGCCAGCGGTACGGGTAGGGCCATTCCGCTCGCGGCCCACAAGCCTCCGAGCAACGGCGCCACTACCAAGGGGTTACGCAATAGCGCACCGCTGACCTTGCCCAACGTTCGGCTGAAACCTTGGCCGGCATGCAACCCGGTCTCCACGCACGCCAGTGCGATGGCGAACAGCACGCAGACGACGATGATCGAGGCCACCATTGCGGGTTGCAGCGCCTCGTCACCGAGCACCAGCATGCACAGCGGAATGCCGATATAGCCGGTGTTGGCGTAGGACGCTCCCAATGCATCGAGGCTGGCGTCGGCCAGCGGTAGCTTCTGCATCAGGCGGTAGATCAGGGTGAAGCCGAACACGCCAAGACAGCCCACCGAGAACGCCGTGATAAAGCCCGGCTGCCAAAGCTGCTCCCAGGTGGAATTGGCGACAACACTGAACAGCAGCGCCGGCAGCCCCAGCCAGACCACGAAACGATTCAGCTCGGAAGCGCCGCTCGGCCCCATGCGGCCGGTGCGGCGGCAGATAAAGCCCAGGAAGATCAGTGCAAAAACCGGCAGGACGACGTTGACGACGGCGGACATGAATTCTCATCGGGTGGTGACCGCCAAAGGTGGCGGTACGGGACGGGCTGCAGACCTTAGCAAAAAATGGCCTCTCGCATTCTCCGAGGCGAATCGCCCGCTCGGGAAGAAAGAGGGTGTTGGCTGGAGGTTTCGCTTTCACGCCGATTAGCGAGTTGGATGGACGCTTGGTTTCGCCCTGCTGGGCGAGTCGCTTTTTCGGTTGTCGAAAGTAAGCAAAACCGCTTGCCCCTTCATATTGCGCTGTTGCGGGAGCGGGCCTTGGCCGCGAAGCTTTGGGCTTGGACTTCCGAGCCTAAGGCCCGATGGCGGAGCTGGCTGAGGCATTGGTTTCGCCCTGCCGGGCGAGTCCCTTTTGGCAACAGCCCCAAAAGGAACCAAAAGGTCTTGCCCCCGCATCCGGCCCCGGCTGCGCCGGGGTTCGTTCGCTCCATCGCCGCTCCGAGGGTCGCCGTACGAGGGCCATCCATGGCCCTATACGGCTCTCGCCGCATCCCTGCGGCTCGCCCCTCTACACAACGATTCCGCTCTCCCTCCTGATGGGGCGTTTCGCATCGCCTGATAGTTCGCACAAAAAAAAATCAAAACCAAGAACAAAAGAACAAAAGAACAAAAGAACAAAAGAGACCGTCAGGCGACTCGGACTTCTGCCCCTTTCAAGAGGCCGAGCGTAGACGCTGCACGGGGTACGCGAAGCATAGATGCCGAGCGAGTCGGGCCGCAGACAGGTACGTTCTTTCGCGAGGGGCTTTCTAGTTCGGTCCCCAGATTAGCGTCTAAAGCGCCTTGCTCGTTTACCAACAGACGAACCATCAGACGACACCGAACGCCCCGTCAGAAGGCCGAATGGAATCGCTGCGCAGAGGGGTGAGCGGCATGGATGCCGCGAAAGCCGTGAAGGGCCATGGATGGCCCTTACGCGGCGACCCTCGGAGCAGCGATGGTATGAGGGAAGTCGAGCGCAGCGAGACCCGGATGCAGGGGCAAGCGTTTTTGCTTACTTTTTTCGCGTTTGAAAAAAGTGAGTCGCCCAGCAGGGCGAAACCAATGCCTCAGCCAACCGCCCAGTGGAGGTAATCACTCAAGCCCAACGCCCAAAGCTCCGCGGCCAAGGCCGCTCCACGACAGTACACGGCAAAAACGTTTTGCTTACCTGTTTCGGACCGGCCATCCAGCGTTTGCAAAAATAAGTTGCCCAGCAAGGCTCTCAAACAACTCACTGATCGCCTAGACCGCAAAAACCAACCAACGCAGACCCTCCCGCCTCAGTGACAGCCGAAATGCTCCCTAATGCAGCACCGTCGACGGACTGTACCCATTCGGCTCCGCCCGAGCCGCGGCAAACTCCGCGTCGACGCGCCCACGCATGGCATCCGGCGATTGGGAAAAACCGCTGCGATCGCTGTAATCCCACTCGACGACGGGCTCGCTTTCACTGGCCAGACCACGCGCACAGGACACGTCCAGCGCCGTGATGCCCGCCACCGCACCCGCGGCGATGGCCGCGTTGACCTGCTCGGTACCGGTCTCGATGCTCATGCCGAGCCCGGCCAAATCCAGCATATCGCCGCCGATGCGGACGTAGATCCAGGGCTTGGGATCGTCGCTCAACAGCAGCCCGACGCCGGTAGCGATTTCACGCGCACCGCAGGCGCGGATCAGACCTTCGTTACCGGGCACGCCGAGAAAACGAGCCAGCTTGCCGGGCATCAGCACTTCGGCCAGGCCCAGCCCGATGCTGAACCAGCCGAGGCCACGGGCAAGCGTACGGGCGGAGTGGTTGGTATGGGTGACACGATGTGGAACGCTCATGAATCAGTCCCTCCTCGGGGCTTGGAGAAGCAGCCGACCACGTCCCGCTGGCGAGACGCGAGGCCCGCCCTCAGGGCTTGAGAACGACCTTGATGCAGCCGTCATGCTTGTCGCGGAAGGTCTTGTACATCTCCGGTCCCTGCTCGAGGCTGACGCTGTGGGTGATCACGAAGGACGGATCGATCTCGCCTTCCTGTATCCGTCGCAGCAGATCATCGGTCCAGCGATTGACGTGGGTCTGGCCCATGCGGAAGGTCAGCCCCTTGTTCATCGCCGCGCCGAACGGGATCTTGTCGATCAGGCCGCCATAGACGCCGGGAATGGAGATGATGCCCGCCGGCCGGCAGACATAGATCATCTCGCGCAACACATGAGGACGATCGCTCTCCAGCATCAGCGCCTGCTTGGCGCGGTCGTACATGGAGTCGATCGAGCGTGCGGCGTGTGCCTCCATCCCCACCGAGTCGATGCACTTCTCCGGGCCCTTGCCGCGAGTGAGCTCCTTGAGACGCTCGAGCACGCTTTCTTCGTCGAAATTGATGGTGATAGCGCCACCGGCACGGGCCATGGAAAGGCGCTCGGGCACGTTGTCGATGCAGATGACCTGCTCGGCGCCCATCATGACCGCGCTGCGAATGGCGAACTGACCGACCGGCCCGGCGCCCCACACCGCCACGGTGTCAGTCGGTTGGATGTCACATTGCGCCGCAGCCTGCCAGCCGGTTGGCAGGATGTCGCCGAGAAACAGCACCTGCTCATCGGTCAGGCCGTCAGGGATGACCACCGGGCCGACATCGGCGTAGGGCACGCGGACGTATTCCGCCTGTCCACCTGCGTAGCCGCCCGTGAGATGGGTGTAACCGTAGAGCCCGGCGGTGGTGTGGCCAAAGACCTTGTCGGCCACCTCCTTGTTGCGGTTGGTCCGCTCGCACACCGAGAAATTGCCACGCCGGCACTGATCGCATTCACCGCAGACGATGGTGAAGGGCACCACCACGCGATCACCAACTTTGAGCTTCTTGTTGGCAGAGCCGACTTCCATCACCTCGCCCATGAACTCGTGGCCCATGATGTCGCCGTGTTGCATGCCGGGCATGAAACCGTCGTACAGGTGCAGATCGGAGCCACAGATGGCGCAGGAACTGACCTTGATGATGGCGTCGCGCGGGTCCTCGATGGAGGGGTCTGGAACGTGGTTGTCGCAGCGAATATCGTGCTTGCCGTGCCAGCGAAGGGCTCTCATGGAAAAATCTCCTGGTTCGGTGTTCGGAAACGCCGCCGTGGTGGTTCTTCCTGATTGATTGCCGCTGGGCGGCAGCTGCTCCTGTCCCGGCTGCTGCCATGTGGCAGCTACGACGTGCGTGTTATCACTTTTTTAGTAAGCGCGGCTGCGGCAGAGTTGCCGGAATATGGCCGCGACGGCGCAATCACCGACGGACTGTCGTTATGCGACGCCTCGCACGCTCGCGATCGGCGTGCGGACGAATCGTCTCGACGGTTTGCGGTAGGCGGCGSGAGCCGCTGTGGCGAGCGGCTGTGGCCTTGGTGGGATCAGTTCTTGCCGGGCCGTATGGAGGCGTAGCCGTTGCGATAGCTCGAGTATTGCGGTGTCCAGCCCAGCGCGCGGGCGCGGGCGTTGCTGCAACGCTTGCTACCGGCGCGACGCGTCATGGCCTGCTCGGCCCAATGGGTCACCCCGAGGCGCTCGCGCAGCCAGTCGATGACCTCGTGCAGCGGTGCAGGATCATCGTCGACCCCTAGATAACAGTCCTCCAGATTGCCGCCGTTCAGATCGGTCTGCAGCAGGCAGGCCAGCAGCGCCGCGGCATCGTCACGGTGCACGCGGTTACTGAACTGCGGCGGCTCACGATCGACCCGCAGACCGGCACGCACCTGATTCTGCATCCAGGGACGAGCGGGATCGTAAAGCCCGGCCAGGCGCACCCGCGTCGCCGGAATGCCACAGTCCAGCGCCAGTCGCTCGGCCTCGAGCATGACCTGGCCGGTGTAGCCGGCGGGTTCGGTGGCAGAGGTCTCATCGATCCATTCGCCATCGCACTGGGCATAGACACCGGTGCTGGAGAGAAAGAACAGCCGTTTGGGTCGCTGACCACGTTGCCGCAGCCAGCCGAGCACATTGCGCAAGCCGTCGACATAGGCGGCACGGTATCCCGCTTCATCATGCTGACTGGCCGATGCGGCATATACCAGATAGTCCAGCGCCCCGTTGGGCCAGCTGCGCGGCACCGCGTCGGCCGACAGGTCACCCTTGACCGGCAGGATCGGCACCGGCAGGCCGGCCGCTTGGCGTCGCAAGCCATAGACCGTCCAACCCGCTCGGCTCAGTTGCAACCCAAGACGAATACCGACATCGCCGCAGCCGGCGATCATTACAGAAGGACGAATAGCCATGGCGGTTGCTCCGTAACCGTTGCGGACCCCTCAATCGGCCCGCCTTGCAGAAGTGTACCGCTGCCACATGAAATTTGCCGCTGATCAGCGCCGATGAACGGGTCGCGCATAGTTGGTTCGAAGTCGAGCAAAGGCTATGCTAGCCAGCACCCTGATGGAAACTCACTATGACACTGACCGAACTGCGCTACATCGTCACGCTCGCCCAGGAATCCCACTTCGGCCGCGCCGCCGAACGTTGCCACGTCAGCCAACCCACCTTGTCGGTCGGGGTGAAGAAGCTCGAGGATGAGCTTGGCGTGCTGATTTTCGAGCGGACCAAGAGCGCGGTGCGGCTGACGCCTGTCGGCGAAGGCATCGTGACCCAGGCGCAGAAAGTGCTCGAGCAGGCGCAAAGCATCCGCGAACTGGCCCAGGCGGGTAAGAATCAGCTGGCCGCGCCGCTCAAGGTCGGCGCCATTTACACCGTCGGCCCCTACATGTTTCCGCACCTGATCCCGCAGTTGCATCGCGTGGCGCCGGACATGCCGCTGTATATCGAGGAAAACTTCACCCACATTCTGCGCGACAAGCTGCGCACCGGCGAGCTGGACGCGATCATCATCGCACTGCCGTTCCAGGAAGCCGATGTCCTCACGCTGCCGCTGTACGACGAGCCCTTCTACGTACTGATGCCGGCCGGCCACCCGTGGACGAAGAAGGAAACCATCGACAGCGAGATGCTCAACGACAAGAGCCTGTTGCTGCTCGGCGAAGGTCACTGCTTCCGCGATCAGGTACTCGAAGCCTGCCCTACCACGCGCAAGGGCGAAGCGCCGAGCCATACCACCGTCGAATCTTCATCGCTGGAAACCATCCGCCACATGGTCGCATCCGGCCTCGGCGTATCGATCCTGCCGCTGTCCGCGGTGGACAGTCATCACTACTCAGCTGGCGTGCTGGACATCCGCCCGCTGACGCCACCCGTGCCTTTCCGTACCGTCGCTATTGCCTGGCGCGCCAGCTTCCCGCGCCCAAGAGCCATCGAAGTGTTGGCCGATTCCATCCGCCTGTGTTCGGTTGCGAAACCGCCCGCCGATAAAGCCTGATGCCATGAGCGAGCTGGCTGCGGTACCGGTTACCGCACTCAAGGGCGTCGGCGCGGCGCTGGCCGAAAAGCTCGCCAAAGTCGGCCTGGAAACTCTGCAGGATCTGCTGTTCCATTTGCCGCTGCGCTATCAGGACCGTACTCGCATCGTCCCGATCGGTGCGCTGCGCCCCGGCCAGGATGCGGTGGTCGAAGGCACGGTCACCGGTGCCGATGTGGTCATGGGCCGGCGGCGCAGCCTGCTGGTGCGCCTGCATGACGGCAGCGGCAGCCTCAGCCTGCGCTTCTATCATTTCAGCCAGGCACAGAAAGAAGGGCTCAAGCGCGGCACCCAGCTGCGTTGCTACGGCGAGGCCCGGCCCGGCGCGTCGGGCCTGGAAATCTATCACCCGGAATATCGGGCACTCAGCGACAGCGAAGCGGTTGCCGTGGAGCAGACGCTCACGCCCATCTACCCGACCACCGAAGGGCTGACCCAACAGCGCCTACGCCAACTCACGCAGCAGGCGCTGGCCCGGCTCGGCCCGCACAGCCTGCCCGACTGGCTGCCCGATGAGCTGACCCGTGACTATCGCCTGGCCAAGCTGGACGAGGCCATCCGCTACCTGCACCGACCGCCACCGGACGCTGATCTCGAAGAACTCGCCGAGGGCCGTCATTGGGCCCAGCATCGCCTGGCGTTCGAGGAGCTGCTGACCCACCAGCTTTCGATGCAACGCTTGCGCGAAAGCAGCCGCGCCCAGCACGCGCCGCCACTGCCAGTGGCGCGTGAGCTGCCAAAGCGTTACCTGGAGAATCTCGGTTTCCAGCCCACCGGCGCGCAGCAGCGGGTCGGTGGCGAGATCGCCTACGACCTTGCCCAAGACGAGCCGATGCTGCGTCTGGTGCAGGGTGACGTTGGCGCAGGCAAGACAGTAGTCGCCGCGCTGGCTGCCCTACAGGCACTGGAAGCGGGCTATCAGGTGGCGCTGATGGCGCCGACCGAGATTCTCGCCGAGCAGCACTTCATCACCTTCTGCAAATGGCTCGAACCCCTGGGTATCGAGGTCGCCTGGCTGGCCGGCAAGCTCAAAGGCAAAGCGCGTACGGCGGCGCTGGAGCGCATCGCCGCGGGTTGCCCGATGGTGGTCGGCACCCATGCACTGTTCCAGGAAGAGGTGCAATTCAAGCGCCTCGCCCTGGTGATCATCGACGAACAGCACCGCTTTGGCGTCCAGCAGCGTCTGGCGCTGCGGCGCAAGGGCGTCGATGGCCGGCTCTGCCCGCACCAGTTGATCATGACCGCTACGCCGATCCCGCGGACGCTGGCGATGAGCGCCTATGCCGACCTGGACACCTCGATCCTCGACGAGCTGCCGCCCGGCCGCACGCCGGTGAACACCGTGCTGGTGGCCGACAGCCGCCGCCTGGAAGTCATCGAGCGAGTGCGTTCAGCCTGCAACGAGGGCCGTCAGGCCTATTGGGTCTGCACCTTGATCGAGGAATCCGAAGAGTTGACCTGCCAGGCAGCGGAAACCACCTTTGAAGATCTTTCGGCGGCGCTCGGCGGGCTCAATGTCGGGCTGATCCACGGCCGCATGAAGCCGGCCGAGAAGGCCGCGGTAATGGCCGAATTCAAGGAAGGGCGGCTGCAGCTGCTGGTGGCCACGACGGTGATTGAGGTCGGCGTCGACGTGCCGAATTCCAGCCTGATGATCATCGAGAACCCAGAACGCCTCGGGCTCGCCCAGCTGCACCAGCTGCGCGGCCGGGTCGGCCGTGGCAGTGCGGCCAGCCATTGCGTACTGCTCTATCACCCGCCACTTTCGCAGATCGGCCGCGAACGACTGGGGATCATGCGGGAAACCTGCGATGGCTTCATCATCGCGGAAAAGGATCTGGAGCTGCGCGGCCCCGGTGAAATGCTCGGCACCCGTCAGACCGGCCTGCTGCAGTTCAAGGTCGCCGACCTGATGCGCGATGCCGATCTGCTGCCTGCCGTACGCGACGCGGCTCACGCCTTGCTTGCACACTGGCCCAAGCACGTAAGCCCCTTGCTAGAGCGCTGGCTGCGGCACGGCCAGCAATATGGGCAGGTTTAACGCTCGTCGGTAAATCCAAACCGCACTAATCATGAGGCTATACTGCGCCGCATGGGAATAAGACGGATCACTTGCTCATGAACTCGGCTGTCGACACAACAAAAGAAATCACGCTGGCCCCAATGATTGTTCAGCTGCTGGACAAACTGGCACTGCCTTATCGCACCTGCGAGGACCACTCGGATCTGGACCCCGCCCGTCGCGTACAGGCGGTTCTGGTCGACGATGCCATCGGTGCGCTGTTGGTGCTTTATCCCCGCGATCACCTGCTGGATTTGCCCTCCCTGGTTGAGTTGACCGGGCGCCAGCTGGTCGCTGTCAAACCCGATCGACTCATGCGCATGCTGGCCAAGCACGACCTGAAGGTGTTGCCCGGCTTGCCGCCGCTGACCAGTTCGCCGTGCCTCTATGAAGAGCGGCTACTACAGCAACCGGAGCTGCTGATCGAGTCCGGTCAGCCGGGTCTGCTCCTGGCCCTGTCCAGCAATGATTTCAAGACGCTGCTCAGCAAGGCCAGCGCGGGCCGGTTCGCAGCGCCGCTGAGCCAGATCAAACCCAACCTCGACCGTCCCGAAGAGGATCGCGCCGAAATCAGCCAGGCCGTGCAGAGCTTTACCGCACGACGGATCCAGAAGCGCCTGGAAGAAACCATCGAGATTCCTCCGCTGGCGCAGACGGCGCAGAAGATCATCAAGCTACGCGTCGACCCCGACGCCACGGTGGACGACATTACCGGCGTGGTCGAGACCGATCCTGCGCTGGCCGCGCAGGTGGTCAGCTGGGCCGCCTCGCCGTACTACGCAGCCCCGGGCAAGATCCGTTCGGTGGAGGATGCCATCGTGCGGGTGCTCGGTTTCGATCTGGTGATCAACCTGGCACTGGGTCTGGCGCTGGGCAAATCCCTAAGCCTGCCCAATGATCAACCGCAGCAGGCGACGCCGTACTGGCAACAGTCGATCTACACCGCGGCAGTGATCGAGGGATTGAATCGGGCCATCCCGCGCACTCAGCGCCCGGAGGCGGGGATCAGCTACCTGGCCGGTCTGCTGCACAACTTCGGCTATCTGGTGCTCGCGCATGTGTTTCCGCCGCACTTCTCGCTGATCTGCCGGCACCTGGAGGTCAACCCGCATCTCAGCCACAGCGTGATCGAACAGCATTTGCTGGGCATCACCCGTGAGCAGATTGGCGCCTGGCTGATGCGCTATTGGGGAATGCCGGACGAACTGTCCACGGCGCTGCGCTTTCAGCATGACCCCAACTATCAGGGCGAGCATGCCGGTCACGCCAATCTGGTCTGCCTGGCCGTGCACCTGCTGCGCAACCGCGGTATCGGCTCCGGCCCATACAGCGAAATCCCGCAAGCACTGTTCGATCAACTCGGGCTGAGCCGCGAGAAGGCCAACGACGTAGTGAACAAGGTGCTCGACGCCGAAGCCGCGTTACGTGCCCTGGCGACGCAGATCCAGCCGCAACATTGAAGCCTGGGCGGCGCCTACGGAACCGACCGAGCCCCGCCCTGCACTTCACGACAACTTAGCCGTTTGCGCGGAAGCTCACCCGCGCATCCACCAGTCCCTCACCGACCTGACTGATGCTGACCTCGGCGAGGCTCGCGCCCGCCGCCTGCAGCTCGTCGAACCAGCGCAACAACGTGCCGTAGGGCGCTCCGGGCAAGGTCACCTGCAAGCTGCCGTCATTGCCGAAGTCGAAGCTCTCGATGGTCAAGCCGCTCTGCTGTGCGCTTTGCGTCACCAGCCCCTGTAGTTGCTCGGGTGCCAGTGAAACCGGCTTGCTGCGCGACATCTGCCGGGCCAGTTCGGTGTTCTGCTCCAGATAGGCATGCAGCTCGCGCGTCTGCTGGAAATATGCTTGGGCATCACGCACCCGCTGCTGCGCCGGCTGCCAGAGCAACAGGTAGAACAGCACCACCAGCAGGAACGCCCCAAGCAGGGTCACCGACAGGCGCTCGCGGGGCTGCAGGCGCTGCCAGCGCAACCACAGCGGAGATTCGGCCAGACGTACGCGCATCTGTTGTTTCAGGTTCATCCTCGGCCTCCAATCACCACGCGCGCGCTGACGGCATCGCCATCACGACTGGCCGAGCCCAACTGGACGCTTTCGCCGGTCTGGCCCAGGCGTTGACGCAACTGTTCCAGCGCCGCGAAGTCGCTGGCGCGCACCTGCAAGGCAAGGTCGCCGCGGGCCTGGTTGTAGTCCAGCTGACTGATCGACACCGGAAAGCCCTCGGCTATGGCCTGCGCCACCTCGTCCAGCAAGCGCATGAAGCCCGTCGAGGTGCCGGCACTCTGGCCGATGTGCTCGTCGAACTGCGCACGCAGGTTGACGATGCGCCGATCCTCCGGAAACAGCTCGCTGTAAAGCGCGTGGCTGGCTTCGGCGTAACGTTCCGCCTGGCGCTCCAATGACCAGGCCTGGGCCAGATTGAAGATCAGTTGCACGGCCAGCACCAGCGCGAGCACCAGCAATACTGGTTTCCATTGACCCAGCCCGCTGCCGGCGGCCTGCACGGCGAAGTCACCCTGAGCCAGATTCAGCGCGGCCGCGCGTCCCGAGGCAAGAAAGCGATAGGGATCATCCAGCTGCTGATAGTCATCGAGCGACTCGGGCGACTCGTCGGAGGTGCCATGCCCATGACGAGGCGTCGGGCACTGCGCGGCCAGATGCGGCCACTGATTGCTGTCGAAGGCGAGCCGGGCTTCCGGAGCGCCTCCCAACAGCGCGCGCCCGTCGATGAATAGCAGTTGGGTGCCGTCGCGGGGCAGCAGATCAGCATCGACATGGATGGCGACGATGGTCAGCCCCAGCGCCTGCAAATCCGCCAGCCAATCGGCCAGCAACTGTCGACGAATCGCGATGACCCGCCGACGGCCATCGTCCAGCGCGTCACCGTGGGTCAGGTGTAGATCGTCGACGTTTTCGGCCAACAGCTCTTCGACTGCATAGGCCAGTGCCTGGCTGATCCAGCGCGCCTTACGGGTCGGCAGATTGACCGCAAAGGCGCTGCAGACCTCGGCGGGCAACACCAGCGTCACGGCGGCCGACGCCTGCTCGGCACAGCTGGCCAACGGCATCCAGCCCCCTTCGCCCTCCCCCGGCAGCCAGTAAACCTGGGCGTCGGCGCCAAGCCGGGTGCAGCAATCGGCAGGCAGAAACAGGCAGTCCATCGGCTATCGCTCTCCGTTGTTGGTTTGACGGAGCAACCGTGGTGGTTGCCCCAGGTTTCGCTGGAGGACACGAATATCGCCGTTATCCTCGCGCCGCAACCGGCTTACCAGCGCCAGCCGGCGATCAGCCAGGCGCACCTCGCTGGTGGCTTGAAACAACTGGCTCGTCACCGCCACGCTGGTGCCTTCCAATTTGACACCGCCAAGCGCCGGTTGCGCCATGAAGCTCGCAACATCGCGAAAACCACTGGACTGGCGTGCCTGCACCAGCGCTTCGGCAGCGCTCGGGCTGAGGCTGTCGGCGAGGCTCGACAGCACCATGGCGCTGGCCGTGTTGACGTTCAGCGGGGTATCTGCCGGTAGTGCGCTGACGTAGGGCGCCAAGCGCTGGAAATCCTCGTCGCGCATGTCGAGCAGCAAGCGCAGCTCGGAAATGTCTTCGAGACGCCGTCCCGCGGTGCGGTAGGGCGGATCGAGCAGCAGATAGGCATTGTCTTCGGCGCCCAGTTCACCACTGGGCTGTTGATCGCTGTCCAGCCAATCAAGCAGGCGCTCGGCGTAGGGTTCGCTGATCTGCAGGCGCAGCAGCAGCCGACGAAACTGCGCCAGCGCCGCGGCGTTGGGCTGCTGTTCCTGCACCAGGCTATTGAGATTGAAGCGCCCGGTCAGATCTTCGATGCGGACCTGAACCTGACCTTGGCCTTCGTCGAGGTCGTAGGCCGGCTGCGGCAAAGCCCAGGGCTCGAGCAGATGATCGATGGCGGGCACTTCGGTGCCGTTGCCCGACGCCTGCAGATCGCGGCGCAGGATCGACCGCGCCAAGGCTTCACCGCCCAGGGCGTAGTGCCAGGCCTGGCGCGCCTGCATCTGGTTGGCGGTGCCGCGAATCGACAGCTGCTGACGGGCAATCATGCCGGCGCAGACCACGGTGACGATGGCCACAACCAGCAACACGGTAATCAGCGCGACGCCGCGCTGGGGCTTCATTGCATCTCTCCTTCGCCATCGGGCTCCGGCACGCCCTGTGAGTCAGGCTGAATGAACTGCGGCGCTGGCGTGGGGCCGTCGGGCAGGCGCAGCAGCCGGGTAATGGTGCCGTAACGTTGATGGTCGAACGACACCTCGACAGCGACTGGCAACCGCCGCGCCTGCTCGTCAGGGTTTCCACGGCCGAAGTCAAAGGGGGGCCATTCCTCATGCCAGGCGTTCTCCGCATCGAGGTAGCGCAGGCGCAGCTCGGTCACACCTTCGAGCACTCGCTGCACCCGTGGCTCGCTGTCCACATCGCGATCGAGGACGACCCAGTAGAGCCGTTCCAGGTTTTCACCGGCGAGGCGCCAGCGCACCCGCTGCAGATTGGATCGTCGCATCCCGGTGGGGTTACGCCAGCCGCTGCGGGTCAGCTCCAGGGAAGCGCCGCCTTCGGCGCTCGACAGCTGACCGATGACGGCGTTCTGCTCATCGCCATAACCGTCGCGCACCGGCCGCGGCACGGCCTGAACCAGGTCCTGTTCGAAACGCCACACTGCCCGACCGAGCTGGCGCAGCTCGGTTTCCTGAGCGCGCACCACCTCGTCGCTGCGCAACACCGCTTCGAGCATGCGGTAAGTCGCCAGCCCCAACAGCGCGAACAGGGCGATGGCGATCAGCAACTCCAGCAAGGTAAAGCCCGCCACGGCACGGCGCATCAGCCCTCGGCTGCTCATGGATCGACTCCGACGAAGCCAGTCAGGCTGGTAACGGCGCGCTGTTCGATAGAACCCGAATCGCTGCGGCGCGGCTCGACGGCCGCCACCCAGACGCGGATGCGCAGCAGGCCCGGCGTGCCGCTGGTCTCCACCTCACTGAGCGTTTGCCATTGGCGGCCGCCGAATTCCAGTTCCTGGTCCTCGCGACCGATGCTCGGTGCCGGCTGCTGCAATTGCAGTTCGGTGAGGCGGTTATCGGCGATCCAGCCGGCTAGCGTCAGTGCTTCCAGCCGCCCGGCATTGTTCACGCTGCGCCCGGCGGCGGTCAGCACCACCGCGGCGACGATGGCGAAAATTGCCAGCGCCACCATCACTTCCAGCAAGGTGAAACCGCGCGAGCGCAGCGGGATGCGGCTCATCGGCGCGCGTCCTGCGGTTCGGCACGGGGCATGCGAAAGCCATCACTGGAAACGACCCAGCCGGTGCCGCCCGGTCGTTGATCGGAGAAGGTCAGGGTAAAGGGCGAAAGCTCGCCGCTGGACAGGATCAACAGTTGCGGCTGCACGCGAGGCGCGCGCCGGCGCTCGCGGTCGCCCTCCTTCGCGAGCCCGATGGGGTCGTCCTCGCGCTTGACCGGCGCCACCAGCTTCAAGGGTGAGCCATCGAGTTCCAGCTCCAGCTGTATCCACTCCGGCGCTATATGCGCCTTGTCGTCTCCGGCATCGCGCCAACGCGCTTCAGCCTCGTCATAGTGCATTACCCGATAGCCATCACGGCTGAACAGCAGGCCGTACTCGCGGCTGTCGAGTACGGCCTCGTCGGCCATCAGGCCGATCAGCGTGGCCAGTCGCTGCGCTTCGTCGCGGACCTCACGCGAAGAGCTGGTACTGCCGATCGACAACATCGCCAAGCCCACCAGACTGCCGAGGATGACGATCACCACCAGCAGCTCGATCAGCGTGAAGCCGCCGTTCCGGCGCGCCCGGCGCATCGATCAAAGGTCCCAGCTACCGATATCCGTGTTCAGCTCAGAACCGCCCTGCTTGCCATCGGCACCGTAGGAGTACAGATCGAATTGGCCCTGGGTGCCCGGCGACAGGTACTGATATTCGTTGCCCCAGGGATCCTTGGGTACGCGCTTGAGGTAGCCGTCGCGATTCCAGTTCTTCGGCTGTGGATTGCCACCGGGCTTTTCCACCAGCGCATCCAGACCCTGCTGAGTGCTGGGATAGGAATAGTTGTCCAGCTTGTACATGTCGAGGGCGGCACTGATCGCCTTGATATCGCCCTTGGCCACGGTCACCTTGGCCTGGTCCGGGCGGTTCATCACCTGCGGCACCACCAGCGCGGCGAGGATCCCGAGGATCACCACCACCACCATGATTTCAATGAGGGTGAAGCCCCTCTGTCTGCGGTCGTTCAACGTCATGCTCACTAGCCCACCAGTTGATTGAGAGAAAGGATCGGCAGCAGGATCGCCAGGACGATCACCAATACCACACCCCCCATGAACACCAGCATGAAGGGCTCGAAAAGACCGACCAGCAACGAGATCTGTGCGGCCAGGTCGTTTTCCTGATTGCGCGCAGTGCGGGCGAGCATCTGGTCGAGCTCGCCGGATTTCTCGCCGCTGGCGATCATGTGCAGCATCATCGGCGGGAACTCGCCGGTGGCATCCAGTGCCCGGGTCAGGCTGCCGCCTTCGCGCACCCGCTGCGCCGCCTCGATGACCTTGTCGCGAATACGCAGGTTGGCGATCACCGCCGCGGCGATGCCCAGGGCGTCGACCAGCGGCACGCCGCTGCGGGTGAGGATCGCCAGCGTCGAGGCAAAACGCGCGGTGTTGGTCGCCCGTGCCAGCCGTCCAACCAGTGGAATGCGCAGAATGAACGCATGCCAGCGGCGCTTGATCGTCTCGTCGCGCAGCGCCTGACGCATACCAAAGCCAACGACGACGATCCCCACGAACATCAGCCAGCCCCAGCGCTGCACCGCCTCGCTGACCGCAATCAGACCAGTGGTCAGCACCGGCAATGCCTGGCCGGTGTTGACGAATACCTTGACCACATCCGGCACCACGTAGCCCAGCAGCAACACCACGATCGCAAGCGAGGCCACCAGCAGGATCACCGGATACAGCAGCGCCAGTTGAATCTTCTGCCGCGATTGCTGGCGCTGGTCGGTGTAATCGGCCAGCTGATCGAGTACCAGGCCGAGATGACCGGCATGCTCGCCCGCCGCGACGGTGGCGCGATACAATTCCGGAAACGCAGACGGGTACTCGCGCAGCGATCCCGCCAGGCTATGCCCCTCCATCACCCGTGCGCGCACCGCCAGCAACATTGACTTGATCTTCTGCGAGGTCGATTGCGCCGCCGTGGCGCGCAGAGCCTCCTCGATGGGAAGCGCGGCCTGGACCAATGTGGCGAGCTGGCGGGTCACCAGCGCCAGATCGCGAGCCGAGAGGCCGCGACCGAAGGCGAAGCCGCCCCCGCCGCTGTCTTCCTTGGCTTTAGCTTGTTTGACTTCCAGCGGCGACCATTGTTTCTCGCGCAACAGCTGCCGCGCCTGCCTCGCGCTGTCCGCCTCGATCAGGCCTTTCTGCTCGCGACCGCGCGGGTCGAGCGCGACATATTCAAACGCGGCCATCAGCGCGACCCCACAGCGCAGGCAAGCCATGCCTGAGCGAGAACGCCATCATGGGGCGTAGGTGCTTGGGCCTTCCGCTCATGGCGAGGTGGAACGCTCGCAAAGGCGCGCTCGACCACGATCATGTCGGTGAAATACAACGAGCCCTTCACCGTTATTCCTCCCGCGTCACGCGCAGCACTTCTTCGATAGTGGTCACGCCTTCTCGCACCTTGCGCAGGCCATCCTCGCGAATGCTAGGCCCCAGACGACGTGCGTGACGGACCATGTCCTGCTCGGCTGCACGGGTATGGATCATGCTGCGCAGGGTGTCGTCGAACATCACCAACTCGTAGATGCCGGTCCGCCCACGGTAGCCCAGCTGCCGACAGACGTCACAACCCTCGGCGTGGTACAGCGTCGGCGCCTGGCTCGGGTCCAGGCCGAACAGCGCGCATTCGGCCTCGTCGGCGACATAGGCGCGTTTGCAGTCATTACACAGCACTCGCACGAGGCGTTGGGCCAGCACGCCGAGCAGCGACGAGGAAATCAGGAACGGCTCGACTCCCATGTCCACCAAGCGTGTCACCGCCCCGATGGCGCTGTTGGTGTGCAGGGTTGAGAGTACCAAGTGACCGGTGAGCGAGGCCTGCACGGCCATGTCGGCGGTTTCCTGGTCACGGATCTCACCCACCATCACCACGTCCGGGTCCTGGCGCAGGATCGCGCGCAGCCCACGGGCGAAGGTCATGTCGACCTTGGTGTTGACTTGGGTCTGGCCAATACCTTCGAGGTTGTATTCGATGGGGTCTTCGACGGTGAGGATGTTGCGCGAGCGGTCGTTGAGCGTGACCAGGCTGGCGTAGAGCGTGGTGGTCTTACCCGAACCGGTGGGGCCGGTGACGAGAATGATCCCGTGCGGCTTCTGCACCGCCTGCTCCATCACCTTCCGATCACGGTCGCTCATCCCCAGATGGCGCAAGGTCAGGCGCCCGGCCTGCTTGTCCAGCAGACGCAGCACAACACGCTCGCCATTGGCCGAAGGCAGCGTCGAGACGCGGATGTCCACCTCACGACCGCCGACCCGCAGGGAAATCCGGCCGTCCTGGGGGATGCGCTTCTCGGCGATGTCCAGCCGCGCCATGACCTTGATCCGCGACACCAGCAGCGCGGCCAATTCGCGCTTGGGCTGCACCACTTCGCGGAGAATACCGTCGATGCGAAAGCGGATCACCAGGCGCTTCTCGAAGGTCTCGACGTGGATATCCGAAGCGTTTTCCTTGATCGCTTCGCCGAGGATGGCGTTGATCAGGCGGATGATCGGCGCATCGTCCTCCTGCTCAAGCAAATCTTCGGTTTCCTGAATCTGGTCGGCCAGGCTGTGCAGGTCCATCTCGTCGCCCAGCCCCTCGACCATCAGCATCGCCGCCGAGGAGTCGTGCTGGTAAGCCGCGCTTAGTGCCTGTTCGAATTCCTCCTGCGCCAGCCATTGCATCGCCAGCGGGCCACCCGCGATGCGCTGCGCCTCTTGCAAGGCAGTCAACGGGGCGCCCTCGCGTGCGCACAAACGCACGCCGTCCGGGCGTTCCAGCAGGATCACCCCATGGCGCCGGGCGAAGGCGAAAGGCAACCGCCGCTGAGCCGGCTCGTCCAGCAGAGTGGTTATTTCGTTCACGTCCAGTTCGGCCATGCTGAAGTTTCCCCGCTAAAAGCTATGAGCATGTCGCCCTTGAGCCAGTGCGACGAACCGCTTTGGACTACAAGGAACACATGACATTGCAATCTCTGGCGCTTTTTTCGTCACCGTTTACGACCCGGTCGGCAAACCGGCACCCAAGGTCGAATATAGCCAAGGCTGCGAGCGGATACCGCATCTATGGCCGGCCATTCATGATTGCGCCATACATAATCCGTTATGGAACCTTAGACGAAGGTCGAATCCAATACGGACGCTGCCTGCAGCGATACAAAGCAACCTAACGGTCACCTTTTGAACGGAGCGGTACGATGGCGTTCTGATTAAAACGGTTGTTTGATTCGTCCAGCCCTTGCAGAATGCCGCGCCGCAACGGTCTCAACCAGCAGTGCAGGGGCCCGTCAGCCGATTTACACCCGACCACCATCCGCAGTGGCCGGGCGAAAAGTACCACCAGCAGCTCAATAGCCGGCCTACCGTGCACCGCCGCTGGTTACGATCAAGCAGGAGAACAAGAACAATGCACATTGGCGTTCCTCTCGAAACCAGGCCCGGTGAAACGCGCGTTGCCGCGACACCGGAAACCATTAAGAAGCTGATCGGCCAAGGGCATCAGGTCACTGTGCAGAGCGGTGCAGGCGTACAAGCCAGCATCCCGGACAGTGCCTTTGAAGCGGCAGGCGCAACCATCGCCGATGCCGCTGCGGCGTTCGCAGCAGAGATCCTGCTGAAGGTGAACGCACCGAGCGAAACCGAACTGGCGCAGATGCAGTCAGGCACGGTCTTGGTCGGCATGCTCAATCCCTTCGACAACGAAAACATTGCACGCATGGCCGAACGCGGCATCACCGCCTTCGCCCTGGAAGCCGCACCGCGCACCTCTCGCGCGCAGAGCCTCGACGTGCTGTCCTCGCAAGCCAACATCGCCGGCTACAAGTCGGTGATGGTCGCCGCCAATCAGTATCCGCGCTTCATGCCGATGTTGATGACCGCCGCCGGTACGGTGAAAGCCGCACGCGTGCTGATCCTCGGTGCCGGAGTCGCAGGACTACAAGCGATTGCCACGGCCAAACGCCTGGGCGCGGTCATCGAGGCCTCCGACGTGCGTCCGGCGGTGAAAGAGCAGATTGAATCGCTCGGCGCGAAGTTCGTCGACGTCCCGTGCGAGACCGATGAAGAGCGTGAATGCGCCGAAGGCGTCGGCGGTTACGCTCGGCCGATGCCCGCATCCTGGATGGCTCGCCAGGCCCAGGCGGTGCACGAGCGCGCCAAGCAGGCCGACATCATCATCACCACCGCACTGATTCCGGGCCGCAAGGCGCCGACGCTGCTGCAGGAAGAAACCGTGCAGCAGATGAAGCCCGGCTCGGTGGTGATCGACCTCGCCGCCTCCCAGGGCGGTAACTGTCCATTGACCGAAGCCGATCAGGTGGTGGTCAAGCACGGCGTGACCCTGGTTGGCTACACCAACCTGGCGACCCTCGTGCCGGCGGATGCTTCGGCGCTATACGCACGCAACCTGCTGGACTTCCTCAAGCTGGTGATCGATGGCGAAGCCCGGTTCCAGCTCAATCTTGAAGACGACATCGTCGCCGCGTGCCTGATGTGCCGCGACGGCCAGGTCGTGCGCACCAACGGTTAAGGGAGCCCGAAAAAATGGACCTGATATCTGATGGCATCTACAACCTGATCATCTTCGTGCTGGCGATCTACGTCGGCTACCACGTGGTCTGGAACGTCACCCCCGCGCTGCACACGCCGCTGATGGCGGTCACCAACGCGATTTCGGCGATCGTTATCGTCGGCGCCATGCTCGCCGCCGCCCTGACCGTTACCCCGATGGGCAAGCTGATGGGCACGCTGGCGGTGACCCTGGCTGCAGTCAATGTGTTTGGTGGCTTCCTGGTGACCCGTCGCATGCTGGAAATGTTCAAGAAGAAGGAGCGCGCTTCTGTTGCAGGCAGCGCCAAGGCGGAGTCCAAGCCATGAGCATGAACCTCATCACCCTGCTCTACCTCATCGCTTCGGTGAGCTTCATCCAGGCCTTGAAAGGCCTGTCGCACCCGACCACCTCACGCCGCGGCAACCTGTTCGGCATGATCGGCATGGGCATCGCCGTGGTCACCACGGTATTCCTGGTGTTCAAGCTCGGCGCGCAGCTGGTCGAGAGCGCCAGCCCCTGGAGCGGCCTGGGCTTCATCGTCCTCGGTCTGTTGATCGGTGGCAGCGTCGGCACGCTGATGGCCAAGCGCGTCGAGATGACCAAGATGCCCGAGCTGGTCGCCTTCATGCACAGCATGATCGGCCTGGCCGCAGTGTTTATCGCCATCGCCGCGGTGCTGGAGCCGCAGTCGCTGGGCATCGTCCAGGCCATCGGTTATCCGATCCCTGCCGGTAATCGCCTGGAACTGTTCCTCGGTGCAGCCATCGGCGCCATCACCTTCTCCGGTTCGGTGATTGCGTTCGGCAAGCTGTCGGGCAAATACAAGTTTCGCCTGTTCCAGGGCGCGCCGGTGTCGTTCCCCAACCAGCACAAGATCAACCTCGCCGTTGGCGTGGCGATTCTGGTGCTGGGTCTGATCTACACCTTCAGCGGCAACTTCACCGCGTTCATGATTCTGGTGGCGCTGGCCTTCGTCATCGGCGTGCTGATCATCATCCCCATCGGCGGAGCCGACATGCCGGTGGTGGTCTCGATGCTCAACAGCTATTCGGGCTGGGCCGCGGCCGGCATCGGCTTTTCGCTGAACAACTCGATGCTGATCATCGCCGGTTCGCTGGTGGGTTCGAGCGGCGCGATCCTCTCCTACATCATGTGCAAGGCGATGAACCGCTCGTTCTTCAACGTCATCCTCGGTGGATTTGGTGGCGACGCCGATGCCGGCCCGGCGACAGGAAGCAAGGAGCAGCGCCCGGTGAAATCCGGTTCCAGCGATGACGCTGCCTTCCTGCTGTCGAACGCCGATACCGTGATCATCGTCCCCGGCTATGGCTTGGCGGTGGCCCGCGCTCAGCATGCGCTGAACGAGCTGGCGGAAAAGCTGACGCACATGGGCGTGACCGTGAAGTACGCGATCCACCCGGTCGCAGGGCGGATGCCCGGCCACATGAACGTGCTGCTGGCCGAGGCCGAGGTGCCGTACGAGCAGGTCTTCGAGATGGAAGACATCAACTCCGAGTTCGGCCAGGCCGACGTGGTGCTGGTGCTCGGCGCCAACGACGTGGTCAACCCGGCGGCGAAGAACGATCCCAAGTCGCCCATCGCCGGCATGCCGATCCTCGAGGCTTACAAAGCCAAGACGGTTATCGTCAACAAGCGCTCCATGGCCAGCGGCTATGCGGGCCTGGATAACGAACTGTTCTACATGGATAAGACCATGATGGTCTTCGGCGACGCCAAGAAGGTCGTCGAGGACATAGTCAAGGCTGTGGAATAAGCGACACTTGCGACACCAGAACCCCTCCCGGCTTTGCCGCGAGGGGTTTTGTTTGTTCTGGCCTTCTGGCTGATCAGAATCCGAAAACCTTGGTCAAGTGCGCCTCGTAACGCTGAACGTCGGCTTCGATCGACGGCTGTTTCATCACGTCGACGCTCAAAAAGGTCGGCAACCCTGTCATCCCCAAGAATTCGTTGGCCTTGTGAAACGGGAAGTAGACGGCATCGACGCCCTTGCCTTCGAAGAAGTCGCTTGGATCGTCAAAGGCCTGCTGCGGCGCGTTCCATGTCGCCGAGATCATGTACTGCTTGCCCTGCAACAGGCCGCCACTGCCGTACTTCTGCGACGCATCGGAACGCGTGCGTCCGTCATTGGCGTAGAGGCTGCCGTGGCCCTCGGTGAATACCTCGTCGAGGTATTTCTTTACGATCCAGGGCGCGCCCATCCACCAACCTGGCATCTGATAGATGACTACATCTGCCCAGAGAAACTTGGCGACTTCTTCGGCGAGGTCGTAGCCAGCATCAATCTGGGTCTCCTGTACATCGAAACCGGCACGGTCGAGAACTCTCAGTGCGGTTTCATGCAACGTGGTGTTGTAGCGGCCGTCGGAATGGGCGAACTGTTTAGCACCGTTGAGGAGCAGCACTTTTTTCATGAGATCGTATCCAGCAAAAAAGAATGGCAAGCAGCCTAACGATTCCAGTTGAGATGAAACAGAGCGCATTCAGCAAAAGCGATTTGACTGAACGTCACGAATTGGCGATTCGTTCATGCCTTAGGCTAGGTCATCACACCCTGGAGCAGACTCATGAATGACCGCTGTACCTTCATCCTTCATGCCCATACCCGACCGGCAAAATCCGCTGAGTTCGAGGCCCTGTTCAAGCGCTACGTTGCCACGAGCCGGGCCGAGGAGGGCTGCCTCGAATATCACATGCTGCGCGACGCCCACGATCCTGCTCTGTTCATCTTCTTCGAGGCCTGGCAGTCACCAAAGGCTCTGGCGGCGCACAATGCCCTGCCGCACATGCGCAAATTCCATGAGCAACGTATGGATTTCCTCACCCGCGATTTCGAGGTTCGCCCGATCGAAATGCTCAGCGCCTCATCCGCCAAGCGTTGAGTCGGGCCAAACAGTTTCGTCAGCGAAACATCAGTACAGTTGATCACCACCCACAACTGAACCGGCACAATTCACAGCCCCTGTGACTGTTGCGTAACAGCGCAGCACGCGACCCTATCTAGCCATAACCCATCCCCGCGAACCGGCGGGAAGGAGAAGGCAGATGGAACGCGTACTGCCCCGCACGCTCAGGCTCGGCACTGGCTCGCTATCGCTGCGTCGACTGGCTGAACTGCTGCATCTGTGGCGCCGACGGGCTCGCACCCGACGCCAGCTGGCAGCGCTGGATGACCATCATCTGTCGGACATCGGCATCAGCCGCAGCGACCGCATGGCGGAGCTGGAGAAGCCATTCTGGCGCTGACATCGTTCTTTCCAGGAGAGATCGTGCGTCCTAAGCTGAACGGCATTACCTGTTCAAGGGTCAAAGCCGCTATCGGTGGGAAGCCGCGTCTAGCCTGGAGAAGTTTATGAACAAGTATGTGTTGTCCGCTGCCGTCGCTGCCTGTCTGTTCGCGGGAACCGCCTCGGCCGGAAGTATCACCGGGACCGTCGATGCCATCGGCGCCTCGCTGGTCAATAGCGTCGAAGGCACCTCTGACGTCACCTCGAACCTCGGCGACGACAAGCTGGTGCTCGACGCCCGCGACGATGCGGCCCGCTTCGTTGCCAGCAATGGCGAAACGCGTGGAGCTCAGCTAGAGGCCGCGCTGGGCCATATCCGCAGCCAGGCACCAGAGCTGAGTGCCAGCGATCTGGAACTGGCCAGCGCCATCCTGGCGCTCTGACCGCGCCATCACACCCGGGCCGCGGCGCTGGCCGTCACGCCGGCGTTTCGCTAGCCTATGCGGCTGTTTTTAGGCACCGGGATCCGCATGCGTTCGTTCTACCTTGTATTGGCCGGCTGTGCTCTCTGTGGCACTGCGCAGGCATTCGACAGCACTATTGCCGGCACCGTCGCCTCCAGCTATGTGGCCAGCCAGGTGACCAGCGCCCCATTCGATAACAAACTCATCCTCGACTCGCGCGATGACGCGGCCCGCTTCGTCGCCAGCCATGGCGAGGTGCGCGGCGCGCGGCTTGAAGCGGCATTGCGCTGGCTGCACGCGCATCAGCCACGGCTGGCTGCGAGCGACCTGGAACTGGCCGAAGCGATCCTCATCCAATAGCCACCCGCACTCACGAGAACCGATATGAAACTGAAGCTGCTTGCCGCGCCCCTCGCATTGACTCTGCTCACCAGTGGCGCCCAGGCCCAAACGCTGGTCGCCACCAGCAACATCGTGATCAATGCGGTGGACCGCAGCATCAACTTCACCTCGGACGTCACCAGCCGCATCAGCGACATGAAGGTCGTCAGCGAAGCCCGTGACGAAGCCGCCGGTTTCGTCGCCAGTGCAGGTGAAATTCGCGGTGCACGCCTGGAAGCCGCTTTCGGCGGGCTGCGCAGCGCATTCCCGGAAGCCCGGCACGCCAGCGATCAGGCCTTGGCCGAACTCATTCTCGCGCAGTGAGATCAGCTCGCGCCTGGCTGGCCTGCGTTGCGCTCACAGCGCTCACCAATCTGTGTCACGCCGATCTTCGCCTGACGCTGGATGACGACGAGCTGAAACCGGCCGAACGCGCAGCCAGCCAGCAATTGCTCGATGAAGCCACGGCGGCGTTGCCGCCCAGGTTGATCGAACGGCTCGATCGCGAGGTGCGTGTGCGTTGGCACGGCGGCCTGACGCACCAGGTATACGGCAGCGCGGGGGGCGATCTGTTGCTGCTCAACCGGCGCCTGCTGCCCTCGCTGACCGACGGTTCCGCCGCCACGCAGCGCACCGACCGTCCCCATGGCACCGTTCGCCGCGAACTGTTGGCGACGCTGATTCACGAAATCGCGCACCTCTATGATCGGGCTCGCCTCTGGTCGCCCGAACGCCACACGCAATTGGCCTTCTGCACCCAACGTGCCGCCAGTCTCGGCCTGGTCGGGTTGCCGGACCGCTGCCGCGGGCAAACCGAACGCCGCTTCACCCTCAGCGATGATCCACGTCTGCTCGACCTCGCCGGCTGGCCCCAACGTGTTGGCCAGCACGGCGAACGCGAGCGGAAAAACGCCCAGATTGCGCGCAGCCCCGACGCCTACGAGCTGACCAATCCGCTGGAGTTCGTCGCGGTGAATCTGGAGTACTTCCTGCTCGACCCCAGCTACGCCTGCCGACGGCCTTCATTGCATCGCTATTTTCGCGAGCATTTCGGCTGGCAACCGGCCAATGTGCAGGCGTGTGACGGCGGCCTGCCAATCCTCAATGCCGGGCACGATTTCGCGCGAACGCCCTTGATCAAGCTCGATCCGGAGCGGGTCTACGAAGTCGATTACCTGTTTGCCGAAGCCAACGATGCCTGGGTCAGCCGCTGGGGCCACAGCATGCTGCGCCTGGTCATCTGCGCCCCCGGACGCCCACGTGGGCCGGATTGTCGGCTGGATCTCGACCATCATCTGGTGCTGTCTTTCCGCGCCTTCGTCGGTGACGTGCAACTGTCCAGCTGGGACGGTCTAACGGGCGTCTATCCGTCACGCCTGTTCGTCCTGCCGCTGGGCCAGGTGATCGACGAATACACCAAGGTGGAACTACGCAGCCTCGCCTCGATCCCGCTCAAGCTGCACCGCGACGAAATCGACAGTCTGGTCGAGCGCAGCGCCGAGATGCACTGGAGCTACGACGGCGATTATTACTTCCTGTCCAATAACTGCGCGGTAGAAACCCTCAAGTTGCTACGCAGCGGCACCGCCCGGCCGGAACTCACCGCGCTGGACAGCATCCTGCCCAGCGGGTTGCTGGAAGTCCTGATCAATCGCGGCCTGGCCGACGCCAGCGTGCTCGACGATCCGCGCGAGGCGTTGCGCCTGGGCTACCGCTTCGACTCCTATCGCGACCGCTACCAAGCGATGTTCGCCGTGCTTCGCGAGCGCCTCGGATTGCCGCAGGAAGATGTAGAGCAATGGCTGGCGCTCACTGCCGAGCAACGTCGCCCGTGGATCGCGAAGGCTGATTTGCGCGCCAGCGCGGCGCTGCTGCTGGTCGAACAGGCCGCACTGCGCAAACATCTGCTACTGGCTCAGGAGGAGCTCAAGAAGCGCTACCTGGGCGGCCGCGAGCGTGGCGATACAAGCCTGGCCAAGGCCGATGAAACCCTGCAGGGCATTCTCGCCAACAGCGGCTATCTGAGCCAGCCGGCGCAGCTGCTCGATGGCAGCGGCTATGGCCTGCCGCAGGCCAGCGAGTGGCAGCGACTGGAGCAGCAAAGCAGCCAGCGCCAGGCGCGGCTCATGCAGCTCACCGAGACGCTGAACGAAGAAGTCCGCTTGTTGTTGCACGAGGAGCGTCGCGTGGAGCTGGAGAGCGTAGAGGCCAACCTGACGCAGATCCGCGACCACTTGCGGCGCCTGTACAAAGCCAGCGGCGGCATGCAATTGCCCTGACAACGTTGGTGAGGCGCTCAGACGCTGTGGGTTCTGCACGTCTGAATGTGTGTCCACACCACTTTTCTCGGGACGAAAAAAAACCTCGAACTTCGTTGGGGGAGGGGGAAGTTCGAGGTCCAAATCCGGACCGCTAGGGCGAGGTCCAGAGATCTGCCAACACTTAACACAACAAGGAGCATCGAAGGGCTTTCACACCCTTCGTAGCCTCAGACAGGCCCTTTGCTCCGGAAGTTCATCGCCGCCTGAAAAAAACTTCAGCGTCACCCTATCGAATCGAGGCCGATTCGTTACGCAGCGGAAGACTCACGCGAATCAATGCGCCTCGTCCCAGTTGTTGCCGACACCGGCCTCGACCAACAGCGGCACGTCCAGTTCGGCAGCCTGGCTCATCAGCGGGCAGATCTGCGCGCGTACCTGCTCGACCAGATCTTCACGGACCTCGACCACCAATTCGTCATGCACCTGCAGGATCACCCGGGCATCCAGCCCGCTCTGCTGCAGCCAGTTGTCGACGCTGATCATGGCGCGCTTGATGATGTCCGCCGCGGTCCCCTGCATCGGTGCATTGATCGCGGTGCGTTCGGCGCCCTTGCGCATGGCGCCGTTCTTCGAGTTGATTTCGGGTAGATACAGCCGGCGGCCGAACAGGGTCTCGACATAGCCCTGCTCGGCCGCCTGGGCGCGGGTGCGCTCCATATAGGCGAGCACCCCGGGGTAGCGCGCAAAGTAACGGTCGATGTAGGCCTGCGCCTCGCCGCGGGAGACGTCGATCTGCTTGGCCAGGCCGAAGGCGCTCATGCCGTAGATCAGGCCGAAGTTGATCGCCTTGGCGCTGCGCCGCTGATCATTGCTGACCTGGTCCAGCTCGACGCCGAACACTTCGGCCGCGGTGGCGCGATGCACGTCCAGGTCGTTCTGGAAGGCGTAGAGCAAGCCTTCATCCTGGGCCAGGTGGGCCATGATGCGCAGTTCGATCTGTGAGTAGTCGGCGGCCAGCAATTTGTAGCCGGGCGCAGCAATGAACGCCTGGCGGATGCGCCGACCCTCGGCGGTGCGGATTGGGATGTTCTGCAGGTTCGGGTCTGATGAAGACAGTCGCCCAGTCGCTGCCACTGCCTGGTGATAGCTGGTGTGGATGCGGCCGGTGCGGGGATTGATCTGCAGCGGCAGCTTGTCGGTGTAGGTGCCCTTGAGCTTGCTAAGAGAGCGATGCTGCATGATCACCTTGGGTAACGGGTAATCCTTTTCGGCGAGGTCAGCGAGCACACTTTCGGCAGTGGACGGTTGGCCGCCGGCGGTCTTCGACAGCACCGGGCAACCGAGCTTGTCATAGAGAATCGCGCAGAGCTGCTTGGGTGAGCCGAGGTTGAACTCTTCACCAGCGATGTCATAGGCCTCCCGCTCCAGATCGACGAGCTTGTTGCCAATCTCGACGCTCTGCAGCCCCAGCAGATTGGCATCGACCAGAGCCCCGTTGCGCTCGATGCGCGCCAGCACCGGCACCAGCGGCATCTCGATCTCGTTGAGCACCTTGAGCAACGACGGCGTGGCCTCCAGCTTACGCATCAAGGTCTGGTGCAGGCGCAAGGTGACGTCGGCATCCTCGGCGGCATAGGGCCCGGCCTGCTCGATGGCGATCTGATCGAAGGTCAGTTGCTTGGCGCCCTTGCCGGCAATGTCTTCGAAACGGATGGTGCCGCGGCCCAAATATTTCAGCGCCAGGCTGTCCATGTCGTGCCGAGTCGCGGTGGCATCGAGCACGTAGGATTCGAGCATGGTGTCGAAACACATGCCGCGTATCTCCACGCCGTAATGCATTAGCACGTTCATGTCGTACTTGCCGTGCTGGCAGATCTTCAGCTTTTCCGGATCCTCCAGCAGCGGCTTGAGCGCGGCAAGCACCGTATCGCGATCGAGTTGCTGCGGCACGCCCATGTAGCTGTGGCAAAGCGGCACGTAGGCGGCTTCGCCCGCCTCGATGGCGAAGGAGAGCCCGACCAGCTGCGCCTTCTGCGCGTCGAGGCTGGTGGTCTCGGTGTCGAAGGCGAAGCAGTCAGCAACCTGCAGGCGTGCCAACCAACCGTCGAACTCGGCCTGATCGAGCACCGTGCTGTAGCGGGCCTCGGCCTGGATCGAACAGTCCTCCGGCTGCACCTCGCAGTTCTCGCCGGCGGCCTTGGCTTCGCGTAGCAGCTCGTCGAGCCAGTTCTTGAATTCCAGCTCACGGTACAGCGCGATCAACGCCTCGCGATGGGGCTCGCCCGGCATCAGATCGGCGACCTGCACATCCAGCGGAACGTCGATCTTGATGGTTGCCAGCTCATACGACATGAAGGCCGCCGTGCGATGCTCCTCGAGTTTGGCCGCCAGCGACTTGGCGCCGCGGATCGGCAGATCGCAGACCTTTTCGAGATTCTCGTAGAGCCCCTTGATACCACCCGGAATGCCGTTGAGCAGGCCACAGGCGGTCTTCTCGCCGACCCCGGGGACGCCGGGGATGTTGTCGACCTTGTCGCCCATCAGCGCGAGGAAATCGATGATCAGTTCCGGACCGACACCGAACTTGGTCTTCACCCCCTCGATGTCGTAGACGCTGCCGGTCATGGTGTTAACCAGGGTGACGTGCGGGCAGACCAGCTGCGCCATGTCCTTATCGCCAGTGGAGATGATCACGTCGCGCTTGAGTGCTGCGCATTGGCGCGCCAGGGTGCCGATCACGTCATCGGCTTCCACGCCATCGACGCACAGCAACGGCATGCCCAGCGCACGCACGCTGGCATGCAATGGCTCGACCTGACTGCGCAGGTCATCCGGCATCGGCGGGCGATGGGACTTGTACTCGGCGAACAGCGTGTCGCGGAAGGTCGGTCCCTTGGCATCGAAGACCACCGCGAACGGGCTGTCCGGGTATTGCCGGCGCAGCGCCAGCAGCATGTTCAGCACGCCCTTCACCGCCCCGGTGGGCTTGCCGGTGGAGGTGGTCAACGGAGGCAGGGCGTGAAAGGCGCGATAGAGGTAGGACGAACCGTCCACCAGAACGAGGGGCGCTTGGCTCATGAGCAGGATCAACCTTTTCGGCGGGACCGCAGCTAGAATGCATCGGACCACTTGACGACAAAGGGACAAGGTTATCATGCGCGCGATCAAACCTCTGATGCTGGCCAGCCTGCTGGCGTTGATGCCGCTGACCGCCTTCGCCCAGGAGCCGGTCGAGGGCGAGCCCGACGTGACCATTCGCCAGGAAGGCGAGCGCACCGTCGAGGAATATCGCGTCAACGGCTTCCTCTATGCCGTGAAGATCATCCCCAAGACCGGCAAGCCGTACTTTCTGGTACGTGCCGATGGCGACAGCAATTTCATCCGCGCCGACAAGCCGGATATGCTGATCCCCGCTTGGGAAATATTCAGCTGGTAACGCAGCGACGTCGTTAACGGAAGGCCATTCATGTCGGTATTCACTCCGCTGCAACGCGAAGAACTCGAAGTCTTTCTGGCGCCCTATCAACTCGGGCGCCTGCGCGACTTCGAAGGCATCGCCGCGGGCAGCGAGAACAGCAATTTCTTCGTCAGCCTGGAAAAGGGCGAGTATGTCCTGACGCTGGTCGAACGCGGCCCAACCCAGGACCTGCCGTTCTTTATCGAACTGCTCGACGTGCTGCACCGGGCACGCCTGCCGGTGCCTTACGCATTGCGCACGGCGCGTGGCGAAGCCCTGCGCAGCCTGGCGGAAAAGCCCGCGATGCTGCAGCCACGGCTGCCTGGCAAGCACGTTGCTACGCCCAATGCGCACCACTGCGCCGAAGTCGGTCGGCTGTTGGCGCGACTGCATTTGGCCACTCGCGAGCAGATCATCGAACGCCGCAGCGACCGCGGCCTGGACTGGATGCAAGCGGAAGGTCCCAGTCTCGCCATGTCCCTGCCCGAGGAGCAACTGCCCCTGCTACGCGACGGTCTGGCAGAGATCGCCGAACTGAAACCGAAGATCCTCGCGCTGCCCCGCGCCAATCTGCACGCCGACCTGTTCCGCGACAACGTGCTGTTCGAGGGCACCCACCTGAGCGGCGTGATCGACTTCTACAATGCGTGCGCCGGGCCGATGCTCTACGACATCGCCATCACGGTGAACGATTGGTGCTCACACCCCAACGGCGAACTCGACGAAGAGCGCAGCCAGGCGTTGCTGGCCGCCTACTCCAGCCTGCGCCGGTTCACCCCGGCCGAAGCCGAGCTGTGGAAACCGATGCTGCGCGTGGCCTGCGTGCGCTTCTGGCTCTCGCGCCTGATCGCTGCACAAAATTTCGCCGGCCAGCCCGTGCTGATCAAGGATCCGGACGAATTTCGCCACCTGCTCGCTGCCCGCCAGCATTGCCACAGCGTATTGCCGTTCGCGCTCTAAACGGTTCCGCCGGCCAGAACGCCGTGCGGCACCTGGTGGGAACGGCGCCGTCTCAAACATTCCGCCCGAGCGAAGACGATCGGCGCCGTTTGCGGTCGAAGTTTTGGGCGGCGACACTGGCAATAAGGGGGCGTGAGGAACATTTCCGCGGCCCTGGCGTCAAGAAGCCCCACCCATGTTCGTCGAAGCGGCCGGGGTAAGATGACCGACTTTCGCCCTAGCCTGCGTCTGCAGGCGTTCGATCAACGCCTGGCGTCGCGCTGTCGAACCCGTGTAACCATGCGCCCCGGGCCCAACCCGGGCACATCACAATCCTGATGCACCTGACCTGCCTGGCTCGGTGGCATTGTTTTCAGGGAACAGAACGAATGACCTCACGCTACGTAATCAATGCCTCGGTAAGCCCCAAGGGCAGCCTGGAAACGCTATCCCAACGAGAAGTTCAACAACTGAGCGAAGCCAGTTCAGGCACGACCTACACGCTGTTCCGCCAATGCGTCCTGGCGATTCTCAACACCGGTGCGCGCATCGATAACGCCAAAACCGTTCTCGAAGCCTACGACGACTTCGAAGTGCGCATTCACCAACAGGATCGCGGCGTGCGCCTGGAACTGCTCAACGCGCCCGCCGATGCCTTCGTCGATGGCGAGATGATCGCCAGCACCCGGGAGATGCTCTTCAGCGCGCTGCGTGACATCGTCTACACCGAGAGCGAGCTGGGCAGTCCGCGTATCGACCTCAGCAGCTCCCAAGGCATCACCGACTACGTATTCCATCTGCTGCGCAATGCTCGCACGCTGCGCCCAGGGGTCGAGCCGAACATGGTGGTTTGCTGGGGCGGCCACTCGATCAGCACCGAGGAATACAAATACAGCAAGCGCGTTGGCCACGAACTGGGGTTGCGTAAGCTGAACATCTGCACCGGTTGCGGGCCTGGCGTGATGAAGGGCCCGATGAAGGGCGCGACCATAGCCCATGCCAAACAACGCATTCTCGCTGGCCGTTACCTGGGGCTGACCGAACCGGGCATCATCGCCGCCGAGGCGCCGAACCCGATCGTCAACGAGCTGGTGATCCTGCCGGATATCGAAAAGCGCCTTGAAGCCTTCGTTCGTGTCGGTCACGGCATCATCATCTTCCCAGGTGGCGTCGGTACGGCAGAAGAATTCCTCTACCTGCTGGGCATTCTGCTGCATCCGGACAACCGTGACGTGCCCTTCCCGGTCATCCTCACCGGCCCGGAAAGCGCCGCGCCGTACCTGGAGCAGATTCGCGATTTCGTCGGCGCCACGCTCGGCGAAAAAGCCCAGAGCCTCTACCAGATCATTATCGACAACCCGGCCGAGGTGGCGCGGCAGATGGTCGAGGGGTTGAAGGCCGTCAAGCAGTTCCGCCGCGAACGCAACGATGCCTTCCATTTCAACTGGCTATTGAAGATCGAGGAAGGCTTCCAGCGCCCCTTCGATCCGACCCATGAAAACATGGCCAGCCTGCAGCTGACCCGAGCCGTGCCGCCTCATGAGCTGGCAGCGAATCTGCGACGGGCGTTCTCCGGGATCGTCGCGGGGAACGTCAAGGACACTGGCATCCGCCGCATCGAGCAGTTCGGCCGCTACGAAATCCACGGCGATCCAGCGATCATGAAGCCCCTGGACAAGCTGCTGCAGGCATTCGTCGAACAGCACCGGATGAAACTGCCCGGCGGCCGCCCGTACGAGCCGTGCTATCGCGTGGTGACCTGAACCCTGCAGGCCCGTAACGGCAGCGGTGCCACCGGTGCCGTCGATCCGGCACATCGCAAAACGCTGTGTTCGGTCTACGTAGGGTGGGCCGGGCGGCGCTCCGCTTCAGCCCCCCGCTTCAGCCCCCCGAAACAGGGCACCGACTGAGTCAATGGGCCAGAGCAGAACGCCGTCTGTCCCGCGCCGTAAGGTCTCCTCTATCCGTAGCGAAAGTCTTCGGTGGGCTAAAGCCCACCATACGGGACCGGCGCGGCTAAGGTGCTCCACCGCAAGCGGCTTTCCGATGAGGGCAGGCGCCATGGCTGTTTTAGCGCAGCAGGACCGAGGCGCAGCAGGTCCTAGACTGGGTTCTCACCCACACTTCGAGTTGCCGCAGTTAAGACACGTCGCACAGCCGTCCATCTGCACCACCGCCTGGGTGTTGCACTTGCTACATAACTGCGCGCCGGCGGGGAAGCCTTCGCCCGGCTCGACTGTCACGGCGCCTTGACTGGCTTCGTAGGCAGCGCGCTTTTCGGCCAGGTATTTGAGCTGGGTTTCATCTAGCGCATGGCCTTCGAGCATGCCGATGTGGATCAGGTGGCGCTCCAGCACGCCGCCGATTTCGGCGACGATGGAGGGCATGTAGACGCCGCCCTTCTTGAGGTAGCCGCCACGGGGATCGAACACTGCTTTCAGCTCCTCGACCAGAAAGGTGCAATCGCCACCCTTGCGGAACACCGCGGACATGATCCGCGTGAGCGCGACGATCCACTGGAAGTGATCCATGTTCTTGGAGTTGATGAATATCTCGAACGGACGCCGCTGTTCGTAAGGCGTGCCGGCGTTGAGCACCACGTCGTTGACGGTGACGTACAGCGCATGCTCGAACAACGGCGATTTGATCTTGTAGGTCATGCCGACCAGGATTTCCGGCCGCTGCAGGCTTTCGTCCATCTCCACCACTTTGGCTTTGGCGGTGGTGTTGTCAGGAGTGGCGGCTGGGCGCTCCAGGGTCTCGTCGACGACCTTGAAGCCCTTGATGCGTTGAGTGATCTTGACGGTCATTGCAGCTTCTCCATCCGGACGACAGGCGCCGCCCGGCTATCAATCGGGGCTCAGTACTTGCCGTAGTAACCTTCCTTGAGGGCGTCGAACAAATTGGCGGCGGAATTGACCTCACCGTCGTATTCGACTTCTTCATTGCCTTTGAGCTCGACCACGCTGCCGTCTTCAAGGATGAAGCGGTACAGGGTCTTCTCCAGGTCGGCCTCCTTGACCAGCACGCCCTGGAACGCCGCCGGGTTGAAGCGGAAGGTGGTGCAGCCTTTCAGCCCCTGCCGCCAGGCGTAGCGGTAGATATCCTTGAACGCCTCGAACGGATAATCGGTGGGCACGTTGGCCGTCTTGGATATCGACGAGTCGACCCACTTCTGCGCCGCGGCCTGGATGTCGACGTGCTGGGTCGGGGTGATGTCGTCGGCAGTAATGAAATAATCCGGCAGCTGCTCGCCGGGCTCGGTCGAGCCCGGCTTGGCCCGCGAGTTGATCAGCGTGCGATAAGCCAGCAACTCGTAGCTGAACACCTCGATCTTCTCCTTGGCCTTGCGCCCGGCGCGGATCAGGTTGCGCGAGTAGTGATGGGCAAAGCTCGGCTCGATGCCATTGGAGGCGTTGTTGGCCAGGCTCAGACTGATGGTGCCGGTGGGCGCAATCGAGCTGTGATGAGTGAAGCGCGCACCCTGCCCGGCCAGCGCCTCGATCAGTTCGGGCGCGTACTCGGCGATTTTTTGCATATAGCGGGAATATTTCGCGTGCAGTATACGGCCGGGTATCTGATCGCCCAGTTTGTAACCATCCTTCGTCATTTCTGGGCGCTTGCGCAGCATCTCGGCGGTGACTTCGAACGTTTCGCTCAGCAGTGGCGCGGGACCCTTTTCCATCGACAGCTCCAGCGCCTGTTCCCAGCCGACCAGCGCCATCTCCCGCGCGACCTCTTCGGTGAATACGCAGGCCTCGGCGCTGCCATAACGCAGCTTGAGCAGCGTCAGGGCCGAACCCAGCCCAAGAAAGCCCATGCCGTGGCGCCGCTTGCTCTCGATCTCATGGCGCTGCTGGGCCAGGGGCAACCCGTTGATCTCCACCACGTTGTCCAGGATCCGAGTGAACACGCGCACCACTTCGCGATACTTGTCCCAGTCGAAGCGGGCATCGACACCGAAGGGATCGATGACGAAATGGGTCAGGTTGATCGAGCCCAGCAAACAGGAGCCGTAGGGCGGCAATGGCTGTTCACCGCAGGGATTGGTGGCGCGGATCGCTTCGCACCACCAGTTGTTGTTCAACTGGTTGACCCTATCGATGAGGATGAAACCCGGCTCGGCGTAGTCGTAGGTGGACGCCATGATCATGTCCCACAGATGCCGCGCCTTGACCCGGCCGTAGATCTTGCAGGCCACCAGGCCGTCGTCGCGAACGATGTAGCCGTAATGGCTCGGCCACTCGCGCCAGAGCACTTGCTCCGGGTCTTCAAGGTCGAGCTCGGCTTTCTCTTTCAGGTGCAACGGGAAGATCAGCGGCCAGTCGGCGTCGCGCTCCACCGCCTGCATGAACTCATCAGTGACCAGCAGGCTGAGGTTGAACTGGCGCAGCCGGCCGTCCTCGCGCTTGGCGCGAATGAATTCGCGCACATCCGGATGGCCGACATCGAAGGTGCCCATCTGCGCGCCGCGGCGCCCGCCGGCTGAGCTGACCGTGAAGCACATCTTGTCGAAGATATCCATGAACGACAGCGGCCCGCTGGTATGCGCGCCGGCCCCGGAGACAAAGGAGCCCCGCGGGCGCAGGGTACTGAACTCGTAGCCGATGCCGCAGCCGGCCTTGAGGGTCAGTCCGGCTTCATGGACCTTGCCGAGAATGTCGTCCATCGAGTCGGCAATGGTGCCGGAAACGGTGCAGTTGATGGTGGACGTGGCGGGCTTGTAATCCTGCGCGCCGGCGTTGGAAATGATCCGCCCGGCAGGAATCGCACCGTTGCGCAGCGCCCAGAGAAACCGCTGATACCAGTGCTCACGAGTCTCTTCGGTTTCGACATCGGCAAGGGCGCGGGCGACCCGCTGCCAGGTCGCATCGACGCTGTCGTCGACGGCGCTGCCGTCCTTGCGGGTCAGACGGTATTTCTGTGCCCAGATGTCTTCGGAGGCCGCCTGTAAGGCGATATGGAGCGTGGTATTCGTGTCAGCCGCAATGGGCCCGTCCGTCTTCGCCATGCGCTGCGTATCCTCGTGTCAATGGAATGGAATCCCAGCACGAAGCATAGTCATAGGCGCCGTAAGCACGATGACCGGCGTCAAGTTGACCGACGGACGACCCTATCAACGCTCGGTGCCAAGCTCGCATCGAGCGCTCGATATGAAGGATCAGAGCGATTCCAGGCAGCCGGCCAGCGAATTGCCGAGGTTGTCGATCAACCGCTCATAACCGTCTGCGGAGGCATCGATGCCGTAGCCCAGGGCGTCCAGCTCGGCGACCTTTACCGGTAGGCCGCGGGTCAGGCTATCGGCCAGGCGCGGACGAACCGGAGGCTCGTAAAACACGCAGCTCGGGCCGGCCTCCTCCAGGCGTTCACGCATCGCAGCAACATGCCGCGCCCCGGGCTGGGCTTCGCCACCAGCGGTGAAGACGCCGGCGTGCTGGATCCCATAGGCGGCTTCGAAATACTCATAGGCTTCGTGAAAGACGAAGAAAGGCTTGGTTCGGATCTTGCTCAGACGCTGGCTGAGCCGCTTATCGAGCGCACCCAGCCGCTGCTTGAACGCCGCGAGGTTGGCTTGGTAGCGCTTGGCGTTAGCCGGATCTGCCTTAGCCATGTCCTGCGCCATCCCTTCAGCGATCTTCACGGCATTGGCGGGCAGCAACCAGAGGTGCGCGTCCAGGCTGCCGGGGCGGTGGGCATGGTCGTGTTCGTCGTGATCGACGGCTTGGTCGTCGGCTGCCTCATGAGTCTGGTCGTCATGCTCATCATGTGCCTGCTCGGAGTGATCGCCATGCGCCTCGTGTGCATGCTCGTCGTGATGCTCATGCTCATGCTCGTTGGCAGCCTCGCCGAAGTGACGCAGCGTCAGTCCGGGCAGCGACTGCATCGCCACGTTCGGTCCCTTGCGACCCTCCAGCACTGGCGAGAGAAAACCTTCCATATCCGGGCCGATCCAGTAAAAAAGATCAGCGCTGCGGATCTGCCGTACGTCGGATGGACGCATGGCGTAATGATGGGGCGAGGCACCGGGTGGAAGCAGGACCGCAGGTTTGCCGACACCGTCCTGAACGGCAGCAGCGATCAGCTGCAGAGGCTTGATGCTGGTCAGCACCTCGACCTCGGCATGGGCCTGGGCAGTGCCGAAAAGGCTGGCGGTTACTAAAAGAGGTATCGAAAAAAGACGGAACACAGGCAACACTCGATTGAACTGAATAGGTAACATAATAACGTCTCTAAGCCACCTCGTCTTCGCCCATGCCCAAGTCTCCGCTGGCCTGCACGCCCCACGACCACGATCACTGCGTCAGCCATGCGCTGGCCGAAGCCGATCAGCTCTGCGAGCGCTCTGGTGTCCGTTTGACGGCACTGCGCAAGCGCGTGCTGGAGTTGGTCTGGCAAAGTCACAAGCCACTCGGCGCCTATGACATCCTTGCCGAACTGACGGCCCAGGACGGCCGCCGCGCCGCACCGCCCACCGTCTACCGCGCGCTGGATTTCCTGCTGGAGAACGGCTTGGTGCACCGCATCGCCTCGCTCAACGCCTTTATTGGCTGCAACCATCCCGAGCATCCACACCAGGGCCAGTTCCTGATCTGCCGCAACTGTCACACCGCCATCGAGCTGGAACAGCCGAGCATCAGCGAGGCCATCGATCAAGCCGCGCGCAGCGTGGGTTTCCAGGTCGAAGGCCAGACGGTGGAAGTGGTCGGCCTCTGCGCGCCGTGCCGGAGCGCCGCATGAGCGAGGCGCTGATCCGCCTGGATGATATTCATGTGCATTTCGCCAAGCAGGCTGTACTCGAGGGCGCCGAACTGCGGGTGCACCGCGGCGAAATCGTCACGCTGATCGGTCCCAACGGCGCCGGAAAGACCACCTTGGTACGCGCCGTACTCGGCCTGCTGAAGCCGGACAGCGGTACGGTCTGGCGCAAGCCGAAACTGCGTGTCGGCTATATGCCACAGAAGCTGCACGTCGACCCCACCCTGCCGCTCTCGGTGCTGCGTTTTCTACGCTTGGTGCCCGGCGTGGATCGCGCCGGAGCCTTGGCTGCGCTGAAGGAAGTCGGCGCCGAGCAGGTGATCGACAGTCCGCTGCAGTCCGTTTCGGGCGGTGAGATGCAACGGGTGCTGCTCGCGCGCGCACTGCTGCGCGAGCCGGAGCTGCTGGTGCTGGACGAGCCGGTACAGGGCGTCGATGTCGCCGGCCAGGCCGAGCTCTACCGATTAATCGGCCGGCTGCGCGAACGTTACGGCTGCGGCGTGCTGATGGTGTCTCATGACCTGCACCTGGTGATGAGCGCCACCGATCAGGTGGTTTGCCTGAATCGCCACGTCTGTTGCTCCGGCCATCCGGAACAGGTCAGCACGGACCCGGCCTTCGTCGAGCTGTTCGGCCAGGACGCGCGTAGCCTCGCGGTCTACCACCACCAGCATGACCATAGCCATGACCTGCACGGCAGCGTGGTCACCGGCAAACCCCACGTCCACGGCCCGAATTGCAAGCACTGATGCCTGACTTCCTCCTCAATGCACTACTCGCCGGCCTTGCGCTGGCGCTGGTCGCCGGCCCGCTTGGTTCCTTCGTGGTCTGGCGGCGCATGGCCTATTTCGGCGATACCCTCTCGCATTCCGCCCTCCTCGGCGTGGCGCTGGGCCTGATGCTGGAGGTCAACCTGACCCTGGCGGTCATCGTTTGCTGCGTGCTGCTGGCGGTGCTGTTGGTGACCTTGCAGCAGCGCCAGCCGCTGGCGTCGGACACGCTGCTGGGCATACTCGCGCACAGCAGCCTCTCGCTCGGGCTGGTGTCGCTGAGCTTCATGCAGGACGTACGCATCGACCTGATGGGCTATCTGTTCGGCGACCTGCTGGCCGTCAGCCCAATCGACCTGGCCTGGATTGTTGGCGGCAGCGCGCTGGTGCTGCTGACGCTGATTCCGCTGTGGCGGCCGTTGTTGGCGGTGACCGTACACGAGGAACTGGCGAAGGTGGAAGGGCTGCCGGTGGCGGCCATCCGGATGGCGCTGATGTTGCTGATCGCCATCGTGATCGCCGTGGCAATGAAGATCGTCGGCGTCCTGTTGATCACGTCGCTGCTGATCATTCCGGCCGCGGCGGCCCAACGCCATGCCCGCACACCGGAGCAGATGGCCCTTGGCGCCAGCCTGCTGGGGCTGTTGGCGGTCTGCATGGGGCTATCGTTGTCCTGGTTCAAGGACACTCCGGCCGGCCCGTCGATCGTGGTATCGGCCGCGGCGCTGTTCCTGCTGAGCTTCGCCTGGCGTCGCCGCCCGGGCTGATCCTCGAGCCACGGACGGCCGTACCAACCGATTCCCAGCGGTTATAGCCACACAACACTGACCCATCGCTACCGGCACAGACATGAACCCCACCCCCTCCCTGCGCTATCTGCAAGGTTACCCGGACGTCTTGCAACAACAGGTCCGTCAATTGATCGCCGAAGGGCGGCTGGGAGACTACCTCGAGAGACGCTATCCGCAGCGCCATCAAGTGCAGAGCGACAAGGCGCTGTATGGCTACGTTCAGCAGCTGCGCCAAACCCACTTGAAAAGCGCACCGGGCATCGACAAGGTGCTCTACGACAATCGCCTGGACCTTACCCATCGCGCGTTGGGCCTGCACACTGCGGTGTCCCGCGTGCAAGGCGGCAAGCTGAAGGCGAAGAAAGAAATCCGTGTCGCCGCGCTGTTCAAGGAAGCGGCTCCGGAATTCCTGCAGATGATCGTGGTGCATGAACTGGCGCACCTGCGCGAGAGCGACCACAACCGCGCCTTCTACAAACTCTGCGAATACATGATGCCCGGCTACGCGCAGACCGAATTCGACCTGCGCTGCTATCTGCATTGGCGGGAGCTGGCTTAACGGCACGCTTCGCCAGACGAAAAAAAACGGCCCGGAATCAACCGGGCCGCCTCTTTCTGACGCTTCGCTTTATGCCGGTACTTGCTCCGCTAGCGGCTCGCGCGCCCAGATGCGGTGTTGTGCCAGTGCCTGCGCAAACGCCGCGAACACCGTACCTACATCTGCATCCTCTCCGCTCACCAAGCCAGCGTCTTCCGGCAGGTTGAGGAGCGTCAGTAGCTGACGCGCTTCACCTAGTACAGCTATAGGCTTGAGGTGTTTGTAGGCTTCGAGCAGGTAATGCTTGGCCACGCCGGACTTGGTCATGGCCTGCACACTTTGCGCTCCGCCCGGGACGAAGACTGCATCGAAGGCAATCGAGGGCATACCGTCCATGGCCGCGTCAGGCGTCAGCATCTTACCGTCGGCGGTCTTGACCGGTGCCGGCGACGGGCCGATCAGCTTGGCCAGCGCGCCTTCATCGGCCAGCTTGTTCTTGAACGCCTCGATAGCGTTGCCGTCCACACCGTTGGCAATGAGGATGGCAACCTTGCGCGACTTGATATTGCCCGACAGGTGATTCATCAGGCTCAGCGCTGGCGAGCTGGCCGGGTTAGGCTGCTTGGTGCTGACAGTCGGTGCGGTTGGCGGCGTTACGCCGATGTTCTCGGCAACCCGGCGCGCCAGCTCCAGATCGATATTGGCGAGGATCTCGTTGACCTGGCGCTCACGGATGAACACCCGCTCGACCTTGCCCAGTTCGAAGCTGTAGGCACCGATGATGTGTTCCTTCTCCGGTGCGCTCATGCTGTTCCAGAACAGCGTGGCCTGCGTGAAATGGTCCGCAAACGACGGGCTGCGCACCCGCACTTTGTGCCCTTCCATACGCTCGGGATAGCTCTCGAAGCCGCCGCCGCTGGCCGCGGGCGGGGTTTCCTTCGGCCAGCCGCTGTCGATGGAGTTGGGCTCGTAGTTGGCGCGGCCCTTGTTGATCGTCTGCCGATGGAAAGCATCGCGCTGGTTGTTGTGCACCGGCGCTATCGATCGGTTGATCGGGATTTCGTGGAAGTTCGGCCCACCGAGGCGCAGCAACTGGGTGTCGGTGTAGGAAAACAGACGGCCCTGCAACAGCGGATCATTGGTGAAGTCGATGCCGGGCACGATATGGCCGATGTGGAAGGCGGCCTGCTCGGTCTCGGCAAAGAAATTATCCGGGTTGCGGTTGAGGGTCATCTTTCCAAGCTTCTGTACCGGCACCAGCTCTTCCGGGATGATCTTGGTCGGGTCGAGCAAGTCGAAGTCGAACTTGTGCTCATCGGCTTCCTCGACCACTTGCACGCCCAGTTCCCACTCGAAGTAGTCGCCCATCTCGATGGACTCCCACAGGTCACGGCGGTTGAAGTCCGGGTCCTTGCCGGCCAGCTTCAGGGTCTCGTCCCAGACCAACGAGAAGGCCCCGGCGACTGGCTTCCAATGGAACTTGACGAAACGGCTCACGCCTTCGGCATTGATCAGGCGGAAGGTGTGCACGCCGAAGCCCTCCATGGCGCGCAGGCTGCGCGGAATGCCGCGATCGGACATGGCCCAGATCACCATATGCGCCGACTCAGGCGTCAGCGAGACGAAATCCCAGAAACTGTCGTGGGCCGACTGGCCCTGGGGGATCTCGTTGTGCGGCTCGGGTTTGACCGCATGCACGAAGTCGGGAAATTTGATCGCGTCCTGGATGAAGAACACCGGCATGTTGTTGCCGACCAGATCGAAGATGCCTTCGTCGGTGTAGAACTTGGTGGCGAAGCCGCGCACGTCGCGCACCGTATCGGCCGATCCACGCGAGCCCTGCACGGTGGAGAAGCGCACAAACACCGGCGTCTCCTTGCCCTTGCCGGCCAGGAAAGAGGCCTTTGTCAGCGCGCTGTGGTCGTCGTAGCTGACGAACACACCATGGGCTGCCGAACCACGTGCATGGACGATGCGCTCCGGAATGCGCTCATGGTCGAAGTGGGTGAGCTTCTCGCGCATGATGAAATCTTCGAGCAGCGAAGGGCCGCGCTCGCCAGCCTTCAGCGTGTTCTGGTTATCAGCGATCTTCACACCTTGGTTGGTGGTCAAGGCCTCGCCCGTAGCATCGCTGCGCGAGACTTCCAGATCATCGAGTTTGGCATTGTGATTCTTGCGGTCGACCGTGTCGGTACCGGCGAGCTCGCTGTGCTTTGGGTCTTTGTTATGGATCATCATGGCCTCGGTTGAGCAGGTGTGCTGAACCGCGAAGAAACCGGGCCGCTTCAGGCCCAACACTTGATCAATTCACGGCGTACCGGTTAGTGACCTGTCACAGCCGCGCAAGGTTGCGCTTCAGGGCGATTTGATCAATCTATCTGCCCGATGGTGTTTGCCTATGGCTGCGGGTTCGCTACGCCGCAGCCCTGCAAACGCGTAGAATGCACGTCTTTCGCCGACTATCCCGGCACTGACGACCGCACCCACAAGGTTCGCCCGTGATTGAATTCCAGCAAGTCCATAAAACCTACCGGGTTACCGGGCGCCGAGGCGCAGGCCGTGAAATCCCTGCGCTCAAACCGACCGACCTGCGTATTGGAGCCGGCGAAGTGTTCGGCCTGATCGGCCATTCCGGTGCGGGTAAAAGCACCCTGCTGCGGCTGATCAACCGGCTGGAAGAACCGTCCGGTGGGCGAATTCTGGTTAACGATGAGGATGTCACGGCACTGGATGCCGACGGCCTGCGGCGCTTCCGCCAGCGTGTCGGGATGATTTTCCAACACTTCAACCTGCTGATGTCCAAGACGGTCGCGGACAACGTCGCCATGCCGCTGCGCCTGGCCGGCAACCACTCACGCAGCGAAATCGACGCCCGTGTCGCCGCGCTGCTCGAGCGTGTCGGCCTTAAAGATCAGGCGCGCAAATACCCGGCACAGCTTTCCGGCGGCCAGAAGCAGCGCGTCGGCATTGCCCGCGCGCTGGCCACCGAGCCGGACATTCTGCTCTGCGACGAAGCCACCAGCGCGCTTGATCCGCAGACCACGGCCTCGGTGCTGCAGCTGCTTGGGGAAATCAATGCAGAGCTGAAGCTGACCATTGTGCTGATCACCCACGAAATGGACGTGATCCGCCGTGTTTGCGACCGCGTCGCGGTGATGGACGGTGGCGAGATCGTCGAACAAGGGCTGGTTACCGAAGTATTCCTGCACCCCAAACACCCCACCACTCAGCGTTTCGTACTGGAAGACGAGGCCGTAGACGAAGGCGAACAGCGCGACGATTTCGCCCATGTACCGGGCCGCATTCTGCGCCTGACCTTTCAGGGCGACGCCACTTACAAGCCGCTACTGGGCACTGTGGCGCGGGAAACCGGGGTGGACTTCAGCATCCTTTCGGGGCGCATCGACCGTATCAAGGACACGCCCTACGGCCAGCTGACCCTGGCGCTGGTCGGGGGTGACATGGCTGCCGCCCTGGCCCGCCTGGACGCCGCAGACGTACACGTGGAGGTAGTGCGCTGATGGAAGCTCTATTGGCAAACGTCGACTGGTACGAGATCTGGCTGGCCACGCTGGACACCCTGCTGATGCTCGGCGGTTCGCTGCTGTTCACCATCCTGTTGGGCCTGCCGCTGGGCGTGCTGCTATTTCTCACCGGTCCGCGTCAGCTGTTCGAGAACGGCCCGCTGTACGCTTTCCTTTCCTTCGTGGTCAACGTGCTGCGCTCGCTGCCGTTCATCATCCTGCTGATCGTGATGATTCCCTTCACGGTTCTGATCACCGGCACTTCGCTGGGCGTCGCCGGAGCCATTCCACCGTTGGTGGTGGGCGCTGCGCCGTTCTTCGCACGACTGGTGGAAACCGCCCTGCGTGAGGTCGACCGCGGCATCATCGAGGCAACCCAGGCGATGGGCGCCACCACCCGACAGATCATTTTCAGCGCCCTGCTGCCCGAGGCGCGTCCGGGCATCATCGCCGCCGTGACGGTCACGGCCATCACCCTCGTCTCCTACACCGCCATGGCCGGCGTGGTGGGTGCGGGCGGGCTCGGCGACCTGGCCATCCGTTTCGGCTACCAGCGCTTCCAGACCGACGTCATGGTGGTCACCGTCGTTCTGCTACTCGTCCTGGTGCAGGTGCTGCAAAGCGTCGGTGACAAGCTGGTGACTCACTTTTCCCGTAAATAATTGCCTAACCCACCATGAAGATAACTGCGCTCGGCTATGCAGCGTTGGAAGCATCGGAACGTGCTCACTGGTGAATTCCATCTTTTCGGATGATTTCGCCTCGCCTAGCCATCGCTCGCAACATTCTCAACCACAGATACTCGGCGATCATCTCGTCGAATCAGACAGGAGCTTTTCATGAAAAAACTGCTTGCCGCCCTTGCCGCTGTCGCGGCCTTCTCCGCCCAGGCTGCCGATGAGCTGAACGTCGCCGCGACGGCCGTTCCGCACGCCGAGATCCTCGAATTCGTCAAACCGCAGCTGGCCGAACAGGGCGTCGACCTGAAAGTGAAAGTCTTCACTGACTATGTGCAGCCAAACATCCAGGTGGCCGAAAAGCGCCTGGACGCCAATTTCTTCCAGCATCAGCCGTACCTGGATGAATTCAACAAGGGCAAGGGCACCGAACTGGTCAGCGTTGCTGGCGTGCACATCGAGCCTTTCGGCGCCTATTCCAGCAAGTTGAAGTCGCTGGAGGAGCTGCCCAATGGCGCCACGGTCGTCATCCCCAACGACGCCACCAATGGCGGCCGTGCCCTGCTGCTGTTGCAGAAGGCGGGTGTGATCACCCTGAAGGACGGTGCCGGCATCACCGCCACGCCGAAGGACATCGCCGAGAACCCGAAGAACATCAAGATCCGTGAGCTGGAAGCCGCCACCCTGCCACGCGTGCTGACCCAGGTCGACCTGGCGCTGATCAACACCAACTACGCGCTGGAAGCCAAGCTCAACCCGACCGAGGACGCTCTGTTCATCGAAGGCAGCGATTCGCCTTATGTGAACATCCTCGTGGCCCGTCCGGACAACAAGGACAGCGCTGCCATGCAGAAGCTGGCCGAGGCGCTGCACAGCGAAGAGGTGAAGCAGTTCATCAATGAGAAGTACAAGGGTGCCGTAGTTCCGGCGTTTTAATTGCAAGTCAGCTGCCGCCCTTAGAACCCCGCCCTGTGCGGGGTTTTTTATGGGAGGGTCGCCGGACAAAAAAGGAACCTGGGCATAGCGAGCAATCCTTTAAGTGAATTGATTCATGTCGCGGACCGCCTGCTGTTGAGCCCGACCGGTCAGTGCGTCAGTCTTCAGTGGCCAACTACCTCCATGGACGGAGCCAACATGCACGCGCAAGCGACCCAGATTTACCTAGCCATTAAGGGCATCAAACAACCCCACCTCTTCGACATCCAGCTGACCCATCTGTAGGGAGTTACAAAGGATGCGAAATATCTTTGCTCGACTATTCGGCCTTTCCTTACTCGCGACAGCACTGAACGCCTGCAGCTCTATGGCCACGCTCACTGGTGACAGGTTTACGTTTGAAGGGCAGCTACCCGCTAACTTCTCCATGCGTGCCCAAGCGCATTACGGCGTCGCCAACGACTGTAAGGGTCGCAGCCAGGCACGCTCATTCGAGAGTGGCTTTCAGAGTACATCCCAGCAGTATCGCTTCAGCATTCCCGTCAGCTACCGCGACGGCCTCTGCGAAATGCAGCTGGCCCGAGTTGGGCTATACATTCATGGCCGCTACGGCGACAAGGACTGGCAACGCACCTATGACAATGGCGGCTTGGTGCTGGTCGAGACACTGCCGCAAGGCGCGCCTGCTTTTGATAGCGATGGCCACCTGAGCAAGACGGCTGAATGCACCTGGCTGTTTCAGGTCAGCAAGCTCTACCTTGAGCTATCGAAATTGCTGAGCTGCAAAGGAGCGGGCGCTCATCTGGTGCGTGACGAGTTGCCGGGCAAGACGGTTCGGTTGGATATTCAGACCGACCCAGAGGAACGGCCGTACAGAAACGACACATGGCTCAAATTTCCGGAAGGATGGAAGCCATGTTTACCAAAAGAAGGTTGGCAGCGTTGCCAGATGCCGCCGGTATTCAAAACGTTTCAAATGAACGGTCAGAAATGCACCGTCTATCCCAATTGCAAGAATGATCAGGGATGAATGACATGAACAAAGCGGGAAATTCGAAAACACTGGTCTGCCCTCAACGAAAGGACTGGATCAGCTTTCGCCTGGTTGACGAACATGGTGACGGAAAGCCTTACGCAAGACTTAGCTATACGCTGCACGACAGCCAGCGGCAACGATATCAGGGAACGCTAGTGACGGTTTAGCAATCATTAGTGGCATTCACTGCGGTCCAGCAGTTCTTGATCTGTCCACGCTGGACAGCGGCGAAATTGATTCGTGGTACGAAGAACTGACCATCAGAGACTCCTTCAAGATACCTCTGACCAACTTGCAGATCGCTGCTGAGCAATCCCCATCTGGCCCCCGCCGATCTGATGGCCGTACCTATCTGGCAGAAGAGCGCGCCGTACTGGAAAGCGCTCACTTTCTGCGCGTAGAAGTTAGCGACCTGGTCGAGGCCAAGGGGCATCTACCCGACCCTGATCCAGCCTGGCAGCCAAAGCCTTCCGCCATGCTTAAGCACAACGCTGGGCAGGCGTCCAAGTGCACCGGCATAGCACTGAAGCCCAATTGTCATCAGGTATTGGAAGTCAAGGCGCTCCGGGCCTACAGCCCGCTGCTCTCGCGCGACAAGAATTTCTGCGCAATCAACGCCTACCATTTGGCCGTAATGAGCACCTTCGTGTATGCGCCGTTCGGCGAACCGAAGCAGCCGGATGGTGCTTATGCCTCCAGTCCGCCCCCCTATAGCCGCAGCGGGAGCATTGGGCATGTGCTGCGCGAGCAACTGGCCCGGCTGGAAAAAGCCACGACGTTCGATAACGCCAGTTACCAGCTGCTCTACGAAGAAGTGCCCTATTCCAAAAGGCTGGAAATCATGCCCTATGATCCGGATCGCTATCAGAGCGAGGCCGTTAAAGGCTGGGCTAATCCCGAAGACGTGCATTTTCTCTACGATGAAGAGACGGACTCCCAGGCCTTCATCGCCCATAACGACAAGCTCATGCTCATCTCGGTGCGGGGCACACTGGGAACGCCAGATATATTGCGAGATCTTGACGCCCGCCAGGTCCCGTACGCTGAAGGCACCGGTCAAGCCCACCGAGGATTTTATGACTCGTTCCAGGCCGTCAAGGTTTTCGTTCAGCGCTATATGGAAGCCTTCTACACTGGCGAGCAGACCCTAATCATTTGTGGGCACAGTCTCGGCGGCGCCGTTGCATTGCTCTTAGCGGAGTGGATCAGAATGCTCCCATCACAACCGCAGATGATGCTGTACACCTTCGGCGCCCCACGCGCCGGCGACCGAGCCTTTGTGCAAAGTGCCCAAGGGCTTGTCCATCACCGCCTCGTCAATCACAACGACCCTATCCCCGCCGTCCCCTTCACCTGGCTGGATGCCGAGTGGAAGCTGGCCAGCGCCGGTACCGTGGTGCTGTTCAGCTCACCCTTGCTGGGTGTGGCGCTGCTCCTGGGTGGGCTGCTCAACCTGCAGGGCGACCCATACGAGCACCATGGTCAACAACGCCACTTCGTGCCCCGCAAGCCCAACGGTGGCAGCGAAGCCTCCATACTCTGGCAACCCGACTGCGCATTGATCGACGAACAGGCCTGTGCGCGTTATGCCGGTGCGATTGATCTGCAGGGCGACATGCCAAAGCGAATGGCCTTCATCGAACAGGCTTTCGCCGGCGCAGAGCATTCCTCCGACAGTGGCTACAGCCGTGCCATGCTCACTACGCTGCTGCGCTGGCATGCAAGCGTTGAGGAGCGGGAAGGTGTCTTGTTTACGCCCGGTGAGATCCACGACATCGACCGGTTGATCCAGCTCGCCGAAGCCGAGCTGGACAGTTGGCAGCCGCGAGATTTTATGGAGTTTCGCCGGGCAGTAAGAGTGCGCCACGACTCTCGCTTCTATAACAAATCCGATTTGGAGCTCCGCCAGATGTACGACGCTGGCATCGCCCTGGCACGCTCCCTTAGCAGGCAACAACGAGCAGCGCTGGGGCGTGCGAAAGAACGGCTGCTAAACGAGGCGGGCAGACGCCTGACCGCGACCAACGTGTTCGGCGACTTGATTAATCGGGGCGACTTGCCCGAATTGGTCGCCCAATGGCGAGCACTGGAACAAAACCAAAGAGCTGAACAACTGGCCGAGATAACGAGACGTCCGGAACGCCGATACGCCTGAGAGACGGATTCGACAAACTCGGTTAAGCGGACGGCCCAGGATGCTTAAAGCAGAGACGGTGCCCGAACGTATCTGCCTTCTTGCCCTTTGGATTAGTCAGCTTCGACCCACCACCTCCGTGTGCGTTTAGCACCGGTGCCTGGCGAAGCGCGGCCCACACGCTAAACACATTCCTGCAATCTTGACCATCCGGGCACCCTCGCACAGCACGTTAGCGCACCACCACCAGTGGGTGCCCTCGCTCGGGATGGCGCTGCACCAGCACGTCCAGGCCGAACACCTCACGCAGGGGCTCTGTTTGCAGCACGGCTTCGACCGAACCCTGCAGATGCGCGCGCCCTTCGTGCAGCAGCAACAGTCGATCACAGTAGCGCGCCGCCAGGTTGAGGTCATGGAGGATCACCAATACGGCCGCGCCGCGCTCGGCAAAGCCGCGTACCGCCTGCAAGGTGCTGTGCTGATGCAGGGGATCAAGGGCAGAGGTCGGCTCGTCGAGCAGTAGTACCCGGCCTTCAGCGCCGGGCCAGAGCTGCGCCAGGACGCGGGCCAGGTGTACCCGCTGCCGTTCACCTCCGGACAGGGACAGGTAGCTGCGATCTTCGAGGTGGCTGGCATCGGCGGCCGCCAACGCCTGTTCGACGATGAGTAGATCCGCCGCGCGCCCTTCGGCGTGCGGCAGCCGGCCCATGGCGACCACCTCTTCCACGCGAAAGCCAAAGCTCAGGCTGGACTGCTGTGGCAACACGGCCAAACGCTGGGCGCGTTCGCGCGTCGGCCAGTCATGTAGGGGACGATCCGCCAACAGGACCCGCCCGGCATTGGCCGCGAGTTCACCGCTGAGGGCACCGAGCAGGGTGCTCTTGCCTGCGCCATTCGGCCCCAGTACGCCAAAGATCTCTCCAGCCCGCAGGTCCAGGTCGATGCCCTGCAGGACGCAACGTGTACCGCGGCGCACCTCTAGGTTCTCCGCGCGGAGCATCAGTTGCGCCCCCTGACCAGCAGGAACAGGAAAAAGGGCGCGCCGAGCAGCGCCGTGACGATGCCGATTGGCAGCTCGGCCGGTGCCAGCAGCAGGCGCGCCAGCAGGTCGGCAAACAGCAGCAGACTGGCACCCGCCAGCGCCGAAGCGGGCAACAGTACGCGATGATCCGGCCCGCTGAGCAGGCGAATCAGGTGCGGCACCACCAGGCCGATAAAGCCGATCAGCCCCGCCGCGGCCACCGCCGCACCGACGCCGAGGGCCGTAAGAAACACCAGCTCGCGCTTGAGCCCCTCGACCGAAAAGCCGAGGTGGCGCGCTTCGGATTCGCCCAATAGCAACGCGTTGAGGGCGGCTGCCCGGCGCGGCAACCAGAGCGCGACCCCGGCGGCAATCAGCAGCAACGGCCAGAGCCGTGCATAGCTCGCACCGTTGAGGCTGCCAAGGTTCCAGAACGTCAAGGTACGCAGCGTGGCGTCGTCGGCGAGGTAGGAGAACAGGCCGATGGTGGCCGCTGCCAGCGCGGTCAATGCAATCCCCGCTAGCAGCATGGTGGCGACGCTGGTCTGACCGTCGCGCCGGCCCAGCCGATACACCGTGGCAGTCACCGCCAGCCCGCCGGCGAAAGCGCTGGCTGACAAGAGATAAGGCTCGAACGCAGCTGGCATACCACCAACGGCGGAGCCAAAGACGATGGCCACCGCGGCGCCTAAAGCCGCGCCACTGGATACGCCGATCAGCCCCGGGTCGGCAAGGGGGTTGCGAAATAGTCCCTGCATCGCCACGCCGGTCAAGGCCAGCACCGCACCGACCGCGAGCCCCAGCAGCGTGCGCGGCAAACGGATCTGCCCGAGGATAAGTTCGGCCTGGGCCAGCTGCGGATCGGCGTCGCCCATCCCCGCGAGGTTAAGGACTGCGCGCCAGGTGTCGCCCGGCGCAAGGCTGACCGGTCCCAACGCCAGCGACAACCAGACGGACAGCAGCAGCAAGACCGCCAGCAGTGCGAACAGCGGGCGTGGGGATAAAACGCGGGTCATCGGGATATGTCGGTAAGGGCCTGCGCGTGAGGATAAAAGGCTGCGGACAGCGCCGCCAGCTCTGCAGGCAAGCGCGGCCCGAGCCCGCCGACCAGCAGGGTCGGGTCGAGGCTGTAGATCCGCGACTCGCGCACCGCACGCAACGAGGCCAAGGCAGGGTGACGGGCCAGCAGGGCCTCACGCATCGCGTCGCCCTGGAGGCTGCGGTCGGTGATGATCAGCACATCCGGATCGAGCGCGGTCAGGGCCTCGCTGGAGAGCGGCTTGAAGCCGCTGTGGCTGGCCCGATTACGACCGCCGGCCTGATCGATCAGCCAGTCGGCACTGGTTTCCTGACCGCCCACCAGCAGGTTCCCGCCACCCTGCCCCAGCAACAGCAGCACGCCGGGCGCCGCCTGTGCGGCCCGGGCCTTGGTGATCCATTCGTGCTGGTCTTTCAGCCGTTTTCGATAGTCATCTAGCAACTGCGTAGCGCGCGCGGGTTCACCCAGCAGGCGGCCCAGCGTCTCGAGATTGCTGGACAACGCCTGGGGGTCTGGCGCGGCAGAGAGTGTCGTGACCTCGACGCCAGCGCCGCGTAACTGCTCCAGCACGGTCGGCGGGCCCATCTCTTCCGTACCGATCAAGATCTCGGGGCTCAATGCGAGAATGCCTTCTGCCGCCAGCTGGCGCTGATAGCCGATGCTCGGCAGCGCCTGCACCGAGTCTGGGTGCTGGCTGGTGGTGTCGACACCGACCAGCCGGGACTCGCCGCCCAGGGCGACCACCCACTCGGTTAACGAGCCGCCCGCACTGACCCAGCGTTGCGGCAATGATTCGCCGTGAGCCGCAGCGCTGACCAGCACCAGCAGTAGTGACGCCACTGATTTGCGCATGCTCATCCCTCCAACGCGGCCGGCGCTTCGGCCAACGCACGCCAATCGTCACGCTCGGGAATGCCGGGTTTGCGGGCACCGAACAGCTGGACCACCAGCTCGCCGTCGGCATCGAACGCCTCCAGGCTGGTGATCACGCCATCGCTGCTCGGCTTGCGCACCCGCCACAGCTCGGTGATGCCGCGGGTGTCGAGATGCAGGTTGAAATCCGGATCCAGCACGTTGAACCAGTGGTGCATCCAGCGCAGGTTGTTGACCGGCCCGGTGTGGATCTGGATGCAGTGACGATTGCCGACGAACACCATGATGGGCATCTGCGCAGCGGCTGCGCCCTCGAACAGCACCGGCAGCTCGTTTAGCGGCAAGCGCTCGGCCCAATCGCGCCCCGCCAGCCGCAGCGCCTGGGTGCGTTGCGCACCGTGCTTTTTCAGCAGCGCGAAGAAATGGTGGGTGTCCTTCAGCTCGGCCCAGCCGTGACGCAGGGACTCGACATCGATCTCATCATCGGCCAGATCTTTCGGTTTCGGCCCGCGCGGCTGCAGATCAAGCACCACGTTCTGAGCGGGCGCGGCGAAACGCTCGACCAGCGCCTCCCAGGCGTCTAGAGCGCTGGTCTCGGTCAGATAGACCTTGTGCACCGCGACGCCCTGGTGATCGAAGACTTGCAGGCTGCGCTGCATGCCTTTCGGAGTCTGCTCGTCGATCGCAAATGCGCTGGACCAGCCGGCGAGAAACAGGCGCAGGTCGATGTCTGGCGAGACCACCAGCCCCATCTGCCCGCCGCCGCCAATGCTCGTCTCCCGGTAGATGCCCTTGCGCTCATGTACACAATTCTCGTTGCGCGTCAGCGCCATGATTCGGCCGAGCGACTCAAGGGCAGGCAGCAGTTCGCGCCAATTCGGCTCCAGGCGGGTGGCGTCTATACCCAACCTGCTGGCCACCAGCTCGGCCTCGCTGATCCCCAGCGCAGCCGCCGCGTCGCGAGCGCGCAGCATCGGCTGCGTCTGACGCAGGGCCTGCCAGTTCTGGTACAGCGTGGAAGAAGTAGCGGTAAGCGGCATCTCTAGTGCTTCCTTGAAAAAAGAGAGGGGACGGCCTGCTGACGGGCCGGAGGCAGCAAAGCTTACAGCCAATTCAAACTCATTATCAAATGCGAATGATTTACATCTGCTGAATTCAAGCCTAGGATCTGCCGCGCCAAACTGCACAGGAATGCATCCCATGAAGTACAAGCCTTGCCTCTCTTCCCTTGGTTCAGGCCTTGCGCTGCTGGCCTTCACGCCAGCGATCGCGTTTGCCGCCGAACCCATGCAGCTGCCCAGCACCACCATCAGCGCGACACGCTCGCAGACGCCCGTGGATGAAGTACCTGCCAGCGTGACGGTCATCGAACGCGAGGCGCTCGATCAGCAGAACGTCAACGACATCAAAGACCTAGTGCGTAATCAGCCTGGCGTCTCCGTCGGCGGCACCGGGCATGCTTCTGGAGCAAGCGGCTACAACATCCGCGGCATCGATGGTAATCGCGTCCTGACTCAGATCGACGGTGTCGAAGTACCGGACGCCTACGCCTTCGGACCCTACGCCAACACCCGGCGCAACTACGTCGACCCGGAAATCATCCGCGCGGTCGAGATACTCCATGGCCCGGCCTCGGCGCTTTACGGCAGCAGCGCCATCGGCGGCGCCGTCAGCTATTACACGTTGAACCCCGACGACATCATCAAGCCGGGCAAGGACGTCGGCGCGCGCTTCAAGACCGGTTACAGCTCGGCGGACAACAGCTGGCTGGGCTCGGCCACCGTCGCTGGGCGCCAGGATGCGTTCGAAGGACTGCTGCACTACAGCAAGCGCAGCGGCGACGAAACCGAGACCCAAGGCGGCATCGGCGGCACCGGAACCAGCCGCAGCGAAGCCAACCCGGAGAGCAACGAGGCCTACAACGTGCTGGCCAAGCTCGGCTACCACTACGGCGAGGCCAACCAGCTGAAGTTCACCTACGAGCACTACCGCTCGCGCATGGACGGCGACATCCTGAGTGCCCCGACCGCCTTGTTCGGCTTTCCCACCCAGGCGTATGTTGGCCGCAACGTGGTCAATGAAGTCGAGCGTGAGCGTTACAGCCTGGAGAACCGACTGGCTTTGGACACAGCGATCGCTGACAGCTGGACGGCGCGGCTGAGCTACCAGAACGCCGGCACCGACGAGCGCACCTACCAGCCCAACAGTGCCTCGAGCAAATACCGCAAGACGACCTACCAGGAGCAGAACTGGACGCTGGATAACCAGTTCGACAAGCGCTTCGCCCTCGGCCAGACCGCCCACCACCTCACCTACGGCCTGAGCTATCAGCAAAGCGAGGTGACCGGCCTGCGCACCGGCAGCGCCAATCCGGTATATGCCAGCGACTTCCCTGACCCTACCGTGCAGACCTGGGGCCTGTTCATGCAGGACAGCATCGAATACGGGCGCTGGGCCTTCCTTCCCGGGCTGCGCTACGACCATGAAACCCTGGACCCGAAAGCCACCGCGGCCTACCTGTCCACGGTCAGCGCCGACGAGGTCGACCTCGACGACAAGACCTGGCACCGCGTCTCGCCCAAGCTCGGCATCACCTATGAGCTGAGCGAGCAATACACGGCCTATGGTCAGTATGCCGAAGGCTTCCGCACCCCGACCGCCAAGGCCCTGTACGGCAACTTCACCAACGAGGCGGGCGGCTACCAAGTGATCGGCAACTCAAACCTTGACCCGGAAACCAGCAAAGGCATCGAAGTGGGCCTGCGCGGCCAGTTCGAAAAGGGCCGCTTCGGCCTGGCGGCCTTCTACAACCGCTACCGTGACTTCATTGAAGAAGACGCGCTCGGCGGTGGCGGCAGCTACACCACCTTCCAGTCCACCAATATCGACAAGGCCGTGATTCGCGGCCTCGAGGCCCATGGGCGCCTGGAACTCGATGCCTTCGGCCTGCCTTCCGGCCTCTACTCCCAGGGCTCGATCGCCTATGCCTGGGGCGAGAATCAGGACACCGGCAAGCCACTCAACAGCGTCAACCCGCTGACCGGCGTATTCGGCCTGGGTTATGACGAGGCGGATGGAAACTACGGCGCCCTGCTCAACTGGACGCTGGTCCGCCGCAAAACGCGTGTCGACGACGATACCTACAACGCCGCCGACGGCAGCACTCAGTTCCGCACGCCTGGTTTCGGCGTGCTCGACCTGACCGGCTACTACCGCATCACCCCGGACGTCACGCTGAACGCCGGACTCTATAACCTGACGGACAAGACTTATTGGCTATGGGATGACGTGCGCGGCTACGACAGTACCGGCGAGGCAGGCTTCCTCGCCCCCGCCAACCTCGACCGCCTGACCCAGCCGGGGCGCAATGCCTCAGTGAATATCGTCTGGTCGATCTGACAGACCACAGGCGCGACGCTCAGCCGTCGCGCCCGATCAGTATCGGCAGCTGCTCAGCCAGTTTCTCAGTGCGCAGCGGTCCGCGAACAAAGCCACGCAGGCGACCGTCCGGGCCGATAAGCGCGAGGTTGCCGCCGTGGTCGACGGTGTAGTTTTTCTTCGAGGTGTCCGCCGGGATGAACGGCACGCCAACCGCGTTGGCCAGAGTCTGGATATCGTCCAGCGGGCCGGTGAGGCCGATGAAGCCCGCACCGAAGTAATCCAGATATTTCTTCAATTGCTCCGGCGTGTCGCGCTCGGGGTCGACGCTGACGAGGATCGGCTGGAGCCGCTGATTCACGTCTTCCGGCAGTTTGCCACGCAATTGGCGCAGTTCGGCCAATGTCGCCGGGCAGATATCCGGGCAGAAGGTATAGCCGAAGAAGAGCAGGTTCCACTGCCCTTCCAGCTGCGCCATGGATACCGATTCGCCGCTCTGGTTGGTCAGCGTCAGGTCTGGCACGTCACGCCCTTGGGGCAGCATGACGATGCCGGCATCGAGCAGTTCCGCGGTGTCGAGCTGCTGCTCGGTATTGAGCACCTTGTAAACCGTCAGGCCGATGACCAGCGCGACCAGCGCTACGAGGATGAAGACGGTTGTCTGGATGCGGGTCATGGGATTCCTGTAATGGCTGGGTCAGGCCGGCGAGACGCTCTGCGCCGGCCTAGATGTTCAGCAGCAGATAATGATCAACCAGCAGCGCGATGAACAGCGCGAACAGATACCAGATGCTGAATTTGAACGTCTTGATGGCTGCATGGGGGCGGCTGTCGCGGTAGAGCACGATGGCCCAGAACAGGAAGCGCGCACCCAGCAGCACTGCCGCAGCCAGGTACAGCGGGCCGCTCATGTGGATGGCGAACGGCATGAAGCTCACCGCCAGCAGCACGGCGGTATACAACAGGATATGCACCTTGGTGTAGTGCTCGCCATGGGTCACCGGCAGCATCGGCACGTTGACCTTGGCGTATTCGGCCTTGCGGTGTATCGCCAGCGCCCAGAAGTGCGGCGGGGTCCAGGCGAAGATGATCAGCACCAACAGCAGGGGCTCAGCGGTGACCTGACCCGTCACTGCGACCCAGCCGAGCAGGGGTGGTGCGGCACCGGCCAACCCTCCAATGACGATGTTCTGCGGCGTGGCGCGCTTGAGAAAGCCGGTGTAGATAACCGCGTAGCCGATCAGTGAGGCCAGCGTTAGCCAGGCCGCCAGTGCATTGGTAAAGGTCAGCAACAGGCCCATCCCGGCGACACTGAGCAGCAGCGCGAAGAACAAAGCCGCGGCCGGTGAAACCCGTCCTTCGGCCAGTGGCCGCTTGTGAGTGCGCGCCATTACCGAGTCGATGCGCCGATCCACGACGTGGTTGACCGCCGCGGCGCCCCCCGCACAGAGCGCGATACCAAGATTGCCGAAGACCAGCACGGTCCAGGGCACGCCAGCGCGCGTGGCGAGAAACATGCCCACCAGCGAGGTGATGAGCATTAGCAGCACCACCTTTGGTTTGGTCAGCTCGAGGTAGTCGCGCCAGCTGGCCTGGGCACCGCGTTCGCTGAGTACAGTCGCCATGGGATTCTCCTTATGCGCGGGGCAGGTCGAGCCCGCCCGTCGTGTTCGAATTCAGTCGGGCTTGCAGCAGAGGGTCACGCACGGCGGTGACCTCGGGGCTAAGGCGTAGGCGATAGTTGAGCAGCACAGTCACCAGTAGCAGCAGCGCACCGCCGCCGTTGTGGGCGACGGCGACAGCCAACGGCAGATTGAGCAGGACATTGCTGATGCCCAACCCGACCTGCAACGCCAGTGCCGCCAGCAGCAACGCGGCCAGACGCTGCAACCCGTTGTTCCAGAGCTGCCAAGCGAGCGTCAACAGAATCAGCGTCACGGTGAGCGCGCCGATCCGATGAGTCAGGTGAATGGCAGTACGCGCCTCGCCGAATAGCATGCCGCCGAGGTAGTTGGGGCCAATGTCGTGGTGTGTCAGGTTGAAGGCGTTGGCGAAATCCATCTCAGGCCACCATTCACCGTGGCACGTGGGGAGGTCTGTACAGGCCACTGCGGCATAGTTGCTGCTGACCCAACCGCCCAGCGCGACCTGGACGACTACCGCCAGCAGGCCAAGCATCGCGAGCGCTCTGATCCGGGCCGGTATAGGCCGGATCGCTGGGCGCCGTCCCGACAAGCGCAGGGTCAGCAGGAACAGCAGGCTCAAGGTCGTGAAGCCGCCCAGCAGGTGTGCGGTTACCACCTGGGGCCAGAGTTGCAGGGTCACCGTCCACATGCCAAAGGCCGCCTGGGTGATCACCACGGCCAGCAGCATCAGCGGCAGCTTGACCGGCTGACCCGGCTGCGAACGCCGCCGAAGCGCCTGCACGGCGAGCGCGAGGATCACCAGCCCCAGTGCACCGGCGAAGTAGCGATGCACCATCTCGTTCCATCCCTTGTGCACCTCAACCGGTGCATCCGGGAAGCGCAGCGCCGCCAGGCTCTGGGCCTGCTCGCTCATCGGTACCGCTAGAAAACCATAACAACCGGGCCAGTCCGGGCAACCGAGGCCGGCGTGTGTCAGCCGCGTATAAGCACCGAGCAGCACCACCACCACGGCCAGCAGTGTGGCAACGAGGGCAAGACGGTATCCGGGTTTTGCCATCTGGTTCTCCTTGGTCGACCTCGTTGAGACTCCAGCGAGGCGGCCGAGTGCCTGGGTCAGCCGATCTGGGAGATTTTCAACAGGTGCTTGAGGTCATCGAGAATCCCCTTACCGTTAGCTTTGGCGTCGTAGCGCAGGACCAGATTGCCGTGCGGATCGATGATCCACAGCTGCGCGCCGTCGGGTGCCTCCGGGTTGCTCGCATAAACCGCGGGGTCCAGCGCATAACGCTGCAGCTGAGGGTATTCGCGCTGCAGGCGCTGATAGTAGTCGGCGCTCAATGCCTGCCCGCTCGCCAGCGCATGGCCGGCACGGCCAGCCTCACGCGCCAGGCCGATATTGATCTGCCGCGCCAGATAGACCAACTGCTGGCAGTCTTCAGCGCACCCTTGCGGTGCCGTAACCAGCAGCTCCCAGCGGGGTTCGGCCGCCGTCGGCACCGTCACCCCGAGCGTCTCGCGCCCTTTGCCGGTGGCTACCAAAGCGCCGTCGTAGGTTCGAGTTTCGGGTATCCAGAAGCCGAAGCGATACATCGCCGTCGCCAGCAACATGGGCCCGATCACCACGGCCAGGATCAGCAACAGTTGCAGCCGCCCGCGGCGGCGTTGGGGGTGTACGGGATCGAAGGTCGGATTCATCGCGGTCACTGCTTGCTCCCTCGTGCCTGATGCACGCCGAAGTAAATGAACAACGCCAGCAGCGCCGCCGCCAGCGCAAACCATTGCACCGCGTAGCCCAGATGCTGCTGCGGCTGCATGCTGGTGATCGGCCAGTCCGCCCGGTACGCCGCCGGGCCGGGCTCCAGTCGTAGCTCGTATTCGACGCCATCACGTCCGAGCAATTGCCAGAGCGCTCCGACGTCGACGTGATTGAGCAGCCTGGGCCAACCCTCGGCCATGCGCTCGTTTAGCAAGAACGGCTTGCCGGAAGGTGCGTAGACCCAGGCGGCCAGCTTCAATGGGCGATCCGGCGTGTCGAACTTCGGCGGGATTCGCCGATCCGGCCAGGGGATCCAGCCACGGTTGACCAGCGTCCAGCGACCGCTCGGCTGATCCTGAAAGGGTTGCAACAACTCGACGCCGACCTGGCCGTCGCGGGTGCGGCTGTCCAGCAGGAAGCTGTGCTCGGCATCGAAACTGCCTTGCAGATAGATACGGCTGTAGGCGGGATCTTCGAGCCGCTCGATCTGCTCGGGTCCAACCGGTGCTGCCTGCTGCCGCGCTTCCTGGCGAGCCAGCATGTCGCGCTTCTGTTCGCCGCGCTCCAACTGCCAGACCCCCAGCCAGACCAGCAGCGGCATCAGCGTCAGGACCAGCAACGTTGGCAGCAGACCGGGTTTGAATCCGCTCATGCCGCGCCCCACGGCGTATTGATACGGCTGGCTATACTGCACCCCCACTTGCTCTGCTACGGACTCGCTCATGCTCAAGGCGGCGATCATTCTGTTATTAGTAGCCACGCTGATCAGTCTGTTCAGTGGTCTGTTCTTTCTGGTCAAGGACGAAGGTCGAACCTCCCGCCTGGTGACCGCATTGTTCGTTCGCGTCACCCTCTCCGCCCTGACGATCGCGCTGATCGCCTGGGGCTTCTATTCCGGACAGCTGCACCCGGGTTTTGGCTAGGCCAGGTCCATGTGCAGCGTCATGGCTGGTCGTTCCAGGTCCAGCCTTTGCCGGCTATCAAAGCACGTAGACGAAAATGAACAAGCCGATCCAGACCACGTCCACGAAGTGCCAGTACCAGGACGCCGCCTCGAAGCCGAAGTGCTGCTCCGGCGTGAAATGACCGCGGAAGCTGCGCACCAGCATGATCGACAGGATGATCGCGCCAATGGTCACGTGGGCGCCGTGAAAGCCCGTGAGCATGAAGAAGGTCGCGCCGTAGATGCCCGAGCCAAGCGTCAGCCCCAGCTCGGTGTAGGCGTGAATGTATTCCTCTATCTGCAGGGCCAGAAACGAGGCGCCCAGCAGCACGGTCAGCCCCAATCCGAGCTTGAGGTGTTTGCGATTTCCTTTGCGCAACGCATGGTGCGCCCAGGTCAGCGTGAAGCTCGAGGTCACCAGCAGAATGGTGTTGATCAGCGGCAGCCCGAAGGCACCAATAGTGCCTTCAGGCGCCGGATAGAGCTTGGGATCCGGGTTGTTCAGCAGTGGCCAGGTGTATTCGAAGTTGGGCCAGAGCATATTGCTCACCCCTTTGTCGCCTTCACCCCCTAGCCAGGGGCCGACCCAGTAGCGGATGTAGAACAGCACACCGAAGAAGGCGAGAAAGAACATGACCTCGGAAAAAATGAACCAGCTCATGCCCCAGCGAAACGAGCGATTCATCTGCGCGCTATAGAGCCCGGCTCGGCCTTCGCGAACTACCGCGCCGAACCAGCCGAACATCATGTAAGCAATCAGCAACGCGCCCACGAAGAAAATCAACGGGCCGTTCGACTCGGCGCGATCGGCCTTGAGGTCGTTGAACCAGGTGCCGAGACCAAAGACCGTTGTCAGCAACGCGGCCGTGGCGATGATCGGCCACTTGCTCTGGGCGGGAACATAGTAATTCTCGTGCGTGGTGGTCTGTTGGCTCATTGCAGACTCTCCTTGGCCGCCACCACGGACGCCTGATCAACGACGGCGACGGGAGGTTGGCGAGACGTGATATCGAACAGGGTGTAGGCGAGCGTCAGATGACGCACGTCCGAGGGCAAATCACGATCGACAATGAAACGCACCGGCATTTCGATGCGCTCACCAGGCTGTAGCACCTGCTGGGTAAAGCAGAAACATTCGGTCTTGTGGAAATACGCGGCCGCCTTCGAGGGCGAAATGCTGGGCACGGCCTGTGCCGTCATCGGCTTGTCGGTGGGGTTGTAGGCGACGAAGAGCATTTCTCGGGTGGCGCCGGGATTGACACTGATCTGATCGGCCATCGGCTGGAATTCCCAGACCATCCCTGACGCGTTGGTGGCGAGAAACTGCACCCGTATCTCGCGTGCCTCGTCGGTAATCTGCGTCCCCTCATAGGCACCCGCGGTCTTGCCGTTGATGCCGAAGGCCTTACACATGACGTCGTAGATCGGCACCAGCGCGAAGCCGAAGGCGAACATCGCGACGACCACAATCAATAGCCGGCGGACAAGCCGGGCGGTGGGCAGAGAATCGCTCATCGCGCCCTCCTTGCCGAGCGCGTTTCACCGTATAGCGCACGCTTCGGCTTGGTGCTGTGGTGGTTGTTCTGATGGTCTGAAGTGGAACGTTGCCCGGCCCGACCAGACGCACCCCTCGCCCCCCATAGCGCGGCCTTCAGTCCACCACTGCAGCCATCGGCCAACTCCAGGGCAGCCGTAGCGTGCCCGGTCGAAGCCAACCGGCACTCCACCGCCAGCCTTAAGCGGCCAGCGGCTGCAGCACTATTCATGCTTGGGTCCCGTGCGGTGCTCGTGGAGTTCTTCCATGCTCGGCGGCACGCTGAAGGTGTGATAAGGCGCCGGAGACGGCACGCTCCACTCCAGACCATCGGCACCATCCCAGGGCTTGGCGGCGGCAGCTGGGCCACCGCGAATGCATTTGATGACGATGAACAGGAACAACAGCTGAGTCGTCCCGAACATGAAGGCACCGATGCTCGAGACCATATTGAAGTTGGCGAACATCATGTTGTAGTCCGGAATGCGTCGCGGCATGCCGGCCAGTCCGACGAAGTGCATCGGGAAGAACGCCAGGTTCATGCCGATGAAGCTCATCCAGAAGTGCAGTTTGGCCAGCGTTTCGTCGTACATGTGGCCGGTCCATTTCGGCAGCCAGTAGTACGCCGAGGCGAAGATGCCGAAGATCGCGCCAGGAACCAGCACGTAGTGGAAGTGCGCCACCACAAAGTAGGTGTCGTGGTACTGGAAGTCCGCCGGGGCGATCGCCAGCATCAACCCGGAGAAGCCACCGATGGTAAAGAGGATGACGAATGCCACGGCGAACAGCATCGGCGCCTCGAAGGTGAGCGAGCCGCGCCACATGGTGCTCACCCAGTTGAACACCTTCACCCCGGTCGGCACCGCGATCAGCATGGTGGCGTACATGAAGAACAGCTCGCCGACCACTGGAATACCGACGGTGAACATGTGGTGCGACCAGACGACGAACGAGAGAAAGGCGATGGCACCGGTTGCGTAGACCATCGAGGTATAGCCGAACAGCGGCTTGCGGCTGAAGGCGGGGATGATCGAGCTGACGGCGCCGAACGCCGGCAGGATCATGATGTACACCTCGGGGTGACCGAAGAACCAGAACACATGCTGGAACAACACCGGGTCGCCGCCGCCGGCCGCGCTGAAGAAGCTGGTGCCGAAGTGGATATCCATCAGCATCATGGTCACCACGCCGGCCAGCACCGGCATCACTGCGATCAGCAGGAAGGCGGTGATCAGCCAGGTCCAGACGAACAGCGGCATCTTCATCAGCGTCATGCCCGGCGCGCGCAGGTTGAGGATGGTCGCGATGACGTTGATCGCGCCCATGATCGAGCTGATGCCCATCAGGTGGATGGCGAAGATGAAGAAGGTCACCGACTCCGGCGCATAGGTCGTTGACAGCGGCGCATAGAAGGTCCAGCCGAAGTTGGGTCCGCCGCCCTCCATGAACAGGGTCGAAACCAGCAGGCCGAAGGCCGCCGGCAGCAGCCAGAAGCTGAAGTTGTTCAGTCGCGGCAGCGCCATGTCCGGCGCACCGATCATCAGTGGAATCATCCAGTTGGCCAAGCCGACGAACGCCGGCATCACCGCGCCGAAGACCATGATCAGGCCGTGCATGGTGGTCATCTGGTTGAAGAATTCCGGCTGCACGATCTGCAGACCCGGCTGGAACAGCTCAGCGCGGATGACCATGGCCATCGAGCCGCCAAGCAGGAAGGCGCAGAAGCTGAACCACAGGTACATCGAGCCGATGTCCTTGTGGTTGGTCGTCAGCACCCAGCGCATGAGGCCCTTGGCTGGGCCATGGTGATGGTCATGCCCGGCATGACCATGATCGTCGATCACTGCACTCATCGCTGCCTTCCCCTATTGACTGGCTTCTTCGGCCTGCTTGAAGTCGAGCACGTCTTTCGGCGTGACCATGTCGCCCTTGTTGTTGCCCCATGCATTGCGCTCGTAGGTCACCACAGCCGCAATGTCGACCTCCGACAGCTGCTTGCCAAAGGCCGCCATGGCGGTGCCCGGCCTACCGTTGACGACAACGCTGAGATGATCCTCAGCCTCGCCGGTGGTGATGGGCGAGCCCTTCAATGCCGGGAACATCGGTGGCAGGCCCTCGCCGCCCGCCTGGTGGCAGGATGCGCAGTTGGTCTGGTAAACCTTCTCGCCACGACTCACCAGCTCTTCGAGCGTCCACTCCTTGCTGGTCAGTTCCGCGAGCTTGGCGGCTTCCGCCTTCTTCTCGCCGAGCCAGGCGGCGTAGTCTTCCGGTGTCTTCACGTCCACGACGATCGGCATGAAGCCATGGTCCTTGCCGCACAACTCAGTGCATTGGCCGCGGTAGATGCCGGGCTTGTCGATGCGGGTCCAGGATTCGTTGATGAAACCGGGAATGGCGTCCTTTTTAACCGCCAGGTCCGGTACCCACCAGGAGTGGATGACGTCCGCTGCGGTGATCAGGAAGCGCACCTTGGCGCCCGTCGGAATCACCAGCGGCTCGTCCACTTCCAGCAGGTAATGCTCGCCCTTGGGCTCGAGATTGTTGATTTGATCGCGTGGGGTGGTCAGGTTGCTGAAGTACTCGACATCCTCGCCCAGGTACTTGTAGTGCCACTTCCACTGATAGCCAGTGATCTGAATGTCGACGTCCGATTCGGACGCGTCGTAGATGTGAATCAGAGTGCGGGTCGCCGGGACTGCCATACCGACGAGGATCAATAACGGAATGATGGTCCAGAGCACCTCGACTCGGGTGTTCTCGTGGAAATGTGCCGACTCCAGCCGCTTGGAACGGCGGTGAGCGAGCATCGACCAGAACATGGCGGCGAACACCACCACGCCGATGACTACGCAGATCCAGAAGATCGTCATATGCAAATCGAACACGGAACGACTGACTTCCGTGGCACCGGAGCGCATATTCACGTCCCAGGCCGCCTGGGCGTGACCGAATAGCGACCACAGCCCAATCCCCATCCAAACTCGTGGATGTCGCGACATTGCGGGTTCCCCTTATGGTTCTTGTTATCCCGCCGACTGCTGTTCGTCCGGTCGCCAAAGCGAGCCACGCTCACCTCGACCGCCTGACTACACGCTGATCTGGCTCCCCCCAATTCCTGGGCACCAACCCTCGCTTTGCACGCACAGTCGGATTCAATCGGTACGCTTACGATCGGAGTATAGACAGCCATGCCGGACTGGCAATTTCGTCAACTACTCGCGTTGGCCTGCGCTTCCCGAGGCTGATCGTTCTTCTTCACACCGCGGACATTCATCAGTGCCAGGCACACCTGCAACGTGATCAGCGCCCAGGCCTGGGCGGACCAGCCCCAGATGATCCAAAGTAGATTGCTCAACAGAAAACACCAGAAACCGACCGTCCGGCGCCCCGGCCTCAGCGAGCCGATCAGCCAGGCGGCAAGCACAGTGACCACCATTGCCGGCCATTGCAGTAAATCGAGAAACACGTCCAACTCAGTCCTCCAAAACGAACGGCAACGCATCGGGGCTGCCGATGCGCTGCCATCAGGCGAGCGCTCGAAGCGCGCCCGTACCAGAGAATCAGGGGTTCGCCGCTGTGATTAGTTCCCCTCCGCCAGGCCGGCGAGATGTGCCGCCTGTCGGCGCCGACCTTCCACCCGCCGCGTGAGCGCGCGTGGCTCGATGATCAATCGGGCGCCCTTGGCCTGGTGCGAGCGGTGCCACTCCTCCAGCAGTTCCATGCAGGCATGGTCGATGTAGCGCAGGTGCTCCATCGGCACGTAGAGCCAGGCACCCTGGGGCACAGCTTCCAGCGCTCGCGCCAGCTGCGGCACCTTGAGGAATGTCGCCGCGCCCTGCATGCGCAACTCGACCCGTAGCCCGTCCTGCACCACATTGATCTTCAACCGTGAGGCCTGCCAGGCGAGTTGCGCCAAAGTCAGGGCGAAGCCCACCAGCACGCCGGTCAGCAGGTCGACCGCGACGATGGACAGCGCGGTGACGACATAGATCAGCATGGCCATACGGCCGTAGCGACCCAGTTGGCGCAGCGCCTTGAGGTCGATCAGTTTGAGCCCGGTGTAGACCAGCACGCCGGCCAGACTCGCCACGGGGATGCGCTCCAGCAAGGCCGCGAGCAGGACCACCGCCGCCAGCAGCCAGACGGCATGCAGCATGGCCGACAGCCGCGTGCGGGCGCCGGCCTGGACGTTGGCCGAGCTGCGCACGATCACCCCGGTCATCGGCAGCGCACCGAGCACACCGCAGAGCATGTTGCCTATGCCTTGGGCTGACAGCTCGCGGTCGAAATCGGCCCGCGGCCCCTGGTGCATGCGATCGACCGCGGCGGCCGATAGCAAGGTTTCGGCGCTGGCGATAAAGGCGACGGCCAAGGCGGCGACCAGCAGACCGGGATCGGCGAAGGCCAGCAGATCGGCCGGGCGCAGCCAGCTGTTGTCCGGCACTTCGACGCGGCGCACCTCGAGCCCCAGCCACAAGCCCACCAGCGTCGCCGCCGCGACACCCAGCAACGCGCCAGGCAGCAAGCGCAGCTGTTGCGGCCGGAGCCGGTCCCACAACCCCATGCAGGCGATGGTCAGCAATCCGAGAGATGCGGCAACCAGGCCGTCACCGTTGCCGGCAAACGGCAGAGCCGACCACAGCGCGGCCGGAAAGGCGCTGAGGTTGTCCAGCCCCGAGGCTTCCGGCTGCGCATCCATCATCACGTGCAGCTGCGACAGCACGATCAGAATGCCGATGCCCGCCAGCATCCCGTAGACCACTGCCGGCGCGGTGACCCGGAACCAGCAGCCCAGTTTCAGACGCCCCGCGAGCAATTGAATCGCCCCGGCCAGCAGCAGGATCGGACCGAGCATGGCGGCGCCGTACTGCTGCACCAGTTCGAACACCAGCACCGTGAGACCGGCGGCCGGACCGCTGACCTGCAGCGGCGCGCCAGAAAGCCAGCCCACCACCAGCCCACCGATAATTCCGGTGACTACGCCCTTGGCAGGCGGCATGCCCGACGCGATGGCGATGCCCATGCACAGGGGCAACGCCACCAGGAAAACCACCACCGACGCCATGAGGTCGCGCGGCAGGGTCGCTTTGATCGTTTCTGCATTCATCCAGAGACTCCTCGAACACGCTGCGACGCCAGCAGCGTCGCGTGCGTAGATACCGATTCGCTCAGCCATTACAGGCCGGCGGTGTTCAGGCCTGCAGGTAGCGCGGGGCGGGTGTCGCCACTGGCGACGGCCCGTCGCCATCGAGCGGCGCGAAACGGCCGAGGCTGGCGTCGTAGGCAAGAATTTCGCTGGTCTCGATGCAGTAGACCCAGCCGTGGATCGACAGCTGGCCACCGGCAAGGCGGGACGCTACCGACGGATGGGTGCGCAAGTGGTCGAGCTGAGCCACGACGTTCTCCTCGGTGAGCACCCCCAGGGAATCGCCGGCGGCGCAGTTGCAGTTCTCCTCCACCAGACTGCGCGCCACCTCGCAGTGCCGCAGCCAGGCCTTGACGGTGGGCATCCGCTGCAAGCCGCCAGGGTTGAGCACCGCTTTCATCGCGCCACAATCGGAGTGCCCGCAGATGATGATGTGCTGCACGTTCAGCACCATCACCGCGTACTCGATGGCGCTCGATACACCGCCGTTCATCTGGCCGTATGGCGGCACCACGTTACCGACGTTACGGGTGACGAACAGGTCGCCCGGCGAGCTCTGAGTGATCAGCTCCGGGACGATGCGCGAGTCGGCACAGGTGATGAACATGGCGCGTGGCTGCTGGGCCTTGGCCAGGCGGGCGAACAGCGCCTGCTGCTCGGGATAGACCTCGGTACGGAAGCGGCGAAAGCCATCGACGAGATGAGCGAACGACTCGTCAGCGCTTTCGCCGCGTGCAGGTAATTGGGTGGGTTCGGTGCGAGTGGTGGATTCACGCATGGGCTGGTCTCCTGATGCGGGGCAAAGACGCGCCAGGCCACTAGACCGCCATGCGGCCAGCGTGACTGCCTGGTCACATTTGCCTCGAGGCTAGTCAGCGAGACTTAACTGAAACTGAACGAGCCGCTCTAGGACGAGCCTTTGCGACGAACTAACCAATCGCTAAATGATGGCACCGCGTACCGTTTCGCGCGGCCGGGATCGTTCAGAGCAACGACATCTGCGAACCCGGGACGACGAAGCGACTGCAGTCGAGGCCATAGTTCTGGTCCCGGCGGTTGTAACCCAATCGCTTGCAGGCCAGCTGGAAACGCTGGGCTAGCAGTTGTGCGAATTGCCCCTCGCCGCGCATGCGGCTGCCGAAACGGCTGTCGTAATCCTTGCCGCCGCGTGACTGGCGCACCAAGCTCATGACGTGGGCGGCACGCTGAGGGAAATGTTCCTGCAACCACTCGTCGAACAGCGTCGCCACCTCGTGCGGCAGGCGCAGCAGCACGTAGCCGGCCGAATGCGCACCGGCTTGTCGAGCCGCCTCGAGCATTCGTTCAAGCTCCATGTCGTTGATCATCGGAATCATCGGCGCGCACATCACACTCACCGGCACGCCGGCCTCGTGCAGCGTGCGCAACACCCGCAGGCGTGCCGCGGGCGAGGCGGCGCGTGGTTCCATGACGCGCTTGAGCTCGTCGTCCAGCGTGGTCAGGCTGACCGAGACACTGACCAGCTTCTGCTCGGCCAGCGGTACCAGCAGATCGAGGTCGCGTAGCACCAGCGAGCCTTTGGTGATGATGTGCACCGGATGTTTGAAGCGCAGCAGGATTTCCAATGCCTGGCGCGTCAGCCGCTGCTCGCGCTCCAATGGTTGATAGGCGTCGGTATTGACCCCCAGCGCGATGGGCTGCGGCACGTAGCCGGGCTTGCTCAACTCTTGCTCGAGACGCTCGGCGAGGTTGGTCTTGGCAATCAGACGGGTCTCGAAATCGATTCCCGGCGACAGGTCCCAATAAGCGTGACTGGGCCGCGCGAAGCAATAGATACAGCCGTGTTCGCACCCACGATAAGGATTTACCGAACGATCGAAGCCGACATCCGGCGACTGGTTGCGCGTGATCACACTCTTCGCCGTCTCGCTACGTACCTCGGTGGCGCGGCTCGGCGGCACGTCCTGTTCCCAACCGTCGTCATACGCCTCGCTGCGGGTCGGGGCAAAGCGGTTATCCGGATTGATTGCGGTGCCACGGCCGCGAGGTGTCGTTGACGTAGCGCGCATAGCGACCTCTGGAATACTGTTCATGCATACAGTACACCGTACCAGGCCGGGCACCGCATGCCAACGGTCGGAAAAAAACAAATCAAGCGGGAATTATTTCCAATCACTTCTGCCAAACACGCCACAGCTGAAACCTCGGCTGCCTCTGGTATCGACAAGGAGGTGCAGATGCCCGCCCACCCAGGCACACGTTTCACGCGCGAGAATAATTTCGACTTCCTAAGGTTCTTCGCCGCCACGCTGGTCCTGCTCGTTCACAGCTATCCGCTGACCGGTCGCCGTCCTGACGAGCCCATTGAACTGCTGACAGGCTATGAGAACGGCGGTGAGTTCGCCGTCGCGATCTTCTTCGTCATCAGCGGCTATCTGATCACCTCGTCATGGATCAACAGCAGCAGTGCGAAAAGCTTTCTGATCAAGCGCGCGCTACGTGTCTTTCCTGCGCTGATATTGGCGGTTCTGCTGTCAGCGTTCATCATCGGTCCGCTGGTAACCGACCGCCCCTTGAGCAACTATTTCTCGTCCCCCGTTACTTGGACGTACCTGCAGAATGCCTTGCTCATCACGCGCTTCGAGCTGCCAGGCGTGTTTAGCCAGAATATCTATCCGAACGTGGTAAACGGCTCGCTGTGGACGCTGCCGCTCGAGGTCCTGATGTACATCGGCGTGCTGATAATGGGTCTGGTCGGGCTGTTGAATCGTCGGCTGATATTCCTGCCCATTGCCGGTCTCGCAGTAGGTCACTTCTGGATTTTGGGGATGCTCGGCATCGAGTCATTCTTTATCAAGAACATCGTCAAGCTGGGCCTGCTGTATTACACCGGGGCCGCCATTTTCCTCTACCGCGACGCCTTGCCGTGGCGTGGGTGGATCGCCGCGGCATTGGTCGTTGCGCTGGCGCTGACGTTTCATACCGCCGCCGGGCCTTACGTTTATGTGCTCGCATTGCCCTACCTGGTGATCTATTTGGCCTACGCGCCAATTCCTCTGATCGCCCGGTTCGGCAAATACGGCGATTTCTCCTATGGCATGTACATCTATGCCTTCCCGTTCCAGCAACTCACGGTGTACTTATTGGGCCACGAGATCGGCGTGTTCTGGCTGACGGCCATCAGCCTGGCGCCGACCTTGCTACTGGCTATTCTGTCCTGGCATCTGATCGAGGCGCCGGCGATGAAGCTCAAAAAACGTTTCTCGGGCGCACCGCAAGCTGCCGTGGTGGCCCCCAAGACGTTGGTCTGAATCGAAAACGCGACATCGAAGCGCCGTAACTGAGCGACAGCGAAAAGTCCTCTTCGCTTGCTTCACGGGCATCAACCTCAGCGCTGGCGTTCCGCAATTGGGGTTATGGTGTGAAGCCAAGAGGACGAATGCTTCGCCTGGCTTGGTAGCCATCGGACGCCTCTCGCTACGCGAGTCGAGCAACCTGCTCCAGCACGCTTACTCAGGTTGAGATAAGACGCACCTGCACCTTGCTGTACTCGGCTTCTGCACCGTCGCTGAGCTCGATGACGCCATGTTTCGCCAGCTCGCGGGCGCGCCAGTAGAGGAAGAGGTCTGTGGAGAAGAAACCGTCGCAATGGCCCATGACCTCCGCCATGGCACGCGCCAAAGGCATCCAGTCGTCACCGCAGGCCGCCTGGAGCTCGCTATCTATCCGCGAATGGTCTTCACCGACGAAACGCCCATCGATCCAGCGGCGTATCGCTGCGTTCTCATCAACGGCGGCCCGCCATTGGCTGGCGAGCTCGCCGATGCGAGCGGGCTCGAGCAGGCGCGGCTGATAAAGCGCAGCCAGCGCGTCCGGCGCATGCATGGACACTGCCATGCGCGTGCCGACTCGACCGTCACCGGTGCCACAGGCGACCTCGTGCAGCGGAATCGATGAGCCTTCAAGGGCCGCCGCCACCCGCGTCAGCATCAACTGCTCGGAGGCGCTATCGCCATGCCAGACCGTTATCTGCCGCGGCTGATCAGCCAGCCGCGCCAGCCACTCGGCATCGCTGGCGATCCCGGAGAAATCCGGCCGAGGCTCCAGCCCGACAGGCCAGACTCCTTCCCAGAAGGCAGAGCGCATCCGGCAGGGCGGGGTTTCGATGTCGACGAGCGGCCCGACCGCCAAATCGTCGCGCAGGATGCGGACCTCGTTTCCTTCGGCCAGCAACTGGCGGACGCTGTCGGCGGCGAGATCGCCACAGGTGATATGCCACATGGCGATTCTCCACTCTCTCAGTCGGGTTTTTTCTTCAGCTTCGGGTTCGGGAAGAACTGCACCGCCTGTACCTGCGGATCAGGCGATTTCGGCTTGGCCTGATTGACCCGGGTACCCAGCTCGGACGGCACCGACTGGCCTTGAGCGTTGAGGGTGTCGGCGTAGCCGCATTCGACGCATTCGCGGTGAGGCACGCCGTCGACGTCCCACATCTTGATGCTGTCGCTGGCGCTGCACGCCGGGCACACGGCACCGGCGATGAAGCGCTTGGTGGTTACCTTCGGCTCGTCGCTCATGCCACCTCCTCGCTCAGGCCAAGATGGCGCAGCAGTGCGTTGGTTGACGGCTCGCGCCCGCGGAAGTCGACGAACAGCACCATCGGTTCCTGCGAACCACCACGCGCCAGAATCGCATCGCGGAAGGCGCGGCCGGTATCGGCGTTGAATACGCCCTCTTCCTCGAAGCGCGAGAAGGCATCGGAGGACAGCACCTCGGCCCACTTGTAGCTGTAATAACCGGCCGCGTAACCGCCGGAGAAGATATGCGCGAAGCTGTTGGGGAAGCGGTTGCTGGCCGGCGGACGCATCACCGACACTTCATCGCGGATGCTTTCCAGCACCTCGAGCACGCTGCGGCCGTCGCCGTGAGTGGCGTGCAATTCAAAATCGAACAGCGAGAATTCCAGCTGACGCACCATCACCAGGCCGGACTGGAAGTTCTTCGCCGCCAACATCTGGTCCAGCTTGTCCTGCGGCAGACGTTCGCCGGTCTGATAGTGGCCGGAGATCAGCGCCAGGCCTTCGGGCTCCCAGCACCAGTTCTCCATGAACTGGCTGGGCAGCTCCACCGCATCCCAGGCCACGCCGTTGATGCCCGACGCGCCAGCATGTTCGACCTGGGTCAGCAGGTGATGCAGGCCATGGCCGAACTCGTGGAACAAGGTGGTGACTTCATCATGGGTCAACAGCGCCGGGCGCTCACCCACCGGCGGGGTGAAGTTGCAGACCAAATTGGCCACCGGCGTCTGCAGCGTGCCAAGGCAGGTACGGCGCTTGTCGCGCGCGCCATCCATCCAGGCACCACCGCGCTTGTTTGGCCGTGCATAGAGGTCGAAGAAGAAGCGCCCGACGTGCTCGCCCTTCTCACGGATTTCGAACAGGCGAACGTCCGGATGCCAGCTGTCGAAGTCTTCCAGCTCGTGGATTTCGATGCCGTACAGGCGCTTGACGATCGCGAACAGGCCGGACAGCACCTTGTCCACCGGGAAGTACGCGCGCAGTTCTTCCTGGCTCAGGCTGTAACGCGCCTGGCGCAGCTTTTCGCCGAAATAGTTGACGTCCCAGCTCTGCAGATCGCTAACACCCTGCTCGGCGGCAAAGGCGCGCAGCTCCTTGAGGTCGCGCTGGGCGAACGGCTTGCTGCGCTGGGCCAGATCACGCAAGAAGCCCAGCACCTGATCGGTGCTATCCGCCATCTTGGTGGCCAGGGAAAGCTCGGCGTAATTGCCGAAGCCCAGCAGTTGGGCCAGTTCCTGACGCAGGTCGAGGATCTGCTCCATCACCGGGCCGTTGTCGAACTGGCCGGCATTCGGCCCCTGATCGGAGGCACGGGTGGAATAGGCGACATAGACCTCTTCGCGCAGCGCACGGTTGTCGGCGTACGTCATCACCGCGTAGTAACTGGGGAATTCCAGGCTGATCAGCCAGCCATCCAGCTCCTTGGCCTTGGCGGCCTCGGCCATCTGCGCCTTGGATGAATCGGTGATGCCGGCCAGCAGGCTTTCATCGGTGACGTGCTTGGTCCAGGCCTGGGTGGCGTCGAGCAACTGGTTGGAAAAGGTGCTGCCCAGCTCGGCGAGCTTCATGCGGATCGCGCCGAAACGCTGCTGTTCGGCGGGTGGCAAGTCGATGCCAGACAAGCGGAAATCGCGCAGCGCGTGCTCGAGAATGGTCGTCTGCGCAACATCGAAGCCGTCTGCCTCAGGGCTGAGCGACAGGGCTTGATAGGCGGCGAACAGGTCAGCGTTCTGGCCCAGTTCGGTGGCGTAGGCGGACAGCTTGGGCAGACAGGCCTCATAGGCGCTGCGCAGCTCCGGGTTGTTGCGCACTGCATTGAGATGGCTGACCGGACCCCAGGCGCGGCTGAGGCGCTCGTTCATCTCGTCCAGGCCGACGACCAGGGTGCTCCAGTCGAGGCTCTCGGCCGGACGGCTGAGCAATTCCTGCAAGGCGATGCGGTTGTCACCGAGGACAGTGTCCACCGCCGGCTCGACATGCTCGGGGCGGATCTCGGAGTAAGGCGGCAGGTCGAATTCCCGAAGCAGCGGATTGGTATCGGTCACGGCATTTGCCCCTTATGAATAAATGATCAGCCAGGCATGTTAAAGACAATTGCCCAACCGCGCAGCCAGCAAACGGCTCGATAGAGTGGCGCTATGTATAACGAAATCGCGGGGTTCATCCAATCGACAATGCGCTGCGCCACGCTGCAACGTCGACCCGCCTCGCTCGGCCGAGTAGCTCTTTAATTGCGACGATTTCCTGCAGCGCGGGTTCCCGCGCATAGCCTTGTAGGAGCGAGCTTGCTCGCGATCACAGGTGTGAAGCTTCCGGCAGCGTAGTGTTCCGCTACCTTGGATCGCGAGCAAGGACTGGGCGTCCCCCTGGCTCCAACAGGGTGCTACGAGTGCTTTCCGGATAGCGGAGGCAAACGGCTCTACTGAGCCGCAGGCGCTTCCACGGGCAGTTCGGGGCGGCGCGCATAGCGCTGCGCCAGCACCGCACAGACCATCAACTGTATCTGGTGAAAGATCATCAGCGGCAGAATGATCATCCCCACCGAGCTGGTAGCGAACAGCACCTGCGCCATGGGGACACCGGTGGCGAGGCTCTTCTTCGAGCCGGCGAAGACGATGGTGATGCGGTCTTCGAGATTGAAGCCCAGCCGCTTGGCGAGAAATTGCGTCAGCCACAGCACGATCGCCAACAACAGGCAGCAGGCCAGCACCAGGCCCAGCAGATGGGTGAGCGGCACCAGCTGCCAGAGCCCTTCGACCACCGCGCCGCTGAAGGCGACATAGATCACCAGCAGGATCGAGCCTTGGTCAACGCTCTTCAGCCAGCCCTTGTTGCGTGTCACCCAGGCGCCAATCCAGCGCCGCGCAATCTGCCCCGCGATGAAAGGCACCAGCAGCTGCATGACGATCTTGCCGATGGAGTCCAGCGTCGAGCCGGCCTCACCCTCGACGCCCATCAACAGCACCACTAGCAGCGGCGTAAGGAAGATGCCGATCAGGCTCGATGCCGCCGCGCTGCAAATCGCCGCCGGAATGTTGCCGCGCGCCAGCGAGGTAAACGCGATGGCCGACTGCACCGTGGCCGGCAGCGCGCAGAGATAAAGCATGCCCAGGTACAGCTCGGTACCGACCAGCGGCGTCAGCGCCGGCTTGAGCGCCAGCCCCAGCAGCGGAAACATGACGAAGGTGCAGGCGAACACCAGCAGATGCAGCCGCCAATGGCCCGCGCCGGCGAGGATCGCTTCACGCGACAACTTGGCGCCGTGCATGAAGAACAGCAGCCCGATGGCCAACGTGGTGAGCCAATCGAAAAACACCGCGCCGCGACCTTCGCACGGAAATACCGTGGCAATTGCCATCACGGCGAGCAGGGCGAGCGTGAAGTTGTCGAACAGTATCCGGAGCTTGGCCATCTATGAGTTTCCTGAGGTCTTGCGGGCGACTGGAATGGACCTTAACGTGTGCGACAGCTTCCGACTAACGCCAAGCAGGCATGAAATGTCTTCAAACGGACAAAGCACGGCGCTGATGGCACGCCTCAGCGAACTCAAAGCGCTGCCGCGCCCGGTGTACGGGCAACTCGATTCGCCGCCGAATCTCAAACTCGGCTACCGCCACAGCCACCCCTGGGTCCAGTTGTCCCATGCGGTAGAAGGCGTGCTCGAAGTGCGCACGGATATGGGCCGTTTCGTTGCTCCGCCATTGCGCGCCGTGTGGATTCCCGCCGGCATCCCGCACCAGGTGTTCTGTGCACCGGACACCTGCATCCGCAGCCTGTATATCGACCGCAGCGTGGTCGGCGATGCGCCGGAACACTGCCGAGTGCTGCAGGTGAGCCCGCTACTGCGCGAGCTGATCCGCCACTTCAGCACGCTTCCTGAGGCCTATTCCGAGGACGGCGCCGAAGGTCGACTGGTACAGGTGCTATTGGACCAGTTGGGTTGCGCCCCGGAAGTCGAACTGGTGCTACCGCTGCCGACCGAGCCGCGTCTGCATAGGCTGTGCAAGAGCCTGCAAGCGCAGCCCGAATCGCAGGAAGGGCTGGCCGACTGGAGCCGCACGCTGGGGATCTCGGAGCGAACCCTGAGCCGCTTGTTCCTGCGCGATACCGGGCTTACCTTCCGTGCCTGGCGCCAGCGCTTGCGGCTGCTCAGCGCGCTGCCGGCGCTGGAGCGCGGCGAGCGGGTCACCGACGTCGCGCTGGGTTGCGGCTATGAGTCCCTGTCCGCCTTCATCGCCGCCTTCCGCGAACAATTTGGCGCAACGCCAGGCGAGTTCTTCCGCTCCAGCAGCAGTTTCGCCGCTGGCCCTGTCCACTAGAATCGCCCGATCCCTTTTTTGAGCCTACAGGAGCAATTCATGAGCATCCGAACCTACCAGGGCCACACGCCCGCATTGGGCGAACGGGTCTTCGTCGACCCCAGTGCGGTTCTTATCGGCGACATCGAGATCGGTGACGACAGCTCTGTCTGGCCGCTCACCGTGATCCGCGGCGACATGCACCGCATCCGCATCGGCAAGCGCAGCAGCATTCAGGATGGCAGCGTCCTGCACATCACCCACGCCGGCCCCTTCAACCCGGACGGCTTTCCGCTGACCATCGGCGACGAAGTCACCGTCGGCCACAAGGTCACCCTGCACGGCTGCACCCTGGGCAGCCGCATCCTGGTGGGGATGGGTTCCATCGTGATGGACGGCGCGGTGGTCGAAGACGAAGTGATCATCGGCGCTGGCAGCCTGGTGCCGCCGGGCAAGACGCTCGAAAGCGGCTATCTCTACGTCGGCAGCCCGGTGAAACAAGCCCGGCCGCTGACGGACAAGGAGCGCAGCTTCTTCAGCTACACCGCGGGTAATTACGTGAAGCTGAAGGACATGCATATGGCCGAGGGAGCTTGAAGGCAGCGGGAACTATTGAAGCGTTAGCGATGATGCCTCATGAACTTAAAAGCACTCAATTGAGTGCATGTTTGCCCCTCGGGTCATCGAGAAGGCTTTTTTAGCACTGGCCTGGTTTCCGGATCGTCCGCCAGCGGCAGCATTGGCAATACGTGACTCATGTTTCTTTCCTATAGCCAAGTCAAGCGAATCGACTCGATCAGCAATTTCTTCATCATGCCTTGTTTGAGTCTGCGCTCGTTGTCACGATGTGTCGGTCAGAAACGTACTACAGAATGGTCGGGCGGAACCGCAGGATCCGTAGATCTTTAGCCGGAACGCCAACGCCAGACCGTACCGCCGGTTCCATGACGCTGCTGCACCCCGTGTCGCAGCGCGAAACGCAACGACGAGACCTCATGCATCACTCCACCATTCTTTTCGACCTCGACGGCACCCTCACCGACCCGCGCGAGGGCATTACCCGCTCGATCCAGCATGCGCTGGCCAAGCTCGGTATCGACGAGCCGGATCTGAGCAAGCTCGAACCCTTCATCGGGCCGCCGCTGCTGCAGGCGTTTATGGAGTTCTACGGCTTCGACGAGGCGCGCGCCTGGGAAGCGGTGGGGCATTACCGCGAGCGCTTCAAGACGGTCGGCCTGTATGAAAACCTGCTGTTCGACGGCGTGCTGGAGATGCTCGAACACTTGCGTGGTCAGGATCGAACGCTCTATGTCGCCACCTCGAAGCCCTCGGTATTCGCCCGCGAGATTGCCCGGCACTTCGCCTTCGACCACCATTTCAAGATGATCTATGGCAGTGAACTGGACGGCACACGGACGAACAAGGTCGAGCTGATTGCCCATCTGATCGCTGAAGAAAGGCTCGACCCCGAGCACACGCTGATGATCGGCGACCGCAAGCACGACCTGATCGGCGCGCGCAGCAATGGCCTGCAGGCGGCCGCGGTGGGTTATGGCTTCGGCAGCCACGCCGAGCTGATGGCCGAGTCGCCGGCGTACTACTACGCGACGCTGCCGGCGCTACGCGCGGCGTTCAGCTAGCGCGGCGTTCAGCTAGCGCGTCTTGATCTGCTCCACCCGTGCCGGGCGGCCCTCGGCATCGAGCCGAACGCGGCCGATGCCCGAGCCATTCCACAGGCGTTCGCCGGACCGGCTACGGCTCGGCAGCCACGGCTGAACCCGCACGCGGCGACGCTTGGTGAACCAGTTCAAGGGCGAGCGCGGCGAATACAGCCAGCGGTTAAGCCTGTCGAACAGATCCAGCAGGCGCCGCGGGAACTCGTTCTTCACGCCGCTGCTGGTGATCTGCCAGAGGTTAGGCCCCTCTATGCGCCCACGGATGTGAACCTGATAAGCGAACGAGTAATGCACGTCGCCCGACAGCACCACGTAGTTGCCCGGCGTGCGCGTGTGGCGAAAGATGTTGAGCATGACCTGCGCCGCACCACGATGGGCCATCCAGTTCTCCGCATCGACCAACAGTGAAAGCCCGAACCAGCTGAACACGCGTTGCACGGTTTCGATCAGCTTCACCCCAAACATTGGCGCCGGCGAAACAATGACCACCGAGCGGTGATCGAGAATGTGCTGCTGCAGATCAGTCAGCGCTTCCCAGTCCATCAAGCCAGAGGGCCGATTCAGATTGCCCTCGCTGCGCCAGCGCCGAGTACGGGTGTCGAGCACCACCAGCGCCGGTTCGCTTGGAATGACATAACCCCAGTCGCCGCGCTGCAGCAGCTCATCGACCACCTGATCGTGGAGCGCGCAGTCGAGCTGGCCATCCTCGCCGCTTGCCAGCAACGACTCGACCGTATGCAGCGACGTGGCACAGGTATCCGGCGCATTGCCCCAGGCCTGGCACAACAGATAACCCAGCAGCGCATTGCCGATGATGCGCCGCGAGAAGGGATGGCCGTAGGCGGTCTGCTCCCAGCGCGCGCTGAGGTTCCAGTCATCGGTGATGTCGTGGTCATCGAAGATCATCAGTGATGGCAGATGCGCCAGCCCTCGCGCCACCTGCGGCAGTCCCTGGCGGAACGCGTCGATGCACGCGGCTTCACGGGCGTAGCGCTGGGCCATTTCCTCGTCCAGCGGCGGCGCCTGTAGCTCGATCAGCGTCCAGGGCACTGGCGACCAGACCAGCAGGTACATGGCCAGGACCTCGCTCAGCGTCACCAGATGGTTATGCGCGCTGGAGGTGGTGAACACCGGCTTTTCCACGCCGCCGAAAAAACGTTCGCGCAGCGCCTCGTTGGACTTGAACGCCGGCAGTAACTGCTCGCGTCGGTAATAAGTGGCCGGATGGGCCATGAGCGCGTCACTGTCGCCAACAACCGCCCCCTCCAAGCATTCGCCATACAGGCCGAGGCGGTGGATCAGCGCGTGGATGGCCATGAGCATCGGCCCGGCGACGTCGTCGGCGTAGATCTGGTCGCCGGTCATCAGCAGTGCAGCGGGCCAATGCTCGGGGGCCTCACGCGCTTCGGCGACCAGCGCATCGACCGCTACCAGCCCGTCCGCGGATGGATGATGCGGCTTGCGGCAGGAACCGTGCAGCAGATCGTCGTAGCGCGAGCGGATGACGAAGGCCGGCCGCTCAGCGCCCTCATGGATCAGGTGCGGTGCCCAGTTGGCGATGCCCAGCTCAACGGCGCCGCTGGCGATCAGCACGTCGTACTCGATCAACCGATCGGCCGGCAGCGGCGTTTCCAAACGCAGGTCGATCAGCTGCAGCCAGGCCGAAGTGCCGATCCGCAGCCGCTGACACGCCGCGTCGTCAATTGCCAGCGAGCGGCAGGATTCACCTTGGGGCTGCAATTGCAGGCGCAGACTCAGCGGCTCGCGGGTTATTAGCCAGAACACCAGCCGTCCGGCTTCGAGCCGGCGCAGCAGCGGCCCGACAAGCACGAGCGGAAGAGAGTCGGTTGACGCAAGCTCGGACATGCGATGGCTCGATGCGGCAATGGACATCAGAGTGTACCGAATGCCGCTGGTTCGCCCCGCGCCTGTCTGCCTTTCATGCGCCGAAATGATGGGTTTCGCAGGCCACCGAGCGCCGCCGAGCGAGTGCGTGCCGACAGCGGCGGCCCAATGCGGCGACAGCTATCGCCTCGGCGGGTCGAGTACCGCCCGGCTGACCGGTCAAAGCCCGTCTGCCTTTAAAAAAAAGGCGCGCCCGGGGGCACGCCAAAGGATGAAGCGCACGCGGTATTCATTTCACCTGGCTGATCAGATCCCGGCGGATCAGGGTTTTGATCTTGATGACATGGTCATCCTCTTGCTCCTTCGCCTTGTGAAAACCCTTGGCGATGTTCGGATGGCCGCCCGCTTCGGCGAGTTCAATCAGCAACTCCCAGGCAGCGTTGTCCTCCAGTTCGATGGTGAGCAACGCTCCCATGCCCTGGGAGAGGTTGGTACGCGGGTCGGTAAGCACCTGCATCACACCCATCGATTTGACTCCCGCAACGTCTGCGCAAGGCGTCTGCGCCGTTGGGTCCGCCCCGAGGGTTTCGATCGCCTCGGCGACCATGTTCATGTGTTCGAACTCTTCGTCACGAATGTGCTGGAGCACCTGGACCAGGTCGGAGTCTGCAGCGTCCAGGGCCTTCGCCTTAGCGATCATTGCGTCATACAAACGCACGCCGCTGCGCTCGAACGCCAACCGCTCGCCAAGCTTGTCCACCAACAGTTCCGGACTCTTGCCCAGCGCCATGTCGAACGTGGACTTGAGCATCCCTTTGGCCGAGCCGGGGACCGGGACCGAGCCAATGCGGTCTGCTTCTTCGGCACGCGTGGAACGCTCCAGCATCATGCCTTTGGAGTCGCCCGGTACGTCCGGATGAATGTCATTGACGGCGTCGAGCAGGAGCTTGGTGTCCTTGGGAGACATCTGTACGCCAGTGAAATTGGTGCCTAGTTTTGCTGAAGTCGCCATGTCCGTTCTCCTCACGAAGCCTTACGCATGTGCATGAGTTCACCGCCCGGGGCCCACTGGTAGCCCGCCGAAACGATGTTCGAGGCGATACCTTCGGAATTGAGCTGGGCGCGGTAGTCCAAGGAGTTTTGCGGTTCTTCGCTCTTGTCGACGTACTGGGTCCCGCTGGTGCGCAGGTTGACCTCAGCAGCCAATACCTGACGGACAAACTCACGCTGGCTCTTGAACTCGATCATCTTCGGCAGCGGGCCGCCGAGGATTTCGGCCGGGTCGCGGCGCTCGATGTTCTTGAAGTGCTCGCAAGCAATATTCAGGTGACCCAGCTCGTAGTCGAGGAAGCGCTCCCACATGGCCTTGATGCGCGGATTGGTTTCCTGTTCGGCGCAGCTGGCATAGGCATAGACCTCCATCGCCTCGTGCACAAGCCACTTCTCCATGAAGGATTCCTGCGGATCAGCCAGCGAGCCGTACTGGGTCACGTGCTGCTCTTCGACCGAGGCGATTTCGGCATACAGTTGACGCGCCAGCGGGTCGGCGAACAGCGGACCGATGTTCATGTAGTAGTCGTGGGTCTGGAACTCGGCGGCAGTGATCATCGCGCAATGGATTTTGGTGATGAGATCCGCCTGCTCCTTCGCGTAGCTGTCGCGCAAGTCATTTTCTGGATGGCGATGATGCTCGGAGGTCTGCCGGCCCGGCACGATGTCGGTGTATCCCTGAAGGATGTTGTTCGCATCCTTGCCTTCGAGACGATCAAGCATGGCCGAGTAGCGATACAGATGGTCGAAGTCCTCCAGCAGACCGAAGCGGTAGGTCTGGGCTTGATAAGGGTCGGGCTCGGTCTGGGCCACGGCCGCGGTCACTTCGATCGCCACCTGCTCATAGGCCACCGTGGTTTCCAACGGCGAGTGGTCCGCCGAGATCAGCCAGTTAACCATGGTCGCCTGGTGCTGCTCGACGCGGCGGATCTCGGCCAGAGGACCGCGGAGCTGACCGGTGATACGAGCGATGCCGTGCTTGAGGCGCAGTGCGTCGGTTTCGATCCCGTTCATGAGGATGATCCGCACGCGGGTAAAGGCGTCGTCGTCGAGCTTGCTGATCGGCTTGCCCGCCATTTCCTTCCAGGTGAACTTCTGCTTTTCAAGGGGCGTGCCCTTGTTGTCGAGGATGCCGGTTAGGTTATCCATGGAGCCTCCGTTTAAACGGCTTTTTCTAGGTATGCGTACGCAAGCGCACGGCTGAATCACGGGTCAGCAAGGCTGACTGCCTAGAAAATGGACGGAGACAGGGGAAAAAGAATTCCGTGAATTTTGGGGCGAACATGCAAGGAGTCGACAAGCGGCAGCGGGTAACCCCTTCGAACAGGTTCAGCTACAGCGAAGCGGAATCGGCGGCAGAACCTTGCCGCATCGGGCCTCAAGCGAAGCGGCTAGCCGGTTCAGCGAAGCGCTTCTAAACGACGCGTCCGCTCGTCGGTGGGCAGTTGGCCCAAGGTAGCCACGTGGATATAGAAACGCTGCCAATCGCCACCGGCCTGCTCGAATAGCGCGGCAAAGGCTGGCACCCAGCGATCATAGAGGCCGAACGGCACGAGACTCGCGTTATTGAGTGGTTGGGCCATCCAACGATCGAACCGGCCGTCGCCCTTCCAGGCCCCGTCACGCAGTTGCCAATACGCCTGCCGCATCCGCATGAACTCTGCGGCTTTGGCGGCACGCATCTCCGGCTCGCTCAAACCGGACGCATACAACGCAGCCAACCGCTCGCGAGTTGCCAGCACCAGCCGGCTGAGGTCCGCGTAGGGATCACGAGCCGTCTCGCTTGGCGCTGGTAGGCCACGGCTGGCACGCCACTGGCGCAGCCCCTCGCGCTCGACGAAAGAGGCATAGGATTCGTTGAACGCCGTGTCGCCGGCAACGTAGAGCCGCTGGTGCGCCAGTTCATGAAAGATCAGCCCGGCCAGCCGCTCGTCGTCCCAGCGCAGCATCGAACTGAGCAGCGGATCGTCGAACCAGCCCAGGGTGGAATAGGCCTGCACTCCGGAGACCTGCGTGTCATAGCCCTCGGCCCGGAGCAGCGCCGCTGCCCCGCGCGCGCGTCCCTGTTGGTAGTAGCCGCGATAGGCCACGCAACCGGCGATCGGAAAACAATGGTTCAACGGCGCCACCGAAAACGCCTCGGTAGCGAACACATTCCACACCACATAAGGCCGCTGAATGTCGGCGTAGACCCGATAACTGTCGTTGTCCGGCAAACCCAGCGCACGGCTGGCGAAGCGTCTGGCTTGCAGCGCGAGGGCCAGCCGCTGGCGCAGTTTTGGGTCGGTTTGCGGGTTGTCGATGATCGCCGCGATGGGCTCGCGCTGGCGCAACAGGTCCAGCTGGCCGACCGCCAGTTGCCCGTAATAAGTGCTGCAACCATTCAGACCAACGGCCAGCAACAGCGGAACCCAGCACCCAGCGCGGTTGTCGACAAGGGCGGTTTTCAGCTTCGAACAAACGCCTGCTCGCATTCGAGGATCCACATCGTCGTCGGTGCGCTGAGCCTACAACGACATCGAAGCCCGCCCAACCATTGAAGGCACCCGTGCCCTTGCAGCCAGACCGCCTAGCCAGCGGTCGGAGACCTATTCATGCGAATTCTGTTGCTTGCGCTTGTGCTGTCCATCCAGGGCGGTTGCGCGCTATGGATGCCCCAGCCGGACCCCAACCAGGCCTGGATCGAGCTGGCCCCGCTGGAAGAAACCGAACTGAAGGCGGTCGCCGTGGATCAACGTCCGCTGGACGACCATCGTTACTTCCAGGTTCCCCCAGGCAGTCATCAGCTGGGCATGCGCTACCGCTTCGAAGTGGGCGCAGCCGATGTCGGCCGCGGCAGCGAAGCGCTTGAGCGCGACTGCCGCCTGACCCTGGAATACGACAGCTTCGATGCGGGTGCCCGCTACCGCCTCGTCGCCGGCGGCTACGGCTTCCGCCCTTGGGCGCGGCTCTACGATCAGCATGATCAGCTGCTGGCCAAGGCCACCGAGCGCGGCTGCGGCGGTGTCGCGACGCGCTGACCTTCTGCGGTGAACCGTTGCGCCGCGGTGCAGTCGTTGAAAGATAGCCGTCTCTGGCTCAGGCTCAATGCCGAGCGCGACAGCACGCGCCGATGCGGCGGCCACCCGGAGGATTCATCACCATGCGCCCGACATTCCCAATGCTCCTGGTGCTCGGCTTGACCGCCTGCGCCGGCCCTCTGCCTGCGCCAGACCCCGGCATGGCCTGGGTCGAGATGAGCGCGCAGCCCAGCGATATCTTCATGTCCGACCGCCTGGACGACAAACGCACGCCGGATGGTCGCTATTTCCAGGTCAGCCCGGGGGCGCATGAACTAGAGGCGCGCTACGAATTCGAAATCAGCAGTGGCGGACTGGGCGATTTCGGCGACACCCAGTACCTGCGCTGTACCATGGTCATCCGTTATGACGATTTTCAGGCCGGGCGGCGCTACCTGTTTGAGGCGCGCTCGCTAGGCTTCACACCGCAAGGTTGGCTGTACGACGAACAGCGCACCGTATTGGCCCGCGCCGAGGCCGAGCATTGCTACTGAGTCGCGTGGCCGACCCATCCGTCAGCACAGAGGTAGACGATGTCCCGTATCGAGCACACCCGCTTTTCCACCCTTGACCTGGCACCGATCCGTGATGACGGCGACGCCGGGCTCGCCCTGCGCAACTCGCTGGCCTTGGCGCAGCATGTCGAGAAGCTCGGCTTCGAGCGCTTCTGGGTGGCCGAGCATCACAACATGGACGGTATTGCCAGCGCGGCCACTTCGGTGCTGATCGGCTATCTGGCCGCCGGCACCTCGCGAATTCGCCTGGGGGCCGGTGGCGTCATGCTGCCCAACCACGCGCCGCTGGTGATCGCCGAACAGTTCGGCACACTCGAAGCCCTCTATCCTGGGCGCATCGAGCTGGGTCTGGGTCGCGCCCCGGGTGCCGACCAGTTCACCGCTCACGCCCTGCGCCGAGACCGCATGGGCAGCGCCGATGACTTTCCGGCGGATGTAGAAGAATTGCAGTTACTTCTAGGCCCACGCCAGCGCAACCAACGGGTGATCGCCATGCCCGGGGTTGGCAGCAACGTGCCCATCTGGTTGCTCGGCTCCAGCCTGTTCAGCGCGCAGCTGGCCGCAGCCAAGGGCCTGCCCTACGCCTTCGCCTCGCATTTCGCGCCGCGCTACGCCCACGAGGCGATTCGCCTGTACCGCGAGAACTTCCGCCCCTCGGAGGTGCTCGACAAGCCCTACGTCATGCTCGGTGTGCCCTTGATGACCGCCGACACCGACGAGCAGGCCGAGTACCTGGCGACCACCGCCTTCCAGCGCATCCTGGCGCTGATCCGCGGGCAAAGTCTGGTCCTGGTGCCGCCCGTGGAGAGCATGCAGGGCAAGTGGCTGCCGCACGAGCAGGACGCGGTGGGCAATTTCCTCGGCATGGCGCTGATCGGCGGGCCGGACAAGATCCGTGCGCGGCTGGAGATTCTGTTGGAACAGACCCAAGCGGATGAATTGATTTTCACCTGCGACTTCTACGAGACCGCGGATCGCCACCACGCGTTCGAGATTCTCGCCGGGCTGCGTTGAGGCCAGCGAAGGGACGCGCAAAAACACCGAGCCGGAGCCCTGCACTGAACCGTTTCAGTAGCAGGCGCACCGCGCGGCAAATGCAGGCCGCACTCTGCCAAGCCCCAAAGGCTTCGCTCCGCGGGGGGAGCCTTCCACGAAAGGTAGACACCCATGCTGGGGCCGCGACGAATGCCGCTGAACCCCATCGAGTCGTGCCGATCGAACCAGCAGCCCATGCGCACTTCTGCGCGTCACGCTTGTTTGCGGAACACTGAATGAATTTTCTCGAATGGATGGCCGTGCTTGGCGTCCTGCTGCTGATCCTCGCGTTGGCATCGGCCTATCTGCGCTGGTTGCCGGTTACCACCTCATTGATCTATCTGGGCTTCGGGTTGCTGATCGGGCAGCTCGGGATCGGGTTGTGGGAAATGGATTTCCTGCTAATCGCCGACTGGATGGAACACCTTACCGAAGTCGTGGTGCTGGTCTCGCTGTTCGTCAGCGGGCTGAAGCTGCGCATGCCGCTGGGTCATCCGGCGTGGCGCAGCACCTATATCTTGGCCGGTCCGGTAATGCTCGCCTGTATCGCCGGTGTCGCGCTGTTCTGCCATTACCTGTTGGGGCTCAATTGGGGGCTGGCGGTGCTGACCGGTGCGATCCTGGCCCCCACCGATCCGGTGCTGGCCAGCTTGGTGCAGGTCAGCAACTCCCGCGACAGCGATCACGTGCGTTATGGCCTGTCTGGCGAAGCCGGCTTCAACGACGGCACAGCCTTTCCCTTCGTGGTGTTCGCCCTGCTGCTGATCGAGCAGGAGACGCTGGCATTGGGCTGGGTCGGCGAATGGGCCCTGCATCGGCTGGTCTGGGCCGTTCCGGCCGGGCTACTGTTCGGCTACATGCTGGGCAAACTGATCGGCAAGCTCGCAATCTTTTTACGCAGCAGAAATGCCGATACATCGATGTCACCGAACGATTCGCTGGCGCTGGCGTTGATCGCGCTCGCCTATGTCGGCGCCGAGCTGATCGGTGCCTGGGGTTTTCTCGCGGTGTTCGCCGCCGGGCTTGGCCTGCGGCGTGCCGAAGTCTCGGTGGCCAAGCGATCCGAGACACCATCCGAAGAGCTGATCGCGCATGCGGTTCCGCATGTGGTCGAAGGCGGCATGACGCCCCGTGAGCTGCCGCTGGAGAGCCAGCGCATCGCAGAACCCAAGGTGGCGGCAGGGGTGATGATGGGCGACATCCTGACCTTTGGCGGCCAGCTGGAACGCAGCCTGGAAGTGCTGCTGGTGACCATGCTCGGCGTGCTGGTGTCGGTGCACTGGGATTGGCGCGCGGTACCCCTGGCGCTGGCGCTGTTCGTGCTGATTCGTCCATTGAGCGTATGGTTGCTGATGCCACGGCGGTATCTGGACCGCACCCAGCTGTTCACCGTCGGCTGGTTCGGCATTCGGGGCATCGGCAGCCTGTACTACCTCAGCTACGCGGTGACCCATGGTCTACTGCCGGACGAGGCTGATCAGGTCATCCGGCTGGTGATTCCGGTGGTGGCGCTGAGCATTCTGATTCATGGCCTCAGCACCCAACCGCTGTTGCGGCGCTACGAGCGCAGCCGAGGGGTTTGAGCCAGACAAACCCCAGGCATGCAGCCGACGGCGTCGCCCGCGACCAGATAACGATCAGCTGTCGGCGAGGCGGAAGCCGACTTTCATGGTGACTTGGAAATGGCCAACCTTGCCGTCTTCGACGTGGCCACGGATTTCGCCCACCTCGAACCACTCGACGTTCTGCAGCTTGCTACTGGCCTCGGCGATGCCGTTCTGAATCGCTTCGTCGACGCTGTTACGCGAGGAGCCGACGATTTCAACCTTCTTGTACGTGTGATGATCCGACATGAATAAATCCCCTTCTGGTCTGAAGAGCCTCCGCTCGGTAATGACGCGTCCTGTCCAATTGAGGCCCGCGGAGCAGCCCGGAAGTTCAGCGAGGCGGACTCAATCGAGGCGCTGAATGTGTTGCGAAATCACCCGATAGCCGGCCGGATAGGGTGGAATGGATGACCTGGCGGGCTTTCTCGTTAGCCGTAGGGTGGGCTTCAGCGCACCGGCAAGATCAATCCCTTTGGTGGGCTGAAGCCCGCACTACATGGCTACGTGGTCCGCCAACCAGACTATTCCAGGCGCCGATAGCGGTAATGGTGGGGTTTGAATATCTGATTGAAATACCGCCCCAGAGAATCGGCCTCGAGCAGCGCCTGTACCACGTCTGCGGGCACCTTCTCGTAGCGGTACAGCGAACCGTTGTGAAACAACACTTCCAGCGCCTGCTCGTCAGGGTCGTATCCCAACTCCCGAAGGCTGCGGGAGGTGACGGCGACGCGCTTCATACCGCCGGATCGGGTTGTTGCTTGAACCCTTCGGCCTGCATTCGCCACAGCGCGTCGAACTCGCCGCCACGGCGGCGCAACTCGTGCGGTGGGCCATCCTCGACGATGCGCCCGTCGCGCAGCACGATGATCCGGTCGAAGCTCGACAGGGTCGACAGCCGATGCGCCACCGCCACCACGGTGCGGTTGTGCACCAGATCATTGAGTGCGACCTGGATTTCGGCTTCGGACTGGGTATCGAGCGCCGACGTGGCCTCATCGAGGATCAGGATCGGCGCGTTCTTCAGGAACGCCCGAGCGATGCCTAGACGCTGACGCTGGCCGCCGGAGAGCATCACCCCACGCTCGCCCACCAGGGTGTCGTAACCCTGCGGCAAGTCACGGATGAAACCATCGCAAAAGGCGCTGCGCGCGGCCTCGATCACCTCTGCGTCGGTCGCAGAGGGGCGACCGTAGCGAATGTTCTCGCGAATGCTGCGATTGAACAGCGCGGTTTCCTGCGGCACCACTGCGATGCGTTCGCGCAGGCTGTCCTGGCTGACGCTGCGGATGTCCTGCCCGTCGATCAGGATGCGCCCTTCCTGCACGTCGTCCAGGCGTTGGATCAGGTTGATCAGGGTCGACTTGCCGGCGCCGGACGAGCCCACCACGCCGACCTTCTGCCCGGCCGGAATATGCAGGTTGAGCTGCTGAAACACCGTACCGCGGCCGGGATAGCTGAAGCTGACGTCGTTGAAGGTGATATCGCCCTCGGCGAGCAGCAACTGCGCGTCGCTGTCGGTGAGACCATGCGGCTGGACGATGATGCGCAGGGTGTCGTCGATGGCGCCGACCTGCTGCGTGGTGTCCACCAGCGCCAGAGCCAGGTCACGCGAGCCATGCAGGATGCGGAACGTCAGCGCACTGACCAGCACCACGTCGCCAGCGGTCACCGAGCCCCCGATCCATAAATTGATCGCCCAGATCAGCATGCCGCCGGCCATCACCGACAGGCAGATGTCATGCATCACCCGCGCCTTTTCCAGGTACATCCAGCTGCGGCGTTGGGCGCGTGCTTCGTAACCGATCTCCTGTGCGAGCCGCTCGGCCTCGCGGTCGCGGGCTGAGAAGGCCTTGATGGTCCATACGTTGGAGACCGCATCCACCAGCTCGCCGCCGACCCGAGCCGACTGGGCGGCGAAGCGCTGATGCTTGGCGCGGCCACGAATGCCGAAGCCGGTGATCAACGCGGCGACGATGGCGACGAACAGGATCAGCGCCACGGCCATGCGCACATCCACCGTGAGCAGCACCACCACGGCACCGAGAAAATCGACGATGGGCGGCACGATCTTCCACGCCAGCCCGCCGTAAATGGCGCCGGCCGCCTGGCCCACCGCGGAAATGCGATTACCCAGCGAGCCGGCGAAATGCTCGCTGAAGTAGCGCATCGGATGGCCGGTCAGGTGTTTGAACAGATCGACGCGCAGGTCCACTACGCTGGCCACCACGGTGCGGCAGCCGAGCCAACCGCCGAGACGCCAGAAGACGTTTTCGATGACGATCAGGCCGATGAACAACCCCAGCGGGAACCAGACGTTGGCGGTGCTGCGGTCCGAACTGCCCTGGGCCATGGAATCCACCAGCAGCTTCATGCCGTACTGCACGGCCACAGCGCAACTGGCCGCACCCACGATCAACGCAAGCAGGCCGCCGAAATGCCAGGGTCTTGCACAGATGTAACGCCAGAGAAAGACCACTGGCCGGCTCGGTAGCGGAGCCGGCTTCGGTTTCGCCTTTGGAACCCCGGCCGGCGCGTTCATGTGACGGCTTCTTCGGTGTATTGCGGCGCTGGGCTTTGCTGGCTGAAACGGTGTTGTTGCAGCCGCAGCTCGTCGGCCAGCCCGTCATGGATGCGGCGATTGCCGTTTTCATCTGGAAAGCCCAGCAGCCCGACCGGGCAGTGGCGATCGTCGGTCCAACCCGGATAGTCCAGCACCGGATACAGGCAGATCCCTTCCACCGGCACGCCGCGCTGCATGGCCAGTCCCGCCTGCTCGCTGACATAACGCAGCCAGTCGCCGCGCACGTCACCCTCGGCACCGGTTTCGGCAATCACCAAGGGGCGTTTGTAGCGCTGCCAGATCTCGCTGAGGATGCCCTTGAAAGGACGATAGTCCGGGTTGTCGCGCTCGATGGTGCGGCCATCGCCGTGGTACCACTGGTTATCGGAGTAGTAATTGACACCCAGCACGTCGAGGTATTCCGGCGCACCGCCGAGGCCAGGCCAGGCCTCGCCGCAGAGCATATCCCAGGCCTCGAACTGTGACTGCCGGAGGCGTTCGGCGTCGCGCTGCGGTCCTGGCCTGTCGTTGGGCGATACCACATGGATGGCCGGGTCGACCTGGACGAAGCGCGCCCGTGGGTCGACGGCACGGATCGCTTCCATGGCGGCGATGGTCGCCCGCACCAGCTGATGCTTGAGCTCGAAACCGCGCCCTCTGGCCATAGGATTGAAATAGGCGACGTCTCCGCCAGCCCAGGCCCAAAACGAGATCTCGTTCAACGGTGCGTAGAACGGCACAGTGCCGGTTTCGTCCTTGACCAGCTGGGCAACTGCCCCGGCATAGCGGGCAAACCGGTCGACGAATTGCGGTCGCCAGATGTCGAGGTCATCCGGCCAGCCGTAGTGGCACAAATCCCAGATCACCTGGGTCCCCTGCCGGTGCGACGCTTGCAGCATTGGCAGAAAGCTCGACCAGTCGTACTGCTCCGGCGTGCGCTCGATCAGGTGCCAGCGCAGGCCGTCGCGCACGCTGTGCAGGCCATGACGGTGGAGCACGGCGTAATCATGCGCGGCCCAGCGATCATGTCCGGTAGCAGCGAGCAGATCAAGCCGCCGGCCATCGCTGCGACGATGGTTCGAGCATTCGAAGCCGCCCAGAAAAAAGCTTTGGAACAGCGTTGGCTGATGCATCGCGTGCCTCGTTTTTTCAGGGAGCCTGTTCGGCCAGGGAATGACTGTGCTCGGCGCTCTCGCCAGCCGCTGGTCCGTGCTCGGCCTCCTCGATGCGCTTGTACACGGCCAGCGCCTGACCGACCACCTGGTCCATGTTGTAGTACTTGTAAGTACCGAGCCGGCCGACGAAGGTGACGCCCGGCGTCTCGTCCGCGAGTTTCTGGTAGCGCTTGTACAACTCGGCGTTCTCCGGCCGAGGGATCGGGTAGTAGGGGTCGCCTTCGGCCGAGGGGTATTCGTAGGTGATGCTGGTCTTCGGGTGCACTTGCCCGGTGAGGTGCTTGTACTCGCTGATGCGCGTGTAGGGCACGTCCTCGCTCGGATAGTTGACCGTGCCGACCGCCTGGAATTGCTCCTGATCCAGTTGCTTGTGCTCGAACTTCAGCGAGCGATAAGGCAGCTTGCCGAAGCGGTAATCGAAATATTCGTCGACCGGCCCGCAGAAAATCAGGTGATCGAACTGCACCTCGTCTCGGATCTCGCGGTAGTCGGTGTTGATCATCACCTTGATGTTCGGGTGCGCGAGCATCTTCTCGAACATTTTGGTGTAGCCGTACTTGGGCATCTGCTGGAAAGTGTCGGTGAAGTAGCGGTCGTCGGTGTTGGTGCGTGTGGGAATGCGCGAGGTCACCGACTTGTCCAGCTGCGACGGGTCCAGGCCCCACTGCTTGCGGGTATAGCCGCGGAAAAACTTCTGATACAGCTCGCGACCTATGCCGTTGATCACCACGTCTTCGCTGGTCTGAATGTCCGCCACCGGCTCGGCGCGGCTGGCGAGGAAATCGGCTGCTTCCTGCTCGGTGGTCATTTCGAGGCCGTAGAGCTTGTTCAGCGTGGTCATGTTGATCGGGATCGGTACTTCCTGCCCGTCTACCTGCGCCAGTACGCGGTGCTCGTAGGGGCGCCACTCGGTGAATCGCGAAAGGTAATCGACGATGCGCTGGGCATTGGTGTGGAAGATGTGCGGGCCGTAGCGGTGGATCAGCACGCCGGCTTCGTCGTAATGGTCATAGGCATTGCCGCCGATGTGCGGGCGGCGGTCGACCACCAACACGCGCTTGTTCAACCCGGCCGCCAGGCGCTCGGCTAACACGCTGCCGGCGAAACCGGCACCAACGATCAGGTAGTCGAATCCCCGCCGGCCGCTGGAGGCGCGTTCGCTGGCGCCGCCGCCTGCGTGCTCGGGATTGCTGTCTCGCAGGCTCAGATCGCGCATTGCATCTTCTCCTTCATCAACGCCCAGGTGTGGTCCCAGGACATGTCTCCCAGAATCTCGTCAGCGGTTTTCAGCAGGCGGTCGCGGTCCTCACCGTCGGCCAGGGCCTTCTCGACCGAGGCGATGAACGCCTCCGGCGTGTCGGCGATGTAGACGATCTCGGTATCCCCATAGGTGCGCACCACGTCCTTGATCGGCGTGGACACCACTGGGCATCCACCGGCGAGATATTCCGGGGTCTTGGTGGGGCTGATGAACCGGGTCGACTCATTCATCGCGAAGGGCATGATCGCCACGTCCCAGCCAGACAAGTATTGGGGCAACTCATCGTACGTCTTGCCGCCCAGGTAGTGGATGTTGTCACGCTGCGGCAGGTCGGCCGGGTCGATCTTGACCACCGGGCCGACCAGTACGAACTGCCATTCGGGGCGCTTCACGGCGATCTCAGCCACCAGCTGGATATCGAAACGCTCGTCGATCACGCCGTAGAAGCCCAGGCGCGGCTGCGGGATTTCGGCCTGGTCATCGGGATCGGCCTGGGTCCGCCGGGCTTCGGCGAAGTGCGCCACGTCGACACTGCTTGGGAAGGCGAAGGCGTTGTCGTGAAGCTCACGCTTGGCTTCCCAGATGCTGTAGCCGCCGGTGAAGACCACGTCGGCGCGCTGCAGCAATTCACGTTCGCGCTGCACCAGTTCCGGCGGCGCGCCGCGAAACGCGGACAACTCGTCCATGCAGTCGTAGACGGTGAGCTTGGGCTTCAAATGTCCGGCGTAGCCCAGCGCCATCGGCGTGTAGTACCAGAGCATCAGTTCGTTGGCGCCGAGCTTGGCCAGATAGCCGTCGAGCAGGTCACGTTGCACGCGCAGCGCCGTCTCGCCTTCGCAGCCTTGCGGCAGGCGCGGCACCAGGACCTGCACGCCGTTCTCCTCGGGGCGTACCTCCAGCCACGGCTGGGCATCCTCGGTGGGGATCGGTTCCTCGAAGAACAGCACGTTGTAATCCCGTGCGAACCGGGACATCAGGTGCTGGGGGCGCTGGTAGACGAAGCTCCAGCGCAGATGCGACAGACACAGCAGCGTAGGCGCCAGCTCATCGAAAACGACTTCGGGCGACGTCTCCTGCTTGTTGGGGGATTTTCCAATCTCGTATTGGTAAGGGCCGGCCCAGCTCATGGCTACCTCTTGCTGATTGCGAAGTCCTCCAGAGTCCGTTCTGCCGCATCGCATGAGCCTGCGCAGCCTGCACAGGCGGAAGAAAAGTCGGATTCGCTAGCGCACGAACCCTCAGGCGTCACCAAGCGCAACCCGCCGGCTATGGACGACACAGGGCAAGTCAAGGTTCCCCATGCCGTCGCTGGGAGGTCGGTCATCGGCTGACCGTCGCCGCGTTGGAACTTGGCCGCCCTTCCTCCCGTCCCTATCACAGGACGCCTGATTTGCCGGTATCGGCGTTGCGTGCTTCGGCAGTGAAGAAGCGCCTCCCGTTTTTGCCGTACCCAACCTTGGAGATGCATGCAGCGGCCGCGCTCATACGGCCAGCCGCGCATCCCCCGTGCGCGTCGAATAATTTCGGTATGCGAGGTAGACACATGATTCTCGTAACAGGTGGAGCGGGTTACATCGGGTCGCACGCCGTGCTGGAGCTGCTCTTGGCGGGCCACGAAGTGCTGGTATTGGACAACCTTTGCAACAGTTCCAAGGTTGCGCTGGAACGGGTCGAAGCCCTCGCCGGCCGCCCGGCCCAGTTCATCAAGGGCGACGTGCGCAATCGCTCGCTGCTCAATGCCCTGTTCGCTTCCTATCCTGTGAGCGCCGTGTTGCATTTCGCAGGGCTCAAGGCCGTCGGCGAGAGCGTGCGCGAACCGCTGCGCTACTACGAGACCAATGTCAGCGGCAGCATCGCGCTATGCCAGGCGATGGCCGAAGCCGGCATTTTCAAGCTGGTATTCAGCTCATCGGCGACGGTCTATGGCGATTCCCCGCGGATGCCGATTACCGAGAACTGCCCGACCGGCTTACCGACCAATCCCTACGGCCAGTCCAAGCTGATGGCCGAAAATGTACTCAAAGGGCTGGCCGAATCTGATCCGCGCTGGTCGATCGCCCTGCTGCGCTACTTCAACCCGATCGGCGCACATGAGTCCGGGCTGATCGGCGAAGACCCCAATGGCATCCCCAACAATCTGCTGCCCTACATGCTGCAGGTGGCGGTCGGTCGCCGAAAGCAGCTGAACGTCTACGGCGCCGACTATCCGACCCCGGACGGCACCGGCGTGCGCGACTATATCCATGTGGTCGACCTGGCCAAGGGCCACTTGAAGGCGCTGGACCAGCTGAATCGGGTTCACGGCGTTTGCGTCTGGAATCTCGGCACCGGCCGTGGCTACTCGGTACGGCAGATGATCACGGCGTTCGAGGAAGTCATCGGCCGACCGCTACCGCATATGTTCAGGGCGCGCCGTCCGGGCGATATTGCCCAATGCTGGTCGGACCCGACCAAGGCCCGCGAGGAGCTCGGCTGGCAGGCGGAAAAGGACCTGCTGACGATGCTCACCGACGCCTGGCGCTGGCAGAGCCGCAACCCGCAGGGTTATGCCGCAGACAAGGTCACGGTCAAGCAGGAGGCGAACGCCGCCGCCAACACCGCGCTGGCCAGCTAAGGACTTGCGCGGCGATGGCGAGGCTAGTCGTCAGGGCGCGCAGGCCAGCTCGCGGCGAATCTTCGATACGTCGAGGCGGCGGTTCTGCTGAACCACACCGGTCAGCTGTGGGTCACGCACCGCCAATCGCAGCAACGCCTCGCGAATTTGTACGCTAGTGGCGCAGGGATTCAGCGAGGCGTAAAGCGCTGCCGCTCCGGTTACATGGGGCGTCGCCATGGACGTCCCACTCATGTAGGCGTAACCCGCGGTACCGGTCGCGGTCGGAACCGTTGAGAGGATATCGACGCCAGGTGCCGCGATGTGCACGCTGTTGGCGCCGTAGTTGGAAAAATAGGCGCGCTGCCCGGTTCGCTCGATGGCAGCCACCGCAATCACGTTGGGCAGCTTGTAGCTGGCCGGATAGGTCGGCGTCGTATCGAGGTTGAGCCCGTCGTTTCCTGCCGCTGCAATGAACAGGATATTGGCCTTCCCCGCCGCCTGAATCGCGTTATACAGCGCCTGCGAATACCCGCCACCGGACCAGGAATTGTTGGTGGCAACCAGATTGATTTTCCTCGCGAGCTTGAGCTGCGTCAGGTAATTGATGGCCTTCACCGCGTCGGCCGTGGTGCCACCGTTTACGCCGAGAAATTTCGCGGTGATGTATTTCGCCGTTGAGCAGACACCGACCACGCCGGCACCGTTGTTCGCCACCGCCGCGATGGTACCGGCGACATGGGTGCCGTGATCGTCGACCGGCCCATCGAATATGCTGGCGTTGTTGGCGGCGAAATCCCAACCCAGGATGTCGTCGACCAGGCCGTTGCCGTCGCTATCCAGGCGATCGGCCCGACTGCCTTCGCCGGCGTTGATCCAGACATTGGCGCGCAGATCACCATGAGTCGCCATTACCCCTTCATCGACGATGCCGACATGGATCTTTTTGGAGCACAGCGCGCCGGCGTTCCAGGCAGCCAGGGCACCGCTGCCGTAGGGATGGGTCGGCGAAGTGGTCGCGCCCTGTAATCCCCAGAGCATGCCGAGCCCCGGGTCGTTGGGGTTGGTTACCTGCGTGTGATAGATCCAGTTCGGTTCGACGAACTCCACCGTTGGATCGGCGGCGATTTCGGCAAGGAGCGCCGCGTTCACCCTTTTGCCCTTACCAAGCCTCGCGCGGATCAGATCACCTTTGGCATCTCTGCGAGCCGCTTTGTCGAGCAGCTTCTGCGCCCGCTTGGCGCCGCGCCTGGTCAGCGCAGTTTCCTTGCCCACTTCCGACGCATCGGCCTTGAATTGCACCAGCAGCTCGCCTTCGACGAAAGGCCTGCCTGCCTTGAGCGAAGCATCCACCGTCGGATCCTGTTTTGCTGACACCTGCGCCGCTCCGGTAACCAGCAGCGCACACAGACCCAGACCGACACGCCGTTTTATGACCATCACTGTTCTCCTTGAACGACTGCAGACAGCCCGCCCATTGCAGGCATCCCCAGAACGGGTTGAGGCGAATGTAACGGGAAGTTAGGCAGCGTTTTAGCGGCGCCGGACGAGCGACGCGCCGTTTGTCGGTAGCGCTTAATCGTGCTGAGTTCGGCCACCGAACGGCAGCGCGGTCGATTTCACATCGATCTATCAGATGGCTTTAGCAACGGCGCGCCCAGGCTGAAGCGGAGCACCGCGGCTACGCCCTCGAAGCCACACCCCGCTGTCGCTACGCAGCTGAGTCCATCTCGTTACGGAGCCACGCGGCCAGTCGCTCCGCACGACGATCCGGCTGACGAGATGGCACCCATAGGGCCAGCCTGGCTCGAGTCTCGACAAACCCCCAAGGCGCCAGCAAGCGTCCCTGGCGCAGATCATCAGCGACCAATTGCTGCGGCGCGATGGCCACGCCGAGACCGGCCAATGCTGCTTCCAGCAGAAAATAAAGGTGCTCGAAACCCTGCCCCATCTTCAATCGGGCCGGATCGAGCCCGTTACCGCTGGCCCAGGCCGGCCAGGCCTGCGGCCGGGACGCGGTGTACAACAATGGCTCGCTCAACACGTCACCCGGCTGCGCCTGGCTCAATGCTGAACAGCGCGGATGGTGTGGGCTCAACACCGGACCGATGCGCTCGACGGCCAGCTCGTGCACTTGCATATCGGCCGGCCACGGCGGTTCCGCGTACCACAGTGTGGCGTCCAGGCCGGTGCGCCGGGGGTCCAGTTCGCCTTCGCTGGCAGACAGCTGCAAATGCAGATCCGGCAACTCGCGGTTGAGGCGGTCGAGTCGCGGGATAAACCAACGGGCCAACAGGCTGCCCGGGCATCCCAGGACGAACGGCGCATCGGCGGTCTGCTGGCGCAGCTCAATACAAGCCCCGCGGAGCCGTTCGAAGGCATCGCCTGCCGCATCCCTCAGCCGCAACCCGGCATCGGTGAGTTTTACGCCGCGTCCTTCCTTGCTGAACAGCGCCACGCCAAGGTGCTCTTCCAGCACCCGGATCTGTCGGCTGACGGCGCCGTGGGTGACGCTGAGCTCCGCCGCCGCTTGGCTTACGCTCTGCAGCCGAGCAGCCGCCTCGAAGGCACGCAGGGCATTCAGTGGGGGCAGAGCTTGGTTCATTGGTGATATTTCCTGACAGGTTGAGGCGATCTTATCGCTTTTTATCGAGGGCCAAGTCAGTTAGTTTTCGATCCATCGCGCATCCGCCATTACGCGGAGCACCGCTTCCCTGCAGGAGATGACCATGACCTCATTGCGCAACGGCCCTGACGCCAAGGGCCTGTTCGGCCACTTCGGCGGTCAGTACGTCGCCGAAACCCTGATGCCGCTCATTCATGAGCTGGCCGCCGAATACGAAAAAGCCAAGACCGACCCCGAGTTCGCCAAGGAACTGGCCTACTTCCAGCGCGACTACGTCGGCCGCCCTTCCCCGCTGTACTTCGCCGAACGCCTGACCGAGCACTGCGGCGGCGCGAAGATCTACCTCAAGCGCGAAGAGCTGAATCACACCGGCGCGCACAAGATCAACAACTGCATCGGCCAGATCCTCCTGGCGCGGCGCATGGGCAAGCAGCGCATCATCGCCGAGACCGGCGCCGGCATGCACGGCGTGGCCACCGCCACCGTCGCCGCGCGCTTCGGCATGCAGTGCGTGATTTACATGGGCACCACTGACATCGACCGTCAGCAGGCCAACGTCTTCCGCATGAAGCTCTTGGGCGCCGAAGTGATCCCGGTCACCGCCGGCACCGGCACCTTGAAAGATGCGATGAACGAAGCCCTGCGCGACTGGGTGACCAACGTCGACACCACGTTCTACCTGATCGGCACCGTCGCCGGCCCGCACCCCTACCCGGCCATGGTCCGCGATTTCCAGGCCGTGATCGGCAAGGAAACCCGCGACCAGCTGCACGCCCAGGAAGGACGCCTGCCCGACTCGCTGGTCGCCTGCATCGGCGGTGGCTCCAACGCCATGGGCCTGTTCCACCCCTTCCTCGATGACCAGAGCGTGGCGATCATCGGCGTCGAAGCGGCCGGCCACGGTATCGAGACCGGCCAGCACGCGGCGAGCCTCAACGGCGGCGTCCCCGGCGTACTGCACGGCAACCGCACCTTCCTCTTGCAGAACGAAGACGGCCAGATCATCGATGCCCACTCCATCTCGGCCGGCCTCGACTACCCCGGCATCGGCCCCGAGCACGCCTGGCTGCACGACATTGGCCGTGTCGAGTACACCTCGATCACCGACAAGGAAGCACTCGACGCCTTCCACAAATGCTGCCGTCTTGAAGGCATCATTCCGGCCCTGGAGAGCGCCCACGCGCTGGCCGAAGTCTTCAAACGCGCACCGACGCTGCCGAAGGATCACCTTATGGTCGTCAACCTCTCCGGCCGCGGTGACAAGGACATGCAAACCGTCATGCACCACTACGACGAACAGGAAGAACATATATGAGCCGCCTGCAGACGCGCTTCGCCCAGCTGAAACAGGAAAACCGCGCCGCGCTGGTGACCTTCGTGACCGCCGGCGATCCGGACTACGCCACCTCGCTGGAGATTCTAAAAGGCCTGCCCGCCGCGGGCGCTGACGTGATCGAGCTGGGCATGCCCTTCACCGATCCCATGGCCGACGGCCCGGCGATCCAGCTGGCCAACATCCGCGCCCTGACTGCCAAGCAGGACCTGGCGAAAACCCTGCAAATGGTCCGCGAGTTCCGCCAAGGCAATCAGGACACGCCGCTGGTGTTGATGGGCTACTTCAACCCGATCCACAAGATGGGCGTGGAGCGCTTCCTGGCCGAAGCCGTGGAAGCCGGCGTGGATGGTCTGATCGTCGTCGACCTGCCGCCGGAACATAACGAAGACCTCTGCGACCCGGCCCAGGCCGCAGGCATCGACTTTATCCGCCTTACCACCCCGACCACCGACGACAAGCGCCTGCCGGTCGTGCTCAACAATAGTTCCGGCTTCGTCTACTACGTCTCGGTGGCGGGTGTGACCGGTGCCGGTTCCGCCACGCTGGAACACGTCGAAGAAGCCGTTGCGCGGCTGAAGCGCCACACCGACCTGCCTCTCTGCATAGGCTTCGGCATCCGCACCCCCGAACAGGCCGCCGCCATTGCCCGTCTGGCTGATGGCGTAGTCGTCGGCTCGGCGCTGATCGACCAGATCGCCAATGCCGAATCGTCCGAACAAGCCGTAAACGGTGTTCTGAGCCTGTGCCGCGACTTGAGTGAAGGCGTGCGAACAGCACGCGGCTGAGCTGATCCGGTCGCGACCCAAAACCGCTGCGCCCGTTTGGGTCCAGCGGTTTCTTTTTGAGTTAGAGGATCAGGCTCCACTCAGCTGGCTAGAGATCACTCGGGGCGGAGCCTCCTGCAAACTTGCATTGAAATGCAAAATACCATCGGCTTCGCCTTTTTATTTGCACTTTATTGCAATCTTGAATGGGTGGGCCTAAGGTTATTTGCAATGAAGTGCAAACTGAACGCTAGCCATGCCTTATCGCCTCTCCCTCCAGGTTTTCACTGATTCACGATGGCAGGACGCTGCCATCCTGACATTCACGCACCCGAAGAAAATCGATACGGCTCGCTGCACAATCGGTTACGACCATACTTATCTCATCGAGCACCTGGACGCGCTGGATACGCCGTTCTCCCCGTCCGTGGCCGTGTGCAATCGACTTGGCTGGAACAGTCAGCATTCGGTCGGCTTTCCAGCCTTTATCTATGACCTGCTGCCCTCCGGTGCGGCTCGCAAGTCGTTGCTAAAGCGCTTCGGACACGAGCGGCCTGAGGACCTCGCCCTCGATCTGTTCCTCCTTGAACGTTGCACGCCTGCCCCCATCGGGCACCTGCGGATAAAGGAATCCGTGGCTCACCTCGGGGAAAGCGACGTGGCCTTCCCCCGCGCAGAAGTTGTCACGCGAACCAATACGTTTCTCGAGTACGCCTATGAGCAGGGCGCAGCCATCGGCGGTGCGACCGGTGCGGGCGGCGAAGCGCCCAAGCTGCTGCTAGCCGAAGATGCCGCAGGCGAGTTGCATGCTGACGCCACGCTGGCCGATGAAAAGGTATGCCGGCACTGGCTCGTAAAGTTTGCCCGTAACCAGGCCGGTGAACGAGACCGGGAAATTCTGCGCGCCGAATATCACTACTACCGGGCCATCAACCAGCTTGGGCTGGATACCATCCCAGCCGATGGGCTGGCCCTGGAAGAGGATGAAAAACCCAGCCTCTGGATGCCTCGCTTTGATCGCCGCGTGGTGGACGGCCAGGTCAAGCGAATCGCCGCGGAGTCTGTCTACTCGATCTGCAACAACGTTCAGCCCGGGTCGCACATGGCCCACGAACAGGTCGTCGCGCGGTTGGTTGAACTGTGGATCGAAGCCGGCCAGAAGGCGGACGTCGAAGATCTGGTTTTCGAATACGTCCGCCGAGACTTGCTGAATCGCCTGCTGGGTAATTCAGACAATCATGGTCGCAATACTTCGATTCTTCGCCATGCAGACCGGCTAACGCTGGCGCCTATTTACGACCTTGCGCCAATGGTGCTCGATCCCGAGGGCATCACGCGCGTCACCAAATGGAAAGACGAGCGACTCGGCGAGCCGCAATGGAGAGCGGTATGCGATGCGCTGGCGCCTTTTGCGCCAGCCGACATCACCTTTGAGCGCCTCCGTGACGCAGCGCGTTCATTCCTCGCCCTGCCAGATTTGCTGCTCGATCTTCCGCCGGCCATCAGAAAGGCCGACAACCGGCTGCCCGTGCTGAAAGCCGCAGCCAGCCTCAAGGCTTGGGGTTTACTGTGAAAAACATGACGATTGAAGAGCGCGACCGGCTCATTCGCTCGATCTGCCAGCAAGTTGCCGCCGGCACGCTGGGCATGCCCGAGGCGATCAAGCGGTTGCGCATCGAAGTCACCGGCCTGAACCAGGCTCAGTTTGCCAGGATGTGCAAGATATCCATGCGTGCGCAGAACCATCTGGAGCATGGCGACGGTAACCCTACGCTGAAGACACTCCAATCCGTGTTCAGGGTATTCGGAATGCGGATTTCGCTGGCTATGGTGGATGCCTATGCCGAGCCCACGGGCCAGCCGCCGTCGGCGTGAGAACCGCGGCCCGCCACGCCGTTTGGCATCTGCTGTCCGAGCTCGGCGCTTCGGGTGATTTCTGCGCCGCATGGCGCCAGCTGAACCGCATCGATCCGCCTCAGGCGTTTCGCTGAACGGCATCGGATATAACCATTGCCTCCCTTTCGTCATCCGCCATCGATCAAAGCCCCGCCCTTATAGTCGGATGAAAACGACAGGCGGACGGCATCCGCCCCGCATCGCTGCCAAGAGGGCTCCTAATGACAATTCCCCCCATCGCATTGAAAGACGGTCATGACATCCCCCAGCTCGGCCTCGGCGTGTTTCAGATTCCCGCCGAGAAGACCCGCCAGGCCGTGCTGGACGCCTTCGACATCGGTTACCGGCACATCGACACCGCCGCCATCTACAAGAACGAAGAGGGTGTGGGGGAAGCCATCGCAGCGGCCGGCTTGCCACGCGAAGAGCTTTTCATCACCACCAAGCTGTGGAACGACCAGCAGGGTTACGACAGTACCCTGCGTGCCTTTGACGAGAGCATGGCAAAGCTGAAGCTCGACACGCTCGATCTGTACCTCATCCACTGGCCCTGCCCGCAGCGGGGTGAATTTCTCGCCACCTGGAAAGCCTTCCTGCGCCTGCGGGAAGAGGGCCGCGTGACGTCCATCGGCGTGTCGAACTTCCGCGTCGAAGACATCGAACTGCTGATCAGCGAAACCGGTGAGGTCCCGGTGGTGAACCAAATCGAGCTACATCCGTATCTGCAACAGCGGGAGCTGGTCGAATATCACGCCGCCAAGGGCATGCCACCGAGGCCTGGAGCCCACTTGCGCGTGGCGGTGATGTGCTTGCCGACCCAGCCATCAAGACAATGGCGGAAAAGTACGGCAAGACGCCCGCGCAGGTTGTGCTGCGCTGGCATCTGGACAACGGGTTCGTGATTTTCCCGAAGTCGGTCCATGCTGAACGACTGCGCGAGAACTTCGACCTGTTCGACTTCTCCCTCGATCCTGACGACATCTCGAAGATCGCCACCCTTGATCGCGGCGAGCGCATCGGCCCTGATCCATCAACCCTGAACTGAGGAGGCCGCATGGATTACATCAATCTTGGACGAACCGGGCTGAAGGTTTCACGACTCTGCCTGGGCTGCATGACCTACGGCATTCCCGACCGAGGCAAACATCCCTGGACACTGGATGAGGCGCAGAGCCGGCCGTTCATCAAGAAGGCGCTGGAGCTGGGCATCAACTTTTTCGACACGGCCAATGCCTATTCCGATGGGACCAGCGAGGAGATCGTTGGCCGCGCGCTGAAGGACTTCGCGCGTCGCGACGAAGTGGTGCTGGCAACCAAGGTCTACATGCCGCTACGGGATAAACCGAACAACGGCGGCCTGTCGCGCAAGGCGATCTTCAATGCCATCGACGAGAGCCTGCAGCGCCTGGGCACCGACTATGTCGATCTGTATCAGATTCACCGCTGGGACTACGCCACGCCCATCGAAGAAACCCTCGAAGCGCTGCACGATGTGGTCAAGGCCGGCAAAGCGCGCTACATCGGCGCCTCGTCGATGTACGCCTGGCAATTTGCCAAGGCGCTGTACACAGCAGACCGTCACGGCTGGACCCGTTTCGTCAGCATGCAGAACCACGTCAACCTGCTCAACCGAGAGGAAGAGCGCGAGATGCTGCCGCTGTGCGCCGCCGAGGGCATCGGGGTGATCCCGTGGAGCCCACTGGCCCGCGGTCGACTGACCCGCGACTGGGACACCAGCAGTGCGCGCAGCGAGACCGATGACTTCGGCCGCACGCTGTATGGCGCCACCGAGGAAGCAGACAAGCGCGTCGTAGAAGCGGTGGCGCGGATCGCCGAGGCACGGGGCGTACCGCGGGCGCAGGTGGCGCTGGCCTGGGTGGCGCAAAAGGCCGAAGTGACGGCCCCGATTATCGGCGCCTCGAAGCCGCATCACCTGGACGACGCCGTCGCCGCGCTCGAATTAAGGCTGAGCGAGGATGAAATCGCCGAACTCGAAAAGCCCTACGTGCCGCATCCCGTGGTTGGTTTCAGCTGAGGCCGTCGCCGCCGTTCTGCTTGATCGCACCCACCTACGGCTGCAGCGATATCCATCGATACCGAGCCCAGCCGCAACCCGCAGGGTGGGCCGGGCGGCGCTCCGCTTTAGCCCACCACACGCCTCATCGGCTAGGGCATCGGCTGCCCTTCTTTGGACGGCCAGCCGGTATTGGTGGGCTGAAGCCCAGCCTACGAATTTCCCGCTCACTTGGTACCCGCCTCGCAAAACAAACCAGCACCCATCGATGACCAATATCAGTCGGCTCGATTTCGACAGCGCCGTGCGGGCGCGTAGCATGCCCTGCACATCCCCAGTAGCCATTCGAGGAAAGTGTTCATGCCTGATACCCCTTACGTACCGCCCAAGGTCTGGACGCACGACGCGCCGTCGGGCGGCAAGTTCGCCAGTATCAACGCCCCCACCGCCGGCGCGCGGGAGGAGAAGGCGTTGCCGGTGGGCAAGCATCCGCTGCAGCTGTATTCCTTGGCCACGCCCAACGGCGTAAAAGTCTCGATCATGCTTGAAGAGCTGCTCGCGCTCGGCCACAGCGGCGCCGAGTACGACGCCTGGCTGATCAAGATCGGTGACGGCGACCAGTTCGGCAGCGGCTTCGTCGAGATCAACCCGAACTCCAAGATACCGGCATTAACCGACCACAGCGTCGAGGGCGAACCGCTGCGCGTGTTCGAGTCCGGCTCGATCCTTGTCTACCTCGCCGAGAAGTTCGGCGCTTTTCTGCCCACGGAAATCCGCGCGCGCACCGAAACCCTGAACTGGCTGTTCTGGCAGATGGGTTCGGCGCCCTTCCTCGGTGGCGGCTTCGGGCATTTTTACGCCTATGCGCCGGAGAAGTACGAATACCCGATCAACCGTTACGCCATGGAGGTCAAGCGCCAGCTCGACGTGCTGGACCGCCAGCTGGCGGAAAACCGCTTCGTCGCGGGCGATGAATACAGCATTGCCGACATGGCGATCTGGCCCTGGTACGGCGTGCTGGTCCTCGGCGAACTGTACGAGGCGGGCGAATTTCTCTCAGTTCAGGAGTACAAGCACGTACAACGCTGGGCCGCCGAAGTCGCGGAGCGCCCCGCTGTGCTCCGTGGACGCAAGGTCAACCGCACGTGGGGTGAGGAGTCGGAACAGGCACCCGAGCGCCACGACGCATCGGACCTCGGCTGAGCCTGGCATGGGCTGAGGGAACCCCTCAGCCCAATTCGCTCATGCGCCCTGTCCCACTAGTCCGTTGCCAGCGCCTTTCGCCGCCACCCCAACGCTCGTTGGCTTAACCCTCCGCTGGCTGCGACCGCTGATCCCTCCGTTCTGAACTATAGCCGTACGGCCAGACCCAATATTCATGAGCGTTGCTCTTACGCAACCGATGACTCGGCCGTTGTCATGGCTGCTCGCACCCAGGCGTGCCGTAAGGCGCTTGATAAGCGCAACGCTCGGCATACCCAGTTGTTAAACACAACGCGAGGTGACTCATGAAACACACACTGGTCGCAGCGTTCGCAACGCTGACCGATGCCAGCCGCACCCAGGGCGATCTGATGTCGCGGGGCATCGCGAAAGAGCAAATTCATTCCGTAGGCGCTGATAGCGCGGACATTCATGCCTATGACGCGCCCTACTCCACCGCTGGCGGCACCGTGGACCGCACGCATCACGAATCCAAGGTTGCGCATTTCTTCAAGTCGCTGTTCGGCCATGAGCCGCATGAAGACCATCGCCGCCACGCCACGGCGTATCCGGAGGCAGTGCGCCGAGGCTCGTTGGTGATCGCGGTCGACGTGTACGACGAAGATCAACTGATTCGCGCGCGTGATGCGCTCGAGTACAACGGCGCACTCAGTATTGATGACAACGGCGCCAGCTCCAGCTCCAGCTCCAGCTCCAGCTCCACCCCAGGCTATACCGGGCCTACCAGTCCCTATGCTGGCGCGACCGGTGGCGACAGCCATCTCGACAAGCATTTCACCGGATCGAACGCCACGACCTCGAATGCAGCCACGACCGCGCACACCCGCTCCGATGACGATCGGCTCAGCCACGCCGCCGGCGCGGGACCGACCGATGACGCGTTGCCAACCGACCACAACCGCACAGCGACAGTCGACACGGGGCAATACGATGTCGGCAGCAGCGCAAAACGAGCCGGTACGGATTATCCAGACACCTTGGCCACCAATCCTGTGACCGGTGGCGGGAATACCGCGCAAGGCTCCAGTGTCGGTGAGCACCCAGCCGCAAACGGCGCCGGCTCCAAAGGGGCCGGGACCTGCAGTGACCGAGTCTGCGTGATCCAGCGGCCTAGCTGATTGCTCGATAGTGCATGACAGGCCGCGACCTGCGGCCTGTCATGAACGTAACGTGGACAACGGCAACGCCTGCTTCACCGTACAGGTGCCGCGAAGGGATCCGGGTGTTGTGCCAACCATCTCTCTTAGGATGGGCTGGGCGGCGCTCTGCTTAAATCCACCACCCAGTTTTCAACGCCAGAAGCGCACCGGCACCGTGCCTCCCTCCCACGCGCCTAACCCAGCGCCCGTCGCAGCCCCGCCCGGCCGATGGTCAGCGCCAAACCATCCTCAGCAAGCCCGAGGGCGGCATTGATCAGGGGCTGCGGCTGGTAAGGCTTGCGCAGGCTCAGCCCGATCTTCGACGACACCAACGCTGCCGTCGCACCGATCAGTGCAGGCAGCACTACCGGCTCACGCCGCATGCCCGCCAGCGCTGCCGCCGTCACGCCACCGGACAGCGCGCGGAACATCATCGACGGGACAATGGTGCGATCCGGCGCAAAGGGCATCTTGTCACCCAGCAGTTCGGCTGCCGCCATCGGCAAGAGAACTTGCTGCACCGAGTGCGAGGCCAACGTACGCGCCGGCTCGTCGGCATAATCGATATCGTCATGCGCGGCCAGCGCTCGGCTGGTCATCGTCGGCGCCAACGTGCTGCGCATACCCGTTACCAGGCCAAGCGCCAATGCGCCCCAAAACAGATTGCTGGATATTGTCATCGTCGAGTCTCCCGGTGGTTATCTATACCGACCGGGCACGGGACGAAGGCGTTCAGCCGAGCGGATGGGCTGTCGTCAGACAGCCTGGATTCGCAAGCGCCACCGCGCCCTCGGTAGGACGTGGCATTGTCGAAGATGCAAAAAAGGCGGCGCTAGGCCGCCTCTTTCATACCCGGTACATCACTGACCGAGCAGACCGGCACCCTGTGCCGAACCGAAAGCAAAGCCGATGAATTCCTGGACCCTCATCTCGCGACCGTTGAAGTTCACCCGATCATTGGCGTAGTGCAGGGAGCTGATCAGGCGCTCGCCGTCCAGCCGGGACCAGCCCGAGTCGAGTGCCATGTTGCTGAACAGGTCAGTGCTGGCGTCGGCTTCCTGCTTCAGCGCCACAGGGTCCAGCTGCCCTCCCGCCTGCCGGCGCTGCGCGACGAGGCTGACCATATCGCGCACCAGACCTTTGTCGATACCGGCGTCGGCCTTGAGCGAGGCCAACATGCTGGAAATCATCGCGTCGGGGGTGAACGCCTCTGCGCTTGGCTCGCGCAGATCCACCACGACGGACAGGCGAGCCGTGCCGTGAGCGGTTTCGAAGCCGAACTCCTCGAGGGCCAGAGTGGGGTTGTGCTCGAGTAGCTGCAGGGCCAATGCCTGCAGTTCCTGTTGTTGGTCATCGGTCATGCTGGCAATCGATTCTTCCGGCGTTGGACCACTGCCGAGTATTTCCTGGTAACGATCGGCCAGCGCCTTGAGCTTGCTCCCCTCGAGATTGCGTAAGCCGAAAACCAGAGCAAGGTTACGGAAGGTCTGCCCCTGCGCGTCTACCCGACCGACACGGTAGCCGGCCGACAGGTCGAGGCCGCGGTCGCCCTCAGCCAGTGCGGCGTTGAACGACGCGTCCTGGATGATCACGGCAGGCTCGTCACCGGCCTGGATCTCCATGCGCTTGAGGGTTATAGCCGACGGCCCCAGGGCGAAGCCATTGGCATCTTCCTTGTTGTCGACGCTCAGGTTGATACCGCGCACGCTCATGCGTATCGGCTTGTCGACGGCGCTGTGTTGCAGGTTGACGTCGATTTCCGGGAGCTCGCCGTTCATCCGTACGGCGGTGGCGTTCTTCGCCGCGTCGAAATTGATCGTGCCGGACGAGACGCGAACCGCGCCATCTTCATCTTCGAAGTTGAATGCGGCCGAGCGCAGATCGCCGTATTGGCGGCCGTCGTAGCCGATAGTGGTGTCGCCCACCAGCGGGCTTTCGCCTGAGGCGGCATCGAACAGCTTTTCGGTCAGCGGGGTCCGCTCGAGCTGGGCGTGGCTATGGGCGGCGACCGGCATCAGTTGACCGCGAGCCAAACGCGAGATGGGAAATGGACCGTGCTCAAGGTGGTCTTTCAGCAGAACCAGGTAATGCCTGATGTTGCCGTCGTCGTCAGGCACTTCGACGTCGACCTGATAGCGCGCCGAGCTGGACAGCAGACCGCGCTCGAAGCTGAGCAGCTTCAGGCTGACGTCGGCACCGGCGCCGCCCCCCATCTGGCGCAGCTTGACGTTGGCTTGGTCAACGGCATCGCGAGCGATCGATTCGACCTGGGTGCCGGTGTAAAAAGTGGCGGCTCCGATAAGGGCCAGGGGTACGGCAACGGCGAGTGCGAGTTTTTTCATGGAAGCATCCTGTGCGGCGGCTGGGCAGACGTCCTGTCAGCCGATGGTTGGCAAGCGGCGGCACTCTAGCAGCGCGCCTGCCCAGGCTCCAGCGCACCAGGTAACGGGATGGGAAGCGTGAGAACGTTGCAGCAAACCGCGACGCGCTATCACCAGTGGTAGAGCCCATAGACGATCACGCCAACGCCGAAACCCATCTGGGCCAACAGCAGCGCGCGGATGGCGAAGGTGTAGCTGATGACCGGGTTCTGTCCCAGCGCATCGTTGGTAAATAGCCGATAGCTGGCCGGAAACTCGGACTCGATCTCCCTGAGCGCCGTGATGGTCAGCTGCAACAGCTGACGGCTACGCGCATCGACAAGCCAGAACACCATGGCCAGCAACACGGTGAAGGCCCCCAGCAGCACCAGCAAACCTGGCGAGAAGCCGCGCTCCAAGGCGGCCAGCACACCGCCATCGGCAAAGATCGCCAGCACCACGAAGAAGTTGAACCCACGCAGGCGCTGCTCGGCATTGAGCTTGAAATGCGCCCAAACAAACCCTCGACTGTCCATGCGCTCACCTTTATCGAAACGCCATCCCGCCCGCATCGAACAGCTCGACGTCAGGTGCCTCGCTGGCTACCCACATGAGAGCCTCGCCCGTCTCGATAAATCCCTACCGCAGTAGGCGATCTTGCGGTAGTAGCCGACGTGCGCGGCAACGGCGACTGTACGTGGAGATCCGTGCCTTGATAGCTACACGCGCTTTCAGCGTGAATCCGAGCTGGTTTGGATTTCGACCTTACCGCCCGTTATGGCAATCGCCTGGCTGTTGCTGAATGGCCGAAGGTCCAGGGTGTCGCCGTACTTGATCAAGGCCTGCTGGACCACATCTTTAAAGGGCGCGTTTCCGTAATGAGGTAGCGGGTAAAAATCCAACAATGCGAGCGCCGCAAAGGAGTCGAGATCTGGCGCGGCGCTGGCATCGTCCAGCTCTTGCAGGTACTCGATGCTCGGAGCAAGCACGGCAGAGCCGGCGGACTCGCCGATATAGCACTTGCCTGCCCTGACCTGCTCAGCGATCAGTTTGTCCGCGCCGGTCCGCTTCAGCTCCTGCAGCAGAAAGAAGGTGTTGCCGCCTGCCACGTAAATGAAGTCATTGGATTCGAGCTTGTCGACGATGTCTTCCGGGCGGGCCGCCGACACCTCAAGCTCATCGATGATCAGCCCTGCATCAATAAACGCTTCCCTGGCCGCAGTGAGATAGGCATTCACTTCCTCACCAAGGCTTGCAGTAGGGATCAACGTCACCGTTTTGCCCTTGCACTGTCCGCTGGTGAAGGTAACAAACAGGTCCGCAACGTCGGCAAATGAAGATGTCAGGAAAATATTCATATCTACCCCGTTAATTAGATGCCAGCGGGCCTGTTCCGCTAAGACTGAACCGGATTATCAGGTAGAGGACAGTCGCTTCCCCTACGCGTGCCGCCAACGCATCACTTGGCCAATAAAGCGCGAACCTGGGCGACCGCCTGCGCCTCCCGGCTGGCCCAGTCTCCGGCGATTTCCACGAAGGGTCGCTGGTGAAGGTCGAGCCAGCTCCGGCAGGCGTCATGAAAACGCCAGCGATCAACAGCATCCGGCTGGCAGCGCTGGCCGTCGCCATGCCACCCGACGCCTTCCGGCGATAGCAACAGGTGCTGGTCGTAGCGGCGGGCGAGCAGCTCGTCTTCCAGCCACGCAGGGCAGCTGCCGAATAGCGTCTGGCTCCAGATCACGTTGCTCAGTAGGTGAGTGTCGAGGATCAGCAATTCAGGCGCCCTGTCCCGCGCGGCGTCTTCCCACGCCAGTTGGCCGCGTGCAATGGTGGGGATGTCGTCCAGGCAGGTGTCGCGCTGTTCCCGGTCGATGAAGTGACGGACGTATTCGCCCACCACCAACCCACCAAAGCGCTGCTGCAACCGTTCGGCGAGCCAGCTCTTGCCGGTGGATTCGGCTCCTGTCAGCACCAACACCTTCATTTCACGGTTATTCTCGCGCCCCGTATCAATCGACACCGACAAAACCTCCCGTCTGGTGCTTCCACAGGCGTGCATAGAGGCCGCCCCGCTCGATCAACTCGGCATGGGTGCCGGTCTCGATCACCCGGCCCTCGTCGATCACCACCAAGCGATCCATGCGCGCGATGGTCGACAGCCGATGTGCGATGGCGATGACCGTCTTGCCCTCCATCAGCGTATCAAGGCTTTCCTGAATGGCTGACTCGACTTCCGAATCCAGCGCCGAAGTGGCTTCGTCGAGCACCAGAATGGGCGCGTCCTTGAGCAACACCCGAGCGATGGCGATGCGTTGGCGCTGACCGCCGGAGAGTTTGACGCCGCGCTCGCCAACCTTGGCCTCGAAGCCCAGGCCGCCCTGGCTGTCGTCCAGGGTGGCGATAAAGGCATCCGCGCGGGCCTTGCGCGCCGCCGCCCAAAGCTGTTCATCGCTGGCGTCTGGTCTGCCGTAACGCAGGTTGTCGCGGATCGACCGGTGCAGCAGCGAGGTGTCCTGCGTGACCATGCCGATGTTGGCGCGCAGGCTTTCCTGGCTGACCTCGGCGACGTCCTGTCCGTCGATGAGGATGCGCCCGCTTTCCAGGTCGTAGAGGCGCAGCAGCAGGTTGACCAACGTGGACTTGCCGGCGCCGGACGGCCCCACCAGGCCGATTTTCTCGCCGGGACGGATATCGATGCTCAGCCCGCTGATCACCCCGCCGCGCTTGCCGTAGTGGAAATGCACATCGTCGAAGCGTACGCCGCCCTGCTCCACCTCCAGCGGTTTGGCGCCTTCGCGGTCAATGACGTGGCGCGGCTGGACGATGGTCTGCATGCCGTCCTGCACGGTGCCGACGTTCTCGAAAATGCCGTTGACCACCCACATGATCCACTCGGACATATTGTTGATGCGGATCACCAATCCCAGCGCCAGGGCGATGGCACCGGTGGTGATCAGCGCCTCGCTCCACAGCCACAGCGCCAGCGCGCCGGTGCCGACGATCAGCAGGCCGTTCATGCAGGAGATCAGCAAATCCAGGCTGGTGATGATGCGCGACTGCAGCTGAAATTTGCCGAGCAGCTCCTGCATGGCCTCGCGTGCGTAGCCTTCCTCTTCCTTTGAGTGAGCGAACAGCTTGAGCGTGGCGACGTTGCTGTAGCCGTCCACCACGCGGCCCATGACTTTCGAGCGCGCCGCGGAAGCGGCCGCCGAGCGCGCCCGAATGCGCGGCACGAAATACCAGAGCGCTGCGGTGTAGCCGATTATCCACAGCACCAAGGGCACGATCAGGCGCAGATCGGCGGCGGCGAACAGGTACAGCGCGCTGCCGGCGTAGACCACCACATGCCACAGCGCATCGATCACCTGCATCGCCGAATCGCGCAGCGATGGGCCGGTCTGCATTACGCGCTGGGCGATGCGCCCGGCAAAATCGTTCTGGAAGAAATTCAGGCTCTGCTTGAGCACGTAGCGATGGTTCTGCCAGCGGATCAGGTTGGTCAGCCCCGGGTTGATCGCCTGATGGGTCAGCAGGTTGTGCAGGCCGAACACCAGGGGCCGGATGATCAGCGCCACCAGCGCCATCCACAGCAGCGCGTTGCGGTGCTCGACGAAGAAGGTCCGCGCATCGCTCGTCGTCTGCGCCATGTCGATCAACTGGCCGAGAAAGCTGAACAGCGCCACCTCGATCAACGCCGCGAAGAAGCCGACCACTATTACGGCGGTCATCAAGGGCCAGACCTGCTTCAGGTAGTGAGCATAGAAGCGCAGCATGCCGGCCGGCGGCGCGACGTCAGGGCTGGGTTTGAAGACATCGATCAGGTTTTCGAAACGGCTGAACAACATGGGGAACGGTCTGCTCTGGCAAATGAGGGCGGCAGCGACGCCACAGCCGACGTAGGTTGGATTAGCCGAAGGCATAACCCGACAATCGGGTGAATTGGTACGATTTCGATGTGTTGCGATGCATGCGTTTATCCGGCGATAAACGACGGAAGCGCCTGCAGCGATTCCATCCTACAAAAAGCTTCCGCCACACGGCGATTGTTGGACGCCACCAGCCAACGTAGGTTGGATTAGCCAAAGGCGTAATCCGACAGTCGGGAAGGTTGGCTCGGTTGCGGTGTGGACGATGGATTCGGCCGTTTCTCGATAAACGACGGAAGCGCTTCCAGCGATTCCATCCTACGTAAAGCATCCGCGCATATCGCGATTCATTGCGCCGCGAGCCCCGACCGCCGCCACTCACGCAGGCCCATCACCGCCAGCAGGGTGAACAATCCGTACAGCCCTGCGGTGAGCCAGTATTCCTGAAACAGGAAGAACGCTACGTAGAGCGCGTCCACCACGATCCACAACACCCAGCACTGCCAGCGCTTGAGCGCCATCCACAGCTGCGCCAGCAGGCTGAACGCGGTGAGCGTCGCATCCGGCCAGGGGAAGGCCGCTTCAGTCGCAGTCGCCATCAACAAACCCAGCCCGACACTGCCCAGCACTGCCATAAGCAGGCCCGTGCCGACCTCAATTGCCGCCGCACCCACGACAGGCCGCCCGCCTTCCCCACCGCTGCCCCGCGTCCACTGCCACCAGCCATACAATTGCATGGCGGCGAATACGCCGTTGAGCAACACCTGCGAATACAAGCGCGCCTCGAAGAAAAACCAGCCATAGAGCGACACCATCACCAACCCGATGGGCCAGCACAGCGGGTTCTGGCGCACGGTGAGCCAGACGGCAAGTACGCCGAGGATTGAGGCGATGAGTTCGAGGGTGGTCATGGGACGGGGCAGTAGCGGTTGCGGTCGGGCATGATACGACAGACGCTCGGCGCTATTTGACGCACTCCAGTTGCTGCAAAGATAAACGCACAGGGTGCGCCCGCTCTACATAGCTGAATGACGAGCAACCGGAGCGTAATTCAACGTTCGGATGGGCGTATGCGGCGCGGGGCGATGGCCGCGACCGTGTCGCGGTTAACGACGTAAGCGCCTCCGGCGATTCCGCCACACGAAACGCAATCGGCCATATCCCGATCTTTGTACTGTTGGTCCACGCTTACACGCAGCGCACTGAAACTATCGGTCCCTACACCATACTTACCTACACACATGACCCGTCCGGAGGGCAAGTGAAAGAATCTGATACGTCGATATCGACGCAAATGGCAGACTTTGAAAGCATCTGTGGATACCACGCACACGTTTATTTCATGACGAGCGAACAGGAGCAGACGGCGCAGTGGATTCGCTCGCAGATCGCGGAGCGATACCCGGACGTGCGAATCGGGCGCTGGCATGAACGCCCCGTCGGACCGCATAGCCAGCCGATGTATCAGCTGGCCTTTTCAGTGGCGGACATGCCGAGCGTATTGCCCTGGTTGATGTGCAACCAGCGTGGCCTTTCGATCCTGATCCATCCCGAAACGCGGGATGCCTACCGAGAGCATGCCGAGTACGCGGCTTGGCTGGGTACACCGCTGCCCTTGAACCTGGGCGCCCTCCCTCGCACAACGAGCTAGCTGCCACTTTGCTGTGATCGGCACGCGGACGTTGTGCTCGATAGCCATTCTGGTGGGCCGAAGCGGATCGCCGCCCGGCGCACCCTACTTATCATTCAGCCGGTTGGTGATTCAGCGCCCAGAGAGACGATGAGGTAAGGCTGCCATTGACTTTTACTTTCTGCCCGGCAGCGATCTCACGAACACCAAGTTCTGCATGGTGCGCTTTCAAATACTTGCCGAATTGCGCGTTCCACGAATCCGTTGGCGGAACCGCTTTGTTTTGATGAAAGCCACCCATGTACTGTTCAATTATGTCGATGGTTAAAGCTTCACTACGGTTAAGTCTTATTTGGTCTAAAGTATTTTTCAGGCGTTCGGTATTAATCTGTATTGCATCCGCCATGAAATATTCCTTATCAATAATTGATCAAAATGCAAAAAGGCCGTCATGACCGATTTAAGCCTAGTGCTTGTTTCGGCCAGACTACTTGTGAATATAACTTGGCCAATATGGAAGCGGTAGCGGATAGAAACTTATGAGATGGAAGCGCCTCGCGATATACGACGGAAGCAGCTGCGGCGATCTCATCTTACGAAGCAATCCGCCACGACGAGACCACGCTAACAAGCGCCCCTTTCGATGGATATGCTTCAACCTCGTATCCATGTAGCGCAGCGCGATGAACAGACTCAGCACCGACCGCGACTGGCTTGCGCGCGCCACGCCATCGACAAAGATGGAGCGCATCGAAGCCTATTTCCGCGGTCACGGCTATACGCCCCATCGACACGACACCTACGCCATTGGCAGCACGTTGTCGGGCGTGCAGAGCTTTCACTATCGGCAATCGATGCGGCACAGCCTGCCGGGCGGCACCATCGTGCTTCACCCGGACGAAATTCATGATGGCGAGGCCGGTACAGAGGCCGGCTTCCGCTACCGAATGCTCTACATCGAACCGTCGTTGATACAGGACGTGCTTGGCGGCGAGCCCCTGCCCTTCATACCGGGTGGGCTGTCGAACGATCCTCGGCTGCTTTCAACGACCAATCGCCTGCTCTACAGCCTGGACGCCGCACTCGACCCGCTCGAAGAGGACGACGCGATCTACGACCTGGCGCAGGCACTGAAGGCTGCGGCGGGCAAACCGCGAGGTCGGCAGGCCGTTGACTACGTCGCAGCTGAGCGGGCCCGCGCGTTTATCCATGACGCACTTGGCGAAGGCATCACGCTGGATGCCCTGGTGCAGGCCAGTGGTCGCGACCGCTGGAGCCTGTCGCGTGATTTCCGTGCGCTGTACGGCACCAGCCCCTACCGCTACATCACCCAGCGGCGCCTTACCGAGGCCCGCAACCGGATGCTGGCAGGTCAGTCGCTGATCGATGCGGCGCTTGCGAGCGGCTTCTTTGATCAAGCCCACATGACCCGGCTGTTCACACAGACCTACGGCATCTCCCCTGCACGTTGGCTGAAGATGCTCAAGCACCGGTAGCCGGCCCAAGCGGTGCTTGCACGATCGTGCAATACGAGTCGGCAGGTGCGGCGCTAGCGTAGTGGGCACCTACCGCACCCACTCGCGAGCCATGCCATGAACACTCAAACGACACCCTACTCCGCCATCAACTTCGCCGAGAAATTCGCGCTGTTCCGGGACCAGTGGGCACAAAAGGTCGTCGCCGAAATGAACGACTACCAGTTCAAAATCGCCCGGCTAGAAGGCGAGTTCATCTGGCACCGGCATGCCGACACCGATGAAACCTTCATCGTGCTGGAGGGCGAGCTGGTGATTCATTTTCGAGACGGCGAGGTCACTGTCGGCGCTGGCGAGATGTATGTGGTGAAGAAAGGGATTGAACACAAACCCAGCGCGGCGCGGGAGACGAAGCTGCTGCTGATCGAGCCAAGGGGTGTGTTGAATACCGGCGATGCGACGAATGAGCGGACCGCTGAGAATGATGTTTGGATTTGATTCAGAGCGGCCAGCGAGGCAGGGGGAAAGATGAATAAATTTCTGCCCTTTTCCTCCCCAAACAATCTGTAGGGTGGGCCGGGCGGCGTTCCGCTTCAGCCCACCAACCATCCAAGGCACCTTCCGGGCGAGCACGCGGGCATCGCATACAGTATCGAGCATGGCGTCGCCATTAACGGATCGCCGAGTGGACAAAAAAAGCGTTGTCCACCCTACGTCACCACATCCGCTTGCATCACGAAGCCTCCCATTGCGTAGGGTGGAAAACGGCGAAGCCTTTTCCACGCGTCACGTCCAGGCTACCTCGCTGACGCAAAGCGCCCTCGGCAGCGCCAACAGCTGGCGAAAACGTTAACAAGTCGGACTCCTTGGGATGGCGGAGTCGATGAGCTCCGCCAGACTTGTTAGGGTCTTGAGCCTCACTCATGGATTACGAAAGGAACTCGTATGGCCAAGCCCGCTGCTCGCTTATCCGACACCCACTCCTGCCCCATCCCCGGTCACGGTTCCAACCCCATGGCGGTTGGTTCCCCGGACGTCTTGTTCAACAACCTACCTGCTGCCCGAGTCGGTGACACCAGTAACTGCGGTGGCGCGATATCAGAAGGCGAAGCCACGATTTTGGTTAACGGCAAGCCGGTTGCATTCCTCGGCAGCCCCACCACGCACGGAGGCAGTATCGTGACTGGCTCCGGCAACATTCTGGTCGGCTCGTCAGTGAGCACGGCGCCTTTCACTGCGCCGGCGCCGATGCCTAACCAGTTGGACGAGCATTTCGTGCTCAGCGATAGCGATACCGGTCTGCCTTTGGCCAACCGCCCTTACACGCTGAAGACGGCCTCCGGCAACGTCATCGAAGGGGTCACTGATGAGCAAGGTAAGACCAAACACGCTGCGGCCTACACGGCCGAGACCGTGTCCGTCGAGTTCGCGCCACAAACCGAAATCTACATTGGCTGAGGGCGCAGCATGTCGAGCACGGAGCCATTAGTTGCACAATCGAACCTGAGCCCTGCGAGCAATACGCATGGCACCCCCGTTCAGGCCAGGCTATTCAAGATCACTGACATTCCGGCAGCCATGGATGCCATCAATTGGCCGGTTTCCGCCGCGCTGATGCGCCACTGGTTTCAGGGACAACCCTGGCCAACGGAAAATGGCGGCATGTCGCAGCGGGTCAAGGAGCACGCCGAATGCCCCCCGGCGCAGTACATCCGGGAAAGCATCGTCAAGATGAGTTGGGTGGCTAGTTTCGAAAAGATCCAGCCGGTTCTCGCCGAGCTGCGCAGAAGCTGGAACAACGCCGCCGCCATGGGTGAGATTCGTAAACATCTGCTCAAGGCCTATGGCGACAAGGGGCTCGGCTGCCATCGCCTGGTTTTCCCGAACCTGGCGAGCGCGGTGGAGCGCTTCGGCTACTTCAACTCACGCGCGATCACCTTTTCCAAATGGAGCAGCGAAGGTCTCAACGACCTGCGCGGAGCGCTGGCGGACTTCAACCTGCGGGTGGCGGCCGAGGGCGACGTAGAGGTTCATGCAGATCGCATCCTGTTTCGCCCGAGAACATTGCTGTTCTATGCCGAGGACAATTACGACTTCAACGACGACGGCTCGGTTTTCAGCCAGCCGCTGGGCTACTGGAACTTCGATGGCATCGCTCCCAGCCTGCTGGCGGCCACGGCACACAATGCCGGCGTCGATGCCGTCTCCCGCGGCATCATGCAGCGGTCGTTGTTCAACATGAGTGAGCAGAACCAAAGGCGCTACATAGACGAGCAGAGCAAACGCTACATGCTTGTGCTGAACAAGCATTTCGCCGATTACCGGGCCAGATACAAACGAGGCGGAGACTTCCGCGTGTTTTCCGATCTACTACGCGAACCCTTGCCACCTGGCACGCCCGCCATCACCCTGCCGAAACACTGACATGAACAAAACCATTCTCGCTGTATGCAGCCTTCTCGCCGCGCTCGCCCTGCTCTTTGGCTGGAGCCTTAACGATGCACTGAGCGCGCCGCCGTCGGTTTCGCAAGTCAGCCCGCAAGGCGGCCATTTGATAGAAAGCGTTCCCGTACAGGGTCTGCTCGCCCCTGGTGGTGGCCTGTCGTATCTGCGCATCGTCGACCGTGCGGACCGGTCGACGATATTTCGCAGCCCGCTCTTTGCTACGCGCTCAGTAGACATGCGAGCGAGCGAGGACAGCCAAAGCCTGGGCGTGACCTGGATCGCCTTCGACAAGCGCACCCAAGACTTTACCCTGAGCATCCCCCAATGGCGCCCGGACTGGCGCAACCTCTTTTTCAGCAATACGCCCTACGAGGTCGTGCCGAACGGGTGAGTCATAAAAACGCTGTTGAAGCTGAGCGCAACATGGCTGGTTTTGATGCCGGAGAGTCGTGCCGCGGTTTGCGATTTGATTAAGAGCGATCACCGGGACGGTGGGGACGGATAAATAAATCTGTCCCCTTTTCTGTCATTAAGGAATCGCCGCGTGGACAAAAAAAGCGTTGTCCACCCTACGTCACCACATCCGCCTGCACTAACGAGGCCTCGCCATTGCGTAGGGTGGAAAACGGCGGAGCCTTTTCCACGCGTCAGTTCCAGGCTACCGCACTAGGCGGGCTTCAAATAGCGCAGGCTCCACTCAGAACGCGAGCTGATACGAGGCAGCCATCCATAGATTTGGCATGTCACTTCGCGAGGTGCCGTTCAACATGAGCGAAACGGTACCAGGACCAACCAAGCCCTCCACGCCCGCGCCAGCCTTCACCCAGTCGTTGGTAACTTCTTCTCCCTTCACCTTGAAAGTGAAAAGACCGGTCACATCACCGCTAACACCCGCAGTACGGTCTTGAAACCGATGCGCACCTTCCAGGGTCGTTACGAAGTCGAACCTTGGAATTGGAAGAGGTGTTTTAGTGTTTAAGCCAAGGCGAGCTTCCGTATATTCGTCAGTCTGGCTATCAAAACGAGCGCGGGCATTGCCCCCGTTCTCGGTGTATCCGTCGATTTGGGCGTTCGTATAGCTAAAGTCGATATAGGGGCTGATGCCCGTTTTATGAAGCGTAAGCGCGTTTACCCAATCCAAACGAACACGAGCCCCCCATGTATCGGTATCTGCTTTCCCGCGGGAAGAGTCGAGGCTGTTGCCGTAAACGTAGCCGCGACGAATTTCGCTCTTCCCCCAATGGCCAAAACCGCCAAATGTTGCATATATGCCGTGCTGCTCAGATAACGGGATGATTGCTTCCAGCATCGCGTATTGACCGTCTGCATCGATTTTGCCGCTGTAGGCAAGGCTCTGCTTTGCCCAGGTCTGGCCAATGGATACGTTGATCTGCGCAAAGCCAAAGTTACGGCCAAGTCCAAACTCAGCGACACCATTGGAGCCGTCCCGGTCGCCGTGATCATCGCGTCCCCAGTCCCCACCTATCCAGAAAGTATTCTTACCAGGCTCGACCAAACGCGAAATGGGGCGGCTGTGTGCACCGTTAATCAAGACATTTACGTTACTAATAACAGAATTGATACCAGAGGAAGCGGAGATCAGGCTGTCTACAGAAGACGCTAACGTGATCATTTCTTTCTCAATTACCACCGGCGGCAACGGTACCTCTGGTACTTCTGGTACTTCTGGTGTTTCTGGTACTTCTGGTGTTTCAGGAAGTTCGGGTACCACCGGCGATAGAGCAGCTCTCGTGGCGGTCGCGTAGTAATATTCGCCACTTACGTACGGACAGTTAATTGGGCAGTTTATAACCGATCCCTGATAATAATCGATCGAGACGTGTCCGCTATCTAACCCATAGCCGAACAGTAGAAAAGGCGTGCCTGGTAACTGGTCAGTAACCAATCCGGACAAAGCAAACGACAGTGACTGGTTTCCCCACCAGTATTGAGATTCCAGCAAGGACGGCATATCGGTATAGGACGTATACGCGGATCCAATGGTGTATTTGTAACCATCGTATTCGACGTCCATAGTACTGGGAGCGGCGTGAGCGGCAGTTATGCAACCCATCAACAAAGCGCTATAAATCGTGCTGGGCAAAAGCTTGTTGAAACGAGGCATAAAAGTCCCTCAAAAGCACTGCAAATAGGTCACGGCTCGCCATTGAGCGAGCGGCGCGGAAATCACACCCAGGAGCGGCCAAAGGCCATCACATTTCGCAGGTGGTAATGTCTAAACGGACTTATCGGCGTCCCGCTGCTCAACCTGAACGCAAAAATGGAGGCGCCGACAGACGGTACGTTTACTGGAAAGGCTGCGTCGCCTAAGAGCAACACGCCGATAGCTGCGGGGTAACCGCAATTTGCAGGACACAGCCGGTGTTCCTACCAAGCGACTAAGCGCTCGGCAGTTATGCAGAAAGTAAATAGGCCTTCTTTAAATCAGATGTTCCCGCTACCAGCCTGCGCACACGATGGGGATGCTTCAACCTCGTATCTATGTAGCGCAGCGCGATGAACAGACTCAGCACCGACCGCGACTGGCTGGCTCGCGCCACGCCATCGACAAAGATGGAGCGTATCGAAGTCAATTTCCGCGGTCACGGCTACACGCCCCACCGACATGACACCTACGCCATCGCCAGCACGTTGTCGGGTGTGCAGAGCTTTTATTATCGGCAATCGATGCGGCACAGCCTGCCGGGCGGCACCATCGTGCTCCACCCGGACGAGGTCCACAATGGAAAGGCCGGCGCATAGGCCGGCTTCCGCTACCGGATGCATCCCTATTCCGCTATTAACTTCGCCGAGAAATTTGCGCTGTTCCATGAACAGTGGACGCAGAAGGTCGTCGCGGAAATGAACGACCACCAGTTCAAAATCGCCCGGCTAGAAGGCGAGTTCATCTGGCACCGGCATGCCGACACCGACGAAACCTTCATCGTGCTGGAGGGCGAGCTGGTGATTCATTTTCGAGACGGCGAGGTCACCGTCGGTGCCGGCGAGATGTATGTGGTGAAGAAAGGGGTTGAACACAAACCCAGCGCGGCGCAGGAGACGAAGCTGCTGCTGATCGAGCCCAGGGGTGTGTTGAATACCGGCGATGCGACGAATGAGCGGACCGCTGAGAGCGATGTTTGGATTTGATTCAGATCGACCAAAAAGGCGAGTGGACAGATCAATTAGTCTCTGCCCTTTCCCAGCTCAAACAATATGTAGGGTGGGCCGGGCGGCGTTCCGCTTCAGCCCACCAACCATCCAAGGCACCCTCCCGGCGAGCATGCAGACATGGCATGCGGTTTCGAGCAATGCGTCGCCAGTAAGCGATCGCCGCGTGGACAAAAAAAGTTGCCCACCCTACGTCAACCACATCCGCCTGCACTAACGAGGCCTCGCCATTGCGTAGGGTGGAAAACGGCGGAGCCTTTTCCACGCGTCATTTCCAGGCTACCTCGCTAGCCATGAATGAACCTAACGTTTGGTTAAGGGGCGGGCTTTAGCCCGTCCCGAGTGAGCGAAGCGAACGACTTGAACCACTTGTTAGGCTTCCCTTGCTGCTAGAGCAATTTTGTCTTTTAGTGCGTCACAGGCTGTGCCAAATTCAAGTTGAGCATCACTGAACGGTTTTAGAAAAGCTCCACCTGGCTCACCGCGGCGATAGGCAGACTTATGCTCTGCTTCTATAGAGTTAATATCCTCTCGTATTTTAAGCGCGGCGTCATATGCGGGTTGCACTTGCTCCCCGTAAACACCAATGATCATTTCAAGGCGATTGAAGTCAACGCCATTAGACGACTTTTCATTTATAAGAGTATCGAGGTATTGGTTGTAATCGGTATGCCCTTTCATTACGAGGGTCAGATTCATGTAGTTGCTAAACATACCGTGTTGCCAGTGACATACCAAAACGTAAAGTTCTTCAAGACGCTCTTTTGCGAGCTTCTGGCTTTGTAGCCGCTTTTCATGCTCAAGCTGTAGCTTCAACTGCTTTCTGTTAGAACTGTTGGTTAGCCAGGCGCCAAGAGTTGTAAGTAATGAGCCAAAGATAACGCCTAATAGGCCAACCCAGGCCTCTGAGGGTGCTGCGCTTAGAATGTCCCAGAATTTTTCCATATGCCTAACGTTTGGTTAAGGGGCGGGCTTTAGCCCGTCCCAGTGAGCGAAGCGAACGATTTGAACCACTTGTTAGGCATTCACAAAAGTCGAACACGGTTACGGAAAACCTTTTTCGACGAGCCACGCCTTATATAATTTTTTACCTACATACTTGAGTTTTAAATGATCTGCGCAGCTAGTTGCACGTTGAATCATCATGAACGCCTCGCCAAACCGATCATGGTTCAAGTTTTGTGGTTCGCCTGGGTTGTGATGTTTAACAGTATTTCGACCCGCATTCCATGACTTAAATATTTCCTGCTTTGATAAATGTGGGTGCCCCAAGCGTGTTCTTGTTCGATTTGCCCATTGCCATAAATTTTCTAGGGGATGAGTGCCTGTTTGTTCTTGAATGATTCTAGAGAGAATTTCTTCGGAGGCACCAAGTAGTGTGAGTGCAGAGACATATCGGCCACTCAGAAACAGGCCGATTCCGTCCTCTAACTGCTCGCGCGCTAATGCGATTTTTGTTGTTCGAGCCATTTTGCCTAACGATTAAGATAGGGGCCGGCTTAGCCGGTCCAAGCGAACGGAGTGAGCGATTCCAGCGGCTTGTTAGACGCATTCAGCCTTCGGTTGCGCTTGAATCATCTGGACGAAGCATTACATATATAGCCATACCTACGAGAGCGATGAAGCCGAAAGCCATAATTTTTACTCCGCTTATCTCCAGTAATAAGCCAAGCCCTACACAAGCTATGGGATACCCGGTAATCCCCGCGACAAAATAGAGCGCTTTACCATCAGCTCCTCGGACGGTTGTGGCTAGAAGCCAGCCTGCCGCCATAGTTCCCAGTACTGCCCAGAGTGTAATCACGCAATTACTCCGTTTTTGTCTAACTATAATTAGACACCAAGTGGTGTATAAGACGCCGAACGGGCTTGATGTATAACATTCCGTACGGGATTTATTAACGGCTCTAGCACAAGCCTTTCAACGGACTGTAAAACCAATTGGAAGGTTATACACCACAGTCCACCAAGGCGATTAGCCGGCGTTGATTCGAAGCAATTTGCGAGTGCGTTCATGGCTCTTGCTCTCCCGCCTGCCCCACTTCGATGGATTCGGGAGAGGCCGACGGCGCGCTGAATAAACCGCTCGGCAAAACGCCGCTCGCCAGGCGTATCGAACTGACACTGAGACCGAACGGGGAAAAAGCGGGCCATCTGTACCTTCCGTGGTGTTCGGGCCGTAGCCCGTTGAGCTGGCCGCTGGGCTTAAGCCTGCGGGGGAGTGTGAGGCGGTGCGCAAACCGGCACGGCTTCGCCACGTTACCGGCGGCGATAAATCCGGTAAAGCAGCAAAAGGGATTAATCCGTGCTTGGTGTATGGCTATCGGATATACGGTTTCGCTCAGGCCAGCGTGCGGGTAGGGCGGCTAGTTATGAGGAATGTTGGAACCGGCCCGCTCAGCCGTCGTGCGTACCCAGCATTTCCCCAACCTTGGTGGCAAAGGCATCGATGGCAAACGGCTTGGTAATCACGCCCATGTCCGGGCCTAGGAAGTCGTTGGCGGCGAAGCTTTCGGCGTAGCCGGTGGCGAAGAGCACTTTCAGGCCGGGGCGTTGCTGGCGGACGATATCGGCCAGCTGGCGGCCGTTCATGCCGGGCAGGCCGACGTCGGACACCATCAAGTCGATGCGCTGAGCGCTTTCGGTGATGATCAGTGCTTCGGTGGCCTCGCCAGCTTCCAGGGTTTCGTAACCCAGGTCTCGAAGGACTTCGATCACCAGCGAGCGGACCACGGGTTCGTCCTCGACCACGAGGATGGTCTCGCCCATGCCGTGGAGCGTACGTTCCGGTTCAACCCGCGTCGGGCTCGTCTCGCCCTGATGAGCGGGCAGATATAGACAGACGCTAGTCCCTGTCCCAGACGCCGACTCGATATGGATGTAGCCCTTGGCCTGCTTGATATAGCCATACACCATCGAGAGCCCCAGGCCCGTGCCTTGGCCGATGGGTTTGGTGGTGAAGAAGGGTTCGAATGCTCGCCCGCGCACCTCCGGCGTCATGCCGGTACCTGTGTCGGTAACGTCCAGGAGAATATAGTCGCCCTCGGTCAGGCCGCGCTTCTTCGGGTCGGGGGTGGCGGTTTGCTGGTAGCTGCTGGTGGAGACAGTGATCTTGCCGCCGTGCGGCATGGCATCTCGGGCATTGATGACGAGGTTGATCAAGGCGCTTTCGAGCTGGTTGACGTCCATGCAGGCGGGCTGCAGCCCGGCGCTCAGGTCCGTCTGTAGCCGGATGTTCTCGCCCGTGGTGCGATGCAGTAAGTCTTCCAGCGAGGCCACGAGTTGGTTGACGTCGACCGGTTTGAGATCGAGGGTCTGCTGCCGGGAAAAGGCCAGTAGCCGCTGCGTCAGTGCAGCGGCGCGCTGGGCTGAGGTGACGGCGGCGTTGATGTAACGCTCGACCTCCTGCACTTCACCGCGGCGGTTGCGCCGCTGCATGAGGTCAAGGCTGCCAATGATGCCGGTCAACAGGTTGTTGAAGTCATGCGCGATGCCACCGGTGAGCTGGCCGACGGCCTCCATTTTCTGTGCCTGACGCAGGGCGTCTTCCGCGCGGACGCGTTCGGCGACTTCGGCCGCCACGCGCGCCTCAAGGGTTTCGTTGAGCTGGCGCATGCGGCCCTCGCTGACGCGCAGGGCTTGTTCGGCGCGCTTGAGAGCGCTGACATCCGTGCAGGCGCCGGCAATGTAGGCCAGGTTGCCCGTAGCGTCGCGAAACGCCTTGGCCTTGCATGAAAACCACCGCTCGGCGCCGGTATGCGTCAGGCGAAACTCGACAGCAAAGTCGTTGCCACGATCGAAGGCCAGGCGCACCAGCTTTCGATCCTCGCTATGCACATGCTCGATGAACCGCGAAACATTGTTGACCTTCTGACCGAGGGCCAGACCGAATATCTGCTCCAACGCGCCATCAAAGCTGAAGCTCCCATCGTGGAGGTACCACGTGAAGGTGCCCGTCCCGGAGGCCAGCAGCGCGGCGCGAAAGCGTTCGTCGGTGTGGCTGAGGCCGGCGCTTTCTTGCCGTAACACGTCTTCGGTAACGTCTTCGACCTGATGGATGATGTAAAGCACGTCGCCCCGATCATCGAGTACCGGCACGTTTAGAGGACGCCAGTAGCGCACTTCGAAGCCGCCGCCCTCCGACTCCGGCCGCGGAATGTCGTACTTGGTGATGGCCATGCCATCTGGCGAGCGAGTCCGTAGAACGCGCTCCAGCGAAGCGCGTAAAGCCCCGGTGCCAAATTCTGTTGGATCATCCGGGTTCTTGCGAAACACATCGAATACTGGCCGACCAACGCTTTGTTCCCGACGCGTATTGGTTGCGCGCAGTTGCGCGTCGCTGGCCGCCAGGATGGTGAAATCCGGATCAGGCGCCAGGATCAAATGCAGGTTGGGTACGGCCTGGAAAATGGCCTGGTGATTGAGTGGTTGCATCATCGGGGCGAAAGGGGCCTGTTAAAGAAACTGGCGCAGGAACAGCGAACCGTCAGTGCCAGAGACTGCATAGTTGAACGATCGCTGACCGGCGAGGCGCGGTACAGGTAGCGCCTCACGGTCGTCCGCTCAGCTCGATTGGGGGTCGCTTTCCGGCTTCGGCATGGGAATCCCCACGCTGCTCTCGACGCTACCGGCCGTGGCATCACCTTCCTTGTAGAAGGGTTCCATCTCGTCGCGCGCCTGCGCCCAATGTTCACTTTCCTGGCCTTCCGGTCGGCCGTTGGCTTCCCAGATTTCATAAGCCCGGTCACGTATACGCTGCTCGTCGTTCATATCGTTGCCCTCGTCGCTGTGGCCAGGACGGATAGCAATCCGCTTCGGCCCGGTTCGGTGTCTTCACACCCTGTATTGAGCAGAGGCGGGCAGCAGGCAGATGGTTCCAGAATCTGGACGGGAGGCTGACGAAATCGCGGTCCGAGAGGCGAAATTCGCTGGGCGGCTAGCCAATCAGCGTACGAATACGCTCGGTCAGACTCGCTATCGTGAAAGGCTTGGTGAGCACCGACATGCCCGGCTCCAGGCTGCCATGATCGGCAAGGGCATCTGCCGCATAGCCAGTGATGAGGAGCACCGGTAGCTCGGGACGACCGTGCCGCCCAGCCTTGGCCAGCTGTAAGCCGTTCATGCCACCGGGCAGGCCGACATCGGATATGAGCAGATCGATAACAACACCGGATTGCAGCACTTCAAGGCCAGCGGTGCCATCAGGCACCTCGATAGTGCGATAGCCCTCGCCCTGCAAGAGATCGGCGACCAGCATCCGGACGGCCGCTTCGTCCTCGACGATCAATACGGTTTCGCTTCGCCGTTCGGCCACAACGACGGTGCCGCCCGGCTGACCGGTATCGGCTTCAGCTTCGCCGTGATAGCGCGGCAGGTAAAGGGTGACCTTGGTGCCTGCGCCTGGTTGGGAAGCGATGCGCACCTGCCCTCCGGACTGTTGCGCGAACCCGTAAATCATCGACAACCCCAAGCCTGTGCCTTCACCGATCGCCTTGGTGGTGAAGAACGGGTCGAATGCCTTCTCCAGGACATCGGGCGACATGCCGGTGCCGTTGTCCGTTACCCGCATCGCCAGGTACTGCCCCGCTGGAATGTCCTGCTGCTTCGTGCTGTCGGCGTCGATTACGCAGTTGTTCAGTTCAATGACGATGAGGCCACCGCCAGGCAGCGCGTCGCGGGCGTTGAGGCATAGGTTGAGCAGGGCGTTTTCCAGCTGTGACGGGTCGACCAGTGCTGGCCATAAATCGGCCGCTGGGATGCTTTCCACTGTGATATCCGGACCTACGGTGCGCTGGATTATTTCAAGCATGCCGTTGACGAGGATCGCCGCGTTGGTCGGCTTTGGCGCCAAGGTCTGCCGGCGGGAAAAGGCCAGCAGTCGATGCGTGAGCGCCGCGGCGCGCTTGGTCGAACCCTGTGCCACCAGCAGGTATTTCTCAATATCCAGCATCCGACCCTGCCTGATGCGGCTGTCGATCATTTCCAGGCTGACGGAGATACCGGCGAGCAGGTTGTTGAAGTCGTGCGCCAGCCCTCCGGTGAGCTGACCTACCGCCTCCATCTTCTGCGCCTGGCGCAGCTGTTCATGGGTCGATTCGAGCTGCGCCTGGCGTGCCCGTTCTTCGGTGATGTCGCGACCGGTGGCGTAGGTCATGTCGCCTGCCGGCGCAGCGACCCATGAGATCGGGTGCAACGCTCCGCTTTTGTGCCGGTAGCGGTTGACGATCCGCACCGATGTGCCGACAGCAGTGGTCAGATAGGCGTTGACCGTTTCCGATGATCTTCTTCCACAATGAATTCATTGACGTGATGGCCGATGAGCTCGTCGGTGCTGTATCCGAGCAGCGTCGTCCAGGCTGGGTTGACCCGATGAATGACACCCTTGAAGTCGATCACGATCATCAGGTCAGGGGAGGTATCCCACATCAGGTTGCGCTCTTCCGTGCGGATGATTACCTCGTGGGAAAGGCGCTTGTTCATTTCGCGCAGATGCTGTTTGGCGACCAGGCGCTGCCTTTCGGCGATAACCCGGCCTGTGATCTCCATGCCCTGGTTCAGCAGGCCGACAATGCTGCCGTCCTCGCCGCGGATCGGTGCGGCGCTGATATTCCAGTATGTGATTTCCGGTTGGCCGTTACGCATCATCGGCAACTCGACGAGGTCCTGCGCGAAGCCTTCACCGGTGTTCATCGCATGATGGAAGGGCGGGGCAACCATGTCCCACGCTTCGCCCCAGACATCGGCGACCGGCAGGCCCAGCGCGTTGGGGTGTCGATCGGCCATGGACGGAATATAGGCGTCGTTGTAGAGCATTCGCAGCTCGGGGCCCCACAGAATGGTGCCCAGCAACGGCGAGTTAAGGCACGCCGATACCATGGAGCGCAGCGACTGCGGCCAGCTAACGGTATGGCCAAAGGGCGTGGCCGCCCAGTCGTGTGACCGCATCAAGGCACCCATTTCGCCGCCGCCCTGTAGGAAGGCAGGCCCGTTGATGCTTGAGTTGGACATAGGTTTGGATTCGATATCGAGACCTGATCGTTGACGTTAGCGCAGAAGACTGGTGATCGAACGCAGGGGCAGAGGGCGGGTGTTCGCTGCCCGCCCGCCGCCATGAATGTCTGCGTATTTTGAGAGCGGGAAGCATGAAGCGTTCAGATCGCGTGAGGCGTCATCCCGCTTCATATCGATACCGCTACCTGGGCGTTCCGTATTTGCCCCAACGCTGAACGGGCAGATCGCAGCATCCTCCCGTCGAGAATGCGCTATCGAACGCCGCATCCAGCCCTCTGATCGCGAACGCTCCAGAGTTGGAGTAATTGCGTTGATTATCCGGCGACGTCCAGCATGATCTTGCCGATGTGCTGGCTGCTTTCCATTAGCCGGTGCGCCTCGGCGACGTCAGCCAGCGGGAAGGTGGCGTGGATCACCGGATGGCAGGCGCCCCTTTCCAGCAGCGGCCAGACCTTCTCCTGCAACGCTTTGGCGATCCCCGCCTTGTCCTGGCGGCTGCGTGGGCGCAGGGTCGAGCCGGTGAAGGTGAGGCGCTTGCGCATGATCGCCGAGGTATCGAACTCCACCCGGCTGCCCTTGAGAAAGGCGATCTGCACCAGCCGGCCATCCACCGCGAGGGACTTGATGTTGCGCGCGATGTAGTCGCCACCGACCATGTCGAGGATGACGTCCACACCGTTACCCTCGGTAGCCTGCGCCAGGACCTCGACGAAGTCTTCCTCGTGGTAGTTGATCACCCGGTCGGCTCCGGCGCGCTGGCAGGCTTCGACCTTGTCGGCGTTGCCGACGGTGGTGAATACCTGAGCACCGAACTGCTTGGCCAGCTGAATGGCCGTCAGGCCGATACCGCTGGAGCCGCCGTGGACCAGAAAGCTTTCGCCCGGCTTGAGGCCGCCACGTTCGAACACGTTGCTCCATACGGTGAAGTAGGTTTCCGGCAGGGCCGCTGCCTCCAACAGCGACAGGCCGGCAGGCACCGGCAGGCAATGCTCGGCGGGGGCCACACAGTATTCGGCGTAGCCGCCACCGGGGGTCAGGGCGCAGACCTGGTCACCGACGGACCAGCCGCTCACCTCAGCGCCGAGCGCAACGATCTCGCCGGAGATTTCCAGGCCGAGCAGTGGCGAAGCATCCGGTGGCGGCGGATAACTGCCGGAGCGCTGGAACACGTCTGGGCGGTTAATGCCGGCGTAGGCGACCCGCACCAGGACGTCGTGAGGACCTGGCTCGGGGATGGGGCCGTCTACCAGCCGAAGACACTCGGCACCGCCACCTGGGCGATGCTCTACATGACGCATGGTTTGCTCACTCATCACGATCTTTTCCTTACAACGCCGGATGGCGCGTTTTTGATTAGGGCCAATTCGAAGTTACAAGGTAGTGCTCGACAGCCGAAGCGCCAAGCCCGGACGGCAATAGGAGCGTCAGGTTTGCAGGTGTTTTACGCTGAAGCGCCCTTATACCGCCGACAATGAAATCTCCAGCGGCACGGGCAGAGGGTGTGTAACGGCTGACGGGTGCTGAGCGGTAACCACGTCCGTTCCGGTGCCGGCCTATAGATCCTCAGCCTGCTTTTCCACGCTGCCGGAGCTCGCATCACCTTTCTTGTAGAAGTGCTCAACCTCTTCCCGGGCGAGCAACCAGTGCGCGGCGGCTTGCCCCTCGGGCTGACCCTGACCGTCCCAAATATCATAGGCGCGTTCGCGTATGCGTTGTTCAATGTCCATTTGTCTTTCCTCATGCGGTCGGTTAGCAAGGGCGGCGGAGCCCATCGGGAAGAAAGCACTTCCGCGCGACAACAGCCTCCCCTGTTATCAGCAGAGAAGGTGAGGCCAGGATGGTTCAGATGTTTCGAGTCTAGGCGACGGACGCGCCTGCGCCAGCGTTGCGGTGCCGACACAGGGAACAGCCGGGCCTAAGCTGCCTTAAAGCACCGGTGAAGCGGCACTCACCACGCGCAGCGCCAGGCCCTCGTATGGGTCGAGGTTAAAAGCCATCTCGCCGTTTTCCGTCAGATCACCTTCGACGCTTTCGTGAATGATATCGACCACCGGGCCGGGTGCGATGCCGGGAAGGATGACCGTTTCGCTGATGGCCTCCGCGCTGAAGTTCAACGCGGTGATCTGTACACCTTTGCCAGCGGGCAACTCGTGGACCATGATCAACAGCCCTGGCGCCTGCACATCCGGGATCAGGATTTGCTTGCTAGCCGCAATGTCATAGGCGCGACGCACGCTGAGGATGCGCTTGAGCTGGCAGGCGAACGAGCCGGTATTCTTCAGCTGCTCGACCAGGCTGCCATAGAGCGAACGCGCCTTGGGCAGGCCCTCGCTGGAGCTTTCGGCCTCGGGTGCTATATCGGCCAGATCGTAGCCGCCACGGTGCAGCCAGCGGGTATCTCCATCGCCCATCAGGTGCTCGACCTGTTCGGCTTCCAGCGGCAAAGCGCCCACCAGATCCCAGCCGGAAAGGGCGAAGACGCCGGGTTGCATGGCGTTGAACATCACCAGCAACAGATGCAGCCGTTTGATCTGCTCGATGTCGGACGCGCTGATAGTGCCAAGGTCGCGAATGCCCAGCGCGGCGGTGATCACGCTGACGGTGGTACAGGACACACCATTGGTGACGAACTTGAGGTTGTAGGGCGCATGGTCGCCGGTCAGGCGCTCGTACATTTCCTCGCGAATGTGTTCACGAAGGATGCCGCCCGACAGCGTCTGACCGTGGTAGTGGTAATGGTCGTAAGCGTGCAGCGTCCAGAAATGCACCAGCTCCAGGGTCAACTCGTCGTGGTTCTGCATGGCGTGGATCAACGAGGCCGGGTCGATGCCGAAGGCGTGTACCTCACGCAGCATCAATCGCAGGAACTCGGTGTCGCCGGTGAGCAGTGCATGGTGATAGGCCGGCCGGGTAATGAAATCGTAGGACAGGTCCGCGCCCCCATGGGACATCGCGGCGATGTCATCGATGGTCAGGTTCAGCTCTTGGAAACTGAAGCCGCCGGCCTTGCGAATGAGACCCGCAATCAGCTGGTTGCCGGTCACCGACAACGGATGGCTCTCGGACCAGGCGGTGCCCTCCGCGCGGCGCTCGACCCCGAGGAAGCCGTTGGCATCCAGGCGCAGGACCCGTGCACCGGACACGTCGATGGCGTGCAGCGCATCGCCGATGATCAGCTGCTGCGCGGCGAAGGTCGGGTCCAGCCAGTTCAGCGAGGGCTGACCTTCCTTGAAATAGTGCAGGTAGACCCAGCGCCGACGCTTGCCATCGACGCCGGTAACAATGCCGGTCACGCTCCAGTCGGTGTCCTTGATGCCGGGTTCGAAGAAGATCACCCGCTGCAGCTGACCGACGATGTAGTGCTTTTCCTTGAGCTGGTCGACCACCGGGGGCGGCAGGTTGATCGCATCCCGGCCCTTGGGCACCTCGGGTAGGAGGGGCCAGTCTTCCTCGTTGATCTCGACCATGTGGTAAAGGCCGGGATAGTCACCGTAGGCCATCTCCGCCAGGCGGAAATCGGCGCCCTTGCCGGTGTGCGCCGGGACGATGTCGTCGATGACGATGGCGTTGTGCGCCGCAGCCATGCGGCTGAGCTGCAACATCTCGGCCTCGGTGCCGAGGTTGGGGTCGATATCGAAGCTGATGCGGTCGAAGTTGCCATCGATGGTCGGCGTGAACTCGCGTCCACGCAAGCCGCCGGAGCGCTTCATTGGGCCGTTGTGAATGCCCTGCACGCCGAGTTCGGACAGCGCGCTCCAGAGACGGTCGTCACCCAGCGCCTGCAGTACCGAGCCGCCCTCGGGCGTGATGATCGCGGCGGGGTAGGCGGTGAACCACACAGAGGAAATCGCGCTCGCATCGCGCGGCCGCGCCTGGGCGTAGGGACGCTGCCAGAGCCGCGCCTGGCCCGCATAGAGCCGGGCCCGCTGGCGGGCGGCGTTTAGCATGGACTGGCTTTCCAGCCACTCGATATAGGTGTTGTCTGGCGTGCTCATAACGACGTTCGATTCCCGTTGCGCTGAGGGAGAGGGTAGTCGTTTGAGTCAGCTGTACCGGCATCGTTGCATCAAAGCGCATCGATACGCGCATGAGCGGCGGCTGGCCGGTAACCGATGTCGGCCTGCAGGCCTATCCGAGGGGCACGTTGCCTCTGGCGCCGCTTCAGCGCGCGCCGGCGATCACCGTGGGCGCGCCGCTGGACTGGCCGGCCAGTCGCCGCTCGGCCATCTTTTGCTGCTTGTAGGCCAGCGCGGCGGGGGCGACCGGGGTCACCTTGCCCGTCTCCATCCACTTCTTCAGGCGACTGGCGTCGGCAATGTGGGTGTACTTGCCGAAGGCATCGAGCACCACGAACGCCACGGGGCGCTTGTTCATCACCGTGCGCATCACCAGGCAATGGCCGGCGGCGTTGGTGAAGCCAGTCTTGGTTACCTGAATGCTCCAGTCGGGCTTGCGTACAAGCGCGTTGGTGTTGCGGAAGCCTAGGGTGTAGTTGGGCTTGTGGAAGGCGACGGTCTTTTCCGAAGTGGTGCTGAACTGTTCGATCAGCGGATAGGCCTGGCTGGCCTTGAGCAGCTTGACCAGGTCGCGAGCACTGGAGACGTTCTGCACCGACAGGCCGGTGGGCTCAACGTAATGTGTATGCGTCATCCCCAGCGCCCGAGCCTTGGCGTTCATCGCCTGGATGAATGCGCTGTAACCGCCCGGATAATGGTGCGCCAGGCTCGCGGCGGCGCGATTTTCCGATGACATCAGCGCCAGCAGGAGCATCTCGCGGCGGCTGACTTCGCTGCCGATGCGCACCCGGGAAAAAACACCCTGCATTTCCCGCGCGTCGCGAATGGTGACCGGCAGTCGCTCGTCGAGCGGCAACTTGGCGTCGAGCGCGACCATGGCGGTCATCAGCTTGGTGACCGAGGCGATCGGCACGACCAGATCGGGATTGCTCGAGTACAGCACCTCGTTGCTCTTCAGGTCGATCAGCAGGGCGCTGCCAGACGCCAGCTCCTGTTGAACGGTGGCTTGGGTGGCAGCGGTAACGGAAGGCGCCAGGATGACACTGCCGCATGCGAGCAGCAGACCGAGAATGGATTGACGAAATTTCAAGTTGAACACCGATGAATTGGCAGTGAAAAAAGACGCGCCGAAGTCGAAGAACGCGGCGCGCATTATAGGTAACCAGGGCCACGCATAAGACCCCTTGCAGCGTTTTATTTTGGCTCGTTCATAGCCGCTCTCGGCCCTTTGCGATGCCGTTTCGCTCGCCACTCAGATCGGCAGCTGGGCACCAGCTGAACTGGGAATGCCCGGGACGCTGCGTCCGAGTGTAGAAGAACATCGATTGCCGCGCTTTTTCGCGGCTCTGCGGCGACACGGCCCAGATGCTGCACGCGACGACGTTTCCCGTGCTATCGGCAGCAACGTACGCCGAATCAATCCGCCCGACGGACGGGAACCCGTACGCCGGCTGCGGGTCCGCTACCTGTCAGGACCTTTGCCGAGACCATGAGGTCAAACGAGCACATTCAAAGGGGAGAACCGATATGTCCCGCTTCAGCCGCAAACCTACCACCCGCGACGAAATCGAAAGCGAAATCCACGACCTGATGACCGCTCTCGATGAGCTCAAGCACGACGCGGCCCGCGGCTCGCAACATCGCTTCGATTCCCTGCGCGCACGTGCCGAGTCTCTATGGCACGACACCAACTGGGACGCGCATTGCCGCGACCTGTCCAAGCGGGGTCGCGATGCCGGCCGCATGGCCAAGGAATGCGCACGTGAACACCCCCTGAGCACTGTGGCATTGGCCGCTGGCGCCGTCGCGCTGATCGGCTATCTGGTCACGCGTCGCTGAACGGCTCGTCCCGCTCATGCTCAACGCCGAGACGCCCAGACTCAAGTTCGCGCTGTATGGAGCGCACTCGAGCCTGGGCAATGCTTTGCTGTGTGAACTGCTGAGCCGGCAGCACGAGGCCGTGACGCTGGTAGACGATCTCAATTCGATGACCGTTCGGCCCGGGTTGCGCGCCAAGACGGGCGACTTGTTCGATGCCATCAGCGTGTCGCAGAGTGTCGCCGGCATGGACGCGGTGATCTGCCTGTTCGACAGCCGTTCGGTGCCCCGCGCATCGGGCGACGCCGCGACAGAACATTCACAGGACTTCTACCAGGCAGTCGACGCTCTGCTGTCCGGGCTGCCCAAGGTGGACGTCGAGCGCCTGCTGCTGGTGGCAGATTTCAGTGCCCATGGCGAAGATCCGAAGGTAGCCGCGGCGCTGCAGCGTATCGCCGCGCACCCGCTGCAGTGGACCTTGGTGGATGCCGGCACCGACGGCGAGGACCTGTCGATCGAAGACTTCGCCAATCTCGAAGGGCTAGGGGATGACGACCGCCGTGTGCAGCTTCGCCGCATCGCCGCCGGCATAGTCGACGAGCTGGAAACCCCGCAGCATATGCATCAGCAGATCCACTTCCGTATCTGAGCGCCCCTCAGGCGGCCAGCTGACGGCGCAATTGCGCCAGCACCGGCGCCGAGGTCGGCCGCACACCGCGCCATAGCTCGAAGGCTGCCGCAGCCTGCTCGACCAGCATGCCCAGGCCGTCTCGGGTCTGCGCGCCGAGGTTAGCAGCCCAATGGCAGAAAGGCGTCGGCGCAGCTCCGTACATCATGTCGTAGCAGAAAGTGACGCCCGGGCCGATTACGCTGTCGGCGAGGGGCGGCAAGTCGCCACCGAGACTGGCCGAGGTGCCGTTGATGATCACATCGAACGGGTCTTGCAGCTGATCGAAGGCGCTCGCGCTCACGGGACCCAGCCCGGCGAACTCGCCGGCCAACAGCTCGGCCTTGCTCAGCGTGCGGTTGGCAATGACCAGCGCAGCCGGCCGCTGCCCAAGCAACGGCTCGAGCACACCGCGCACCGCGCCGCCGGCGCCCAACAGTAGGATGCGCTTGCCTTTCAATACCACACCGGCATTGTCCAGCAGATCACGCACTAGGCCGACGCCGTCGGTGTTGTCGCCCAACAGCACGCCGTCTTCCAGTTTCTTGAGTGTATTGACCGCACCGGCGCGCCGCGCACGCTCGGTCAAGCGGTCGGCCAGGCGATAAGCCTGTTCCTTGAAGGGTACGGTGACATTGGCACCCAATCCGTCTTCGAAAAACGCCAGGGCGAAGCCGGCGAAATCATCCAGCGGTGCCAGCAACGGCTCGTAGCCAAGCGCTTGGCCGGTCTGCTCGGCGAACAGCCGATGTATCTGCGGCGACTTGCTGTGGCCGATGGGGTTGCCGAAAACGCCGTAGCGGTCCATAGGTTTCCTTAGCGGGAAGCATAAAGCCGGAAGCTTGCAGCTTTTCGCGTCCGGCTTCCAGCTTCAGGCTTCAGGCTTCAGGCTTCAGGCTTCAGGCTTCAGGCTTCAGGCTTCAGGCTTCAGGCTAAGCCAATCGCGGTCCCGCAGAAAATACTCGGTCAAGCGTGCCTCCGGCGTGCCGGGCTCAGGTTGCTTGTCGTAGCCCCAACGCACCAGAGGCGGCAGCGACATGAGAATGGACTCGGTGCGCCCACCCGATTGCAAGCCGAACAGGGTGCCGCGGTCGTAGACCAGGTTGTATTCCACGTAACGGCCGCGACGCAGCTCCTGGAATTCCCGTTCACGCTCGCCGTAGGGCATGGCCTTGCGTTTCTGCACGATGGGCAGATAGGCCTCGATATAGGCATCGCCCACCGCTCGCATGAAGGCGAAGCTGGTGTCGAAGTCCCACTCGTTCAGGTCGTCGAAGAACAAACCGCCAACGCCGCGCGGCTCGTTGCGGTGCTTGATGTGGAAATAGCGATCACACCATTCCTTGTAGCGCGGATAGACGTCCGCTCCGAAGGGCGCGCAGGCATCACGGGCGACCCGATGCCAGTGAATGCAGTCTTCCTCATTGCCGTAATAGGGCGTCAGGTCGAAACCGCCACCGAACCACCAGACCGGCTCCTCGGCTTCCTTCTCGGCGATAAAGAAGCGCACATTGGCGTGAGAAGTGGGCACGTATGGGTTTTCCGGGTGAATCACCAAGGACACGCCAAGCGCCTCGAAGCCGCGACCGGCCAGCTCCGGCCGGTGTGCGCTGGCCGAAGGGGGCAGGCCACTGCCGTGGACGTGGGAAAAATTCACGCCGCCTTTCTCGATCAGCGCGCCGTTCTCGATCACTCGGGTCCGGCCACCGCCGCCGGCTGGGCGGGTCCAGGCGTCTTCGACGAAGCGGGCACCGTCGTCTTCGGCTTCAAAGGCGGCGCAAATACGGTCCTGCAAGTCGAGCAGGTAGGCTTTGACGGCTTCGGTACGCTCGTTCACAAATCACCTTGGCAAGTAACGGCACAGACCCGGCGACGATGGTCAGCCCGGCAGTGCTTCAGCGGAAGGGCCGGCAAGCATATCATCCGGCCGATTGACGAATGCGCCTGGGAAGCGTTGGATAGGCTCCTTTGCATTCATCCAGGAGTCGATATGTCGCAGCGCATCCAGTTCAGCCAGCATGGTGGTCCCGAAGTTCTCGAGCAGGTGGACGCGCCTGTCACGGCGCCCGGCGCCGGTGAGATCCGAGTGCGCAACCACGCGATCGGCCTGAATTTCATCGATACCTATTTCCGTGGTGGCCTCTATGTGCCGCCGAGCCTGCCGTCGGGACTGGGCACCGAAGGCGCTGGTGAAGTCGAGGCGGTGGGCGAGGGGGTCAGCGGGTTTCAGGTTGGCGATCGCGTCGCCTATGCCACTGGCCCACTGGGTGCTTATGGTCAGCACCACACCTTGCCAGCGCGGCATCTGGTCAAGCTGCCTGACGCCATCAGCTACGAGCAGGCCGCCGCGGTGATGCTCAAGGGCCTGACCACCCAGTATCTGCTGCGCCAAACCCACGCGTTGCAGGCCGGCGAAACCGTACTGTTCCATGCCGCAGCCGGCGGCGTCGGCTCGATCGCCTGCCAATGGGCCAAGGCTATCGGCGCGAAACTGATCGGTGTCGTCGGCTCGCCGGAAAAAGCCGAGCGGGCCAAAGCGCTGGGCGCCTGGGCAACCATCGACCGCACCCGCGAAGACGTTGCCCAGCGCGTGCTGGAGCTCACCGATGGCAAGAAATGCCCGGTGGTTTACGATTCGGTGGGCAAAAGCAGCTGGGAAATTTCGCTGGATTGCGTCGCGCCGCGCGGCCTGCTGGTCAGCTTCGGCAATGCATCAGGGGCCGTCACCGGCGTAAACCTCGGAGTGCTGGCGCAAAAGGGCTCGCTGTATGTCACCCGACCGACGCTCGCCGGCTACGCGGACACCGCCGAACGCCTGCAGGCGATGGCCACCGAGCTGTTCGAGATGATTGCCAGCGGCAAGATCAACGTCGAAATCGGCCAGCGCTACCCGCTCGCCGAGGCCGCCGAGGCGCAGCGGACACTGGCTGCGGGCCAGACCACTGGGTCGACCATTCTGCTGCCCTGAGGCTGGAACGATCGCCGTCCTGCCGCCATCAGGACGGTCGAATGACCTCGCCATTGCGCACATCGCGGATGGTGCTGGGATTGCGCCGCCCACCCAGGCAACCGCCCAGCACCGCGTCGAGCTGGTCGGAGAAATACTGCTCGACGCGCAAGCGCGATCGCGCTGCAGGGCGGCCGGTGGGGTTCGCCGAGGTGGAAACCAGCGGTCCAGTTAGCGCGCATAGCCGGGTAACCAACGGATGATCGCTGACACGCAGAGCCACGCTGTCGTGCTTGCCAGTGATCCAGTCCGGCAACCGCTGACGATGCGGCACCAGCCAGGTGTTCGGCCCCGGCCAGGTGCCCGCCAAGCGATCCAGCCAGCGCTCGGGCAAGTCTTCCAGGAGAAAATCGAATTGCTCGACGCAGTCAGCCACCAGGATCAGCCCCTTTTCCACGGGCCGCTCCTTCAGCGCGAGTAATCGATGCACCGCAGCGCTGTCCCAAGGGTCGCAGCCTAGCCCCCAGACAGCCTCGGTCGGATAGGCGATGACGCCGCCATTTCTGACCACCCGCGCCGCCTGCTGCACTCGCCAATTACCGATCATTAGCACCCCCGCTGAGACTGATCGGCGCAGTGTACCCAAGCGCATACGGCTGCACAGCCACCTCAGCCGGTCCGCACGACCCATAGGCCATTTTCACAGGTGACCAGCCCCTCGATTTCCAGCTCGGTCAGTTCCGCCAGTACCTGAGTCAAGGGCTGCGCCACGGCCCCGGCTAGAGTCTCGCTGGTCATCGATCCGGCGATCAGCTGATCGAGCAATGGATGTGCCGGACGCTCTGGTTGCAGCTCGCCGACGGTGGCTGTCTGCCGCCAGCCCTGGAGGGCTTGAAGGATGTCGTCGACGCTTTCGACCAGCGCCGCTCCCTGGCGGATCAGTTGGTGGCAGCCACGTGCGCCGGGATGATGAATCGAACCGGGGATGGCATAGACCTCGCGGCCTTGTTCGGCTGCAAGCCGGGCGGTAATCAGCGAACCACTTGAAGGACTGGCCTCGACCACCAACACACCCAGCGAAAGCCCGCTGATGATGCGATTGCGTCGAGGGAAGTTAGAGGCGTGCGGTGCGCAGTCCAGCGGCAGTTCGGACACCAGCGCGCCGCCGCCTTCGACGATGTGCCCGGCCAGGCCGATATGTCGGCGCGGGTAGAGCTGCTGCAGGCCAGTACCCAGCACGGCTATCGTTCGGCCGCCCACGTCCAGCGCGCCTTGGTGAGCGGCGCCATCGATGCCAAGGGCCAGGCCGCTGGTGATTACGAAGCCGCCGCCCGCGAGGCTGCGGGCAAAGGCGGTGGCATTGTCCAGGCCGGGGCGCGAGGCTCGACGGCTGCCGACCATGGCCAGCTGCGGCCGTGAACGAACAGCAGCGGTGGCGCATCCGGCAGTTCCGCCAGTAACGCGGGGTAGCCAGGATCGTCCCACATCARYMCRWKRYSGSGMCGRKRCWYCAACCAGCTCAGCGCGGCGGCGGCCCGTTCGCGTATCGCCGGACTGCGCCTGGGTTCGGCACAGCTCGCGGGCAGCCCCAACGCACGCCAGGCGGTTGCCGGTGCGCTGAGCGCGGAGGAGGCGTTGGGGAAGGCGCTGAACAGTTTATGTAGACGCCGTGGGCCGAGCTCCGGCAGCAAATGCAGGCGCAGGCGGGCTTCCAGCTCGGCAGGGGAAATCGCGGACATGGCAGAACATTCCTTGTCTCGTCGCACCGCATCCATGCGGTGGTATTAGCAGAAAGAAAGCCCCGCTTGTGCGGGGCTCGGGTAACTCAGGGATTACGAACCTTATCCATCACCGCCAGCGAGCGCGTAGCCTGCAGTACCAGGCCATAGCTGAGCTTTTCGTAGGTGCGGAAGACCATCAGCAGCCCCGAACGCTCGTCTGGAATTTTGACGTTCTCACCGGTCACCCGGTCGCGTACGGTTTCGCCAGTCTTGTATACCGCCAGCACATTGCCGATGCTCAGGCCGTCGCGCGCGCCCTTGTTCAGGATCACCACATCGAACTGGCCGATCTGGGTCACACCACGCGGCACATCAAGGATCACACCCTTGATCTCGCCTTCCGGTTCGCTCGGCATGAAGGTCGAGTTCACCGCGCGCTCTTCGCTGGGGAACATACGGTCGCCGAGACGCGCTTCCTGGGTGACCCGGGTAAGCATCATGGTGGCGATGTCACCTTCCATATCGAGCAGCTCGGCGGTTCCCACGTCGTCTGCGTTGATGCCAAGGAACTCCTCGGTCTCAGGGTCCACATAGGTCTTGCCCTGCCGGAAGATGCCATAAACGCCAATGCCGTCCTGGAATTCGCCACGCCCGTAGACGCGATCACCAGCGCCACTGATGACGCGCTCGGCATTGCCGGCGACGATATAGGGCGCGGCCTCGAACTCGGCAGCGCTGTCGACGATACGGTTGCTCAGCAGGAAGCTGTTGATGGCTTCCAGCGGAATGGTGCTGATCGCTTCAGCCATGGGCGTGGTGCGAACGGTAGGCGAGAGTTTGATGGTCCCGCGCGATGCACCACGGTTAAGCACGACACGCGGCTGGCCGTCGATATAGACCAGGCTCAGACTGTCGCCGGGATAGATCAGGTGTGGGTTTTCCACTTGGGGATTGGCGTGCCAGAGCTCCGGCCATTTCCAGGGTTCGCGAAGGAAGCGACCGGAAATATCCCAGAGCGTGTCGCCTTTCACTACGGTGTACTGCTCCGGATGGTCATCCTTGAGCTGCACAGCGGCCTGTGCCATGCCGCCAACCGCCACCAGCAGCAGGGCGAGTAGTGATTTCCTCATGTGGTGAATCCCTTTATGATGTGCTTTCACGTAAAGCGCCCTAGCGCCGCAGAAACCCTTGTGGAAAGCGGCGTTAAGCCGTTTACAAGCTGTTCGGCATCTTAGCAGCGGCTTTTGACTTTATTCCATAAGTGCATCACAAACGCATATGGCAATCCTGAACATCCTAGAATTTCCTGATCCACGGCTGCGCACCATCGCCAAACCTGTGGACGTGGTCGACGACGGCATTCGTCAGCTGATCGACGACATGTTCGAAACCATGTACGACGCCCCCGGCATCGGACTGGCCGCGACGCAGGTCAACGTGCACAAGCGCGTGGTGGTGATGGACCTGTCCGAGGACAAGTCCGAGCCGCGGGTTTTCATCAACCCCGAGTTCGAGTTCCTGACCGACGAGATGGAGCAGTACCAGGAAGGTTGCCTATCGGTGCCCGGCTTCTACGAAAACGTCGACCGGCCGCAGAAGGTCAAGATCACGGCGCTGGATCGCGACGGCCAGCCCTACGAGCTGATCGCCGAAGGCCTGCTCGCCGTGTGCATCCAGCATGAATGCGATCACCTTAACGGCAAACTCTTCGTCGATTACTTATCCAATCTCAAGCGCGACCGGATCAAGAAGAAGCTGGAAAAGCTTCACCGTCAGCAGGCTTGATCACAGACCCGAAGGCTTGCAGCAGCAAGCCTTTTTTATTGATGAGTCTTTTACATGCGCATCGTTTTCGCCGGAACGCCGGAATTCGCCGCCCGTCATCTGCAAGCCCTGCTCGACGCTGATTGCCAGGTGGTGGCGGTTTACACCCAGCCGGATCGGCCGGCCGGACGCGGGCAGAAGCTGATGCCCAGCCCGGTCAAGCAGCTCGCTCTGCAGCACGGGATTGCCGTCTATCAACCGCAGACCCTGCGCGACCCCGCGGCCCAGACCAAACTGGCCGAACTGAACGCCGACCTGATGGTGGTGGTGGCCTACGGATTAATTCTGCCGCAAACCGTGCTCGATCTGCCGCGTCTGGGTTGTATCAACAGTCACGCCTCACTGTTACCGCGCTGGCGGGGTGCCGCGCCGATCCAGCGGGCGGTCGAAGCCGGCGACAGCGAATCCGGTGTGACCGTGATGCAGATGGAAGCCGGCCTGGATACCGGGCCCATGCTGCTGAAAGTCCGCACACCGATCGCCGCCGACGATACCGGCGGGACCCTGCATGATCGCCTTGCCGCGCTGGGTTCGCGCGCCGTTGTCGAAGCAGTCGCTGCGTTGGAAGCCGGGACCCTGAAGGGCGAGGCACAGGATGACGGACTGGCCACCTATGCACACAAGCTGAACAAGGAAGAAGCGCGCCTCGACTGGCGCCGCCCGGCTGTCGAGCTGGAGCGCCTGATACGCGCTTTCCATCCCTGGCCGATCTGCCACAGCAGCCTCGATCAAGCCGCTTTGAAGATACACGCGGCGCGACTGACATCGGAGCAAGGCGCTCCTGGCCAGATTCTCGACGCCAGCAAAGACGGTTTGCAGGTGGCGTGCGGCGAGGGCTCGCTGCTGCTCACCCGGCTGCAACTGCCGAACGGCAAGCCGCTCAACTTCAGCGATCTGTACAACAGCCGGCGCGAGCAGTTCACGCCTGGCAAGGTGTTCGAATAATGTCGATGAATCCGCGCCTGGCCGCGGCGCGCGCGCTCAGCGCCGTGCTGTCCGGCAAGGCCTCGCTGAACAGCAGCCTGCCCGAGGTGCTGAGCAAGGTCGACGCCCGCGATCGTGGCCTGACCCAGGAACTCGCGTTCGGTACCGCACGCTGGCAACCGCGCCTGGCCGGACTCGCCGAGCGTCTGCTGCAAAAGCCATTCAAGGCCGCCGACCGCGACGTCGAAGCCCTGCTGCTGGTCGGTCTCTACCAGTTGTTCTACACCCGCATCCCGCCGCACGCCGCCATTGGCGAGACCGTAGGCTGTGTGGAAAAGCTCAAAAAACCCTGGGCCAAGGGACTGATCAACGCCGTGCTGCGCAATGCCCAGCGCGATGGCGAGGCCTTGTTCGCCGAACTGGAACACGACCCGGTGATTCGCTTCGCCCATCCGCGCTGGTTGCAGAAATCCCTGAAGGCGCACTGGCCCGAGCACTGGCAGGCCATCTGCACGGCGAACAACGTCCATCCGCCGATGATGCTGCGGGTCAACCACCGCCAGACCCAGCGCGACGCCTACCTTGGCGAGCTGCAGAGCGCCGGCCTGGAAGCCTTCGCCTGCGCCCACAGCGAGGACGGCATCCGCCTGGCCGCGGCCTGCGACGTCAACCAATTACCCGGCTTTGCCGAGGGGCGCGTCAGTGTGCAGGACGAAGCCGCGCAGCTCGCAGCCGGGCTGCTAGATCTCGCCCCGGGGCAACGCGTTTTGGACGCCTGTTGCGCTCCCGGCGGCAAGACCTGCCACATCCTTGAGCGCGAGCCGGCGCTGGCCGAGGTCATCGCGCTGGACTTGGAGCCCAAGCGGCTAAAGCGCGTTCAGGAAAACCTCGACCGCCTGCAATTGCAGGCCAAACTGGTCGCGGCCGATGCTCGCGCGACCGAGGCCTGGTGGGACGGCGAACCGTTCCAGCGCATTCTGCTCGATGCACCCTGTTCGGCGACCGGCGTCATCCGTCGCCATCCGGACATCAAGCTGGCACGCCAGGCCGATGACATCACACCGCTGGCCACGCTGCAGGGTGAAATGCTCGACGCGCTGTGGCCAACCCTAGCGATCGGAGGCGTGCTGTTGTATGCCACGTGCTCGGTGTTGCCGACCGAGAACCGCGAGGTGATCGAGGCATTCCTGGCGCGTATGCCCGGTGCCCGTGAGCTGGATTTGCCGCGCGGTTTCGGTGTCGAACAAGCCCATGGGCGTCAATTGCTGCCGCAGGAAAACAGCCACGACGGTTTCTATTACGCCAAGCTGATAAAAATCGCGGCTCAACCCAACGGCCAGAATTCGTAAATGAACGGGGCAAAACGCCTCGCTCAACCATGGATGCGGCGGCCTATGGCCCGCCTTTCAGGAGTGATCGCGTGAAGATCATTATTCTCGGTGCAGGACAGGTGGGCGGCACGCTTGCCGAAAACCTCGCGAGCGAAGCCAACGACATTACCGTGGTCGACACCGACGCCGATCGTCTGCGCGATCTCGGTGATCGCTTGGACATCCGTACCGTGGTCGGCCGCGGCTCGTTTCCCACAGTACTACGCCAAGCCGGCGCGGACGACGCCGACATGCTGGTGGCAGTGACCAATAGCGACGAAACCAACATGGTCGCCTGTCAGGTCGCCTATACCCTGTTCCACACCCCGACCAAGATCGCTCGGGTGCGCGAATCGGTCTATCTCACCCGTTCCGGCCTGTTTAGCAATGAAGCGATTCCGGTCGACGTGCTGATCAGTCCCGAGCAGGTGGTCACCAACTACATCAAGCGTCTGATCGAGCATCCGGGCTCGTTGCAGGTCATCGACTTCGCTGGAGGAAAGGCGCAACTGGTGGCCGTTCGCGCCTACTACGGCGGGCCGCTGGTCGGGCAGGAACTGCGTCAGATCCGTAAGCACATGCCCAACGTCGACACGCGCGTAGCCGCGATTTTCCGCCGTAATCAGGCGATTCTGCCCCAGGGCGACACGGTGATCGAAGCCGATGATGAGGTCTTTTTCATCGCGGCACGCGGGCATATCCGGGCGGTCATGAGCGAAATGCGCCGGCTCGATGACAACTACAAACGCATCGTCATCGCTGGCGGCGGGCACATCGGCGAGCGCCTGGCCGAGGCGATCGAAAGCCGCTACCAGGTGAAGATCATCGAGATGAACCCGGCGCGCTGCCGTTACCTCTCGGATACCCTCGACAGCACCATCATCTTGCAGGGCAGCGCCTCGGATCGCGATCTGCTGGTGGAAGAAAACATCAACGACGCAGACGTCTTCCTTGCCCTGACCAACGATGACGAAGCGAACATCATGTCCTCGCTGCTGGCCAAGCGCCTGGGCGCGCGCAAGGTGATGTGCATCATCAACAATCCGGCCTATGTCGATCTGGTCCAGGGTGGCGAGATCGACATCGCCATCAGCCCGCAGTTGGCCACTATCGGCACCTTGCTGACCCATGTGCGCCGGGGCGATATCGTCAGCGCCCACTCGCTACGCCGGGGCGCGGCGGAGGCCATCGAAGTCATCGCCCATGGTGATTCGCGCTCGAGCAAGGTCGTCGGACGGGCCATCGGCAAGATCGCTTTGCCGCCAGGCACCAGCATCGGCGCGGTGATTCGCGACGAAGAGGTGTTGATCGCCCACGACAACACGGTCATCGAATCGGGCGATCACGTGATCCTGTTCCTCGTTGACAAGAAGCATATTCGCGACGTGGAGCGCCTGTTCCAGGCTGGCCTGACCTTCTTCTGAGTGCCCACGAGGTGCGTCAGAGCACCTCGTCAGCCACCGCGTCCACTGCGCTTTTAGCAATCTCGATGACCTGATCAGCTTCGGCCTGAGTCAATACCAGTGGCGGGGCGAAGCCGAGGATATCGCCGTGCGGCATGGCCCGGGCAATCATGCCGCGCTCCAGGCACGCGGCCGAGACGCGCGGGCCAACCTTCAGCGCCGCATCGAAGGGCGTACGGGCCTCGCGGTCGGCCATGAATTCAAGCGCCGCGAGCATACCGATGCCGCGCACCTCGCCGACCAGCGGATGTTCGGCGAACACCTGGCGCAGCTGCGCATTGAGGTAGGCACCCACCTCGGCGGCATTGCCGGGGATGTTCTCCCTTTCCAGGATATCCAGATTCGCCAACGCCGCCGCGGCACAAATCGGGTGCCCGGAATACGTCCAACCGTGCCCCATGACGCCGTCGCGGGAGGAGGCTTCGTCAATGACATCCCAGACCTTTTCTCCGACGATCACTGCGGAAAGCGGCGCGTAGGCGCTGGTCAACCCCTTCGCGGTGGTGATCAAGTCCGGTTTCATGCCGAACAGCTGGCTGCCCATCGGCGTGCCCAGACGGCCGAAGGCGCAGACCACCTCGTCGGCGATCAAGAGGATGTCGTATTTCGCCAGCACCGCCTGGATCGCCTCCCAGTATCCCTTGGGCGGGACGATGATGCCGCCCGTGCCCATCACCGGCTCGCCGATAAAGGCGGCCACGGTGTCAGGGCCTTCCCGTTGGATCAACTGCTCCAGGTCGTCGGCGCAATGACGTACGAAGGCGGCCTCGTCCATGCCGGCCGGGGCTTTGTAGAAGTGTGGGCAAGCGGCGTGCTTGATGTCCGCGTGTGGCAGATCGAAATGCTGGTGGAAGCTGGGCAGGCCGGTCAGGCTACCGGTCATGATTCCCGAGCCGTGGTAGCCACGCTGACGGGAGATGATTTTTTTCTTCTGCGGGCGACCGAGCACGTTGTTGTAATAGCGCACCAGCTTGATCTGGGTCTCATTGGCATCCGACCCGGACAGCCCGTAATAGACCTTCTTCATCCCCTCGGGCGCCCATTCGATGATGCGCCGCGACAGCTCGATGATGGCCTCGGTCGAGTGGCCGACGTAGGTGTGGTAGTAGGCCAGCTCCTTGGCCTGCTTGTAGATCGCCTCGGCCACTTCGGTGCGGCCGTAACCAATGTTCACGCAATACAGGCCGGCGAAGGCATCGATGAACTCCCGGCCTTCATGGTCACGGATGCGGATACCCGAAGCGCCAGTCACGATACGTCCCTTGAGCGCTCCGCTGGCGTGGTCATGGGCATGGGTGGACGGGTGCATGAAATGATCACGGTCCTGGGCGAAGAGGGCTTCGTAGTTCATGGGCTTCTCCTTTTGCGGTGTTGAGATGGGCCGTTTTGCCGCATCCCGACCCTGTCCCGACGGGAAAGGGGATGGTCCGATTTGGCCACGCAGGTCGCGCTCAGCCGTCATGGTCGTATCAGGGTTCATCACTCGTAGCGTTGGCCTTGGTGATGGATGCAGACGTATTTGGTCTCAACGAAGGGCTCGAAGCCCTCGCTACCGCCTTCCCGGCCGAGGCCGGAGGCTTTCATGCCGCCGAAGGGGATCGGGTGGCCGGTGAACTGGGTGCCGTTGACCGCGACCATTGCGTGATCGAGCCGCCGGATGAGTGGGTGGACGACGTCCAGCCGGTTCGAGCAAATGTAGGCAGCCAGCCCGTACTCAGTGTCGTTGGCCATGGCTACTGCCTCATCCAGGCTGTCGAACGGCAGCACACCGGCGATGGGGGCAAAGTTCTCCTCGCGGTAGATGCGCATGTTCGGGGTAACGTCCGCCAGCAGTGTCGGCTGCCAGAACCAGCCGCCGAGCGCATGGGGCTCACCGCCGGCCAGCAACCGAGCGCCTTTATCGAGCGCGTCGGCGACCCGTGCGGCGGTGGCGTCGAAGGCTGCCTGATGCATCAGCGGGCCGATCTGGCTGCGCTCATCCAGGCCGGTGCCGACGCGTAACGCGCGCACGGCAAGGGCGAAGCGCGTCAGGAAGGCCTCATAGATCGGTCGTTGCACGAGGATGCGGTTGGCCGCGCAGCAGTCCTGCCCGGACGTCTGGAACTTGGCATCCATGGCCACCTGCACCGCGTGATCGAGGTCGGTGTCCGCGCAGACGATCATCGGTGCATTGCCGCCCAGCTCCAGTGCCACCTTCTTCACCCCGGACGCGGCGGCAGCCAGTATCAGGCGACCAACCCGGGTCGAGCCGGTGAAGCTCACCGAACGCACGCGCGAATCCTCGACCAGGGTTTCCATGACCATTTGCGGCTCGCCCAGCACCACATTGAACACACCAGCCGGCAGGCCCGCTTCCTCGGCGAGCTGGGCCAGGGCGAAGGCGGAATAGGGCGTTTCATGTGCCGGCTTGACTACCACCGTGCAACCGGCCGCGAGCGCCGCAGCGGCCTTGCGGGTAATCATTGCGCTGGGGAAATTCCACGGGGTGAGCAGGGCGCAGACGCCGACCGGCTCCCTCAAGGTGCTCAGCTCGGCATCGACAATGTGGCTCGGAATGGTCCGGCCATAAAGGCGCCGAGCCTCCTCGGCGAACCAAGGGATGAAACTGGCGGCGTAGCGAATCTCGCCACGCGCCTCGGCCAGCGGCTTGCCCTGTTCCTCGCTGAGGATGGCGGCCAGGTCTTCCTGATGTAGCAAAATCAGTTCCGCCCAGCGCTGCAGCAGGGCCGCACGTTCATCCAGGCTCTGCAGGCGCCAGGAGGCAAATGCCCGCTCGGCGGCATCTACCGCGGCGACGACCTGCTCGCGCTCGAGCATCGGCACGTGAGCGATCTCGGCCTGGTTGGCCGGGTTCTGCACGGCGATGCTGGCGCCGCTGCGGCTGTGGATCCACTGACCGTCGACGTAACAAAGGGATTTGAACAGCAGAGGATGCTTGAGCGACATGACGATGTCTCCGGGCCGAATGGCATGGGAGACATGCTAGGGAAAGGCGGCTTAGGGTTTTTCCCGTAGCGGCCCGATTGGCAGGCGAATATGACTGTTTGGAGGGGATGAAACGAGAAAAGTGCGCGGCGGCTAGTAGCTCGATATTTCCCTGGCCTTGCCTGGCCTTAACCAGCGGTGGCGGTGGAAAAGGCTGCGCCGTTTCCCACCCTACGGCCAGAGCAACGAGACGGTGCAGCAGCGTTGCATTCCGCCTTCAATACCGATTCGGCTTTTTTATGCCGTGGCGGTCTTCTGCTGCGGCAGCATGCGCACGATGGCATTGAGCAGCATGCCGTAGAGCGGCACGAACAGCGCCAGGCTGATGGCCAGCTTGATCAGGTAGTCGACGCTCGCGATCTCCACCCAGTTCGCCGCCATGAAAGCGTCGTCGCTGTGCCAGAAGGCAATGGAGAAGAACACAAAGGTGTCCAGCAGATTGCCGAATATCGTGGAAGCGGTGGGCGCGACCCACCACTGGCGCAACCGCCGGAGCCGGTCGAAGACCTGAATGTCGAGAATCTGGCCAAATACATAGGCGAGGAAGCTGGCGATAGCGATGCGGAACACGAACAAGTTGAACTCGCCGAGTGCGGCGATGCCACTGAACGCGCCCTGATGGAAAAGCACAGAAACCACGTAGGACGCCATCAACGCCGGGACCATGACCTGAGCAATCACCCGCCGCGCCGGACCCTTGCCGAGCAGGCGCACGGTCAGATCGGTAGCCAGAAAGATGAACGGAAAGCTGAACGCGCCCCAGGTAGTATGCCAGCCGAACAGGGTGATCGGCAGCTGTACCAGGTAGTTACTGGCGATGATGATCAGGATGTGAAAGACGATCAGGCCGGCCAGGGTGGCACGACGGACCGACGAAGAAATCTGCAGCATGTTGCCTGTCCTTTTTTAAGAGTGATGGGGTGAGGGAACCCATTTGCCGGGCCAACAGGGCCAAGGCGGCGCGCATTCTAGTGGCAAACCGGGCCGAGGTATAGCGGCGCCCGTCAGAACACCTCAATCCGCGCAGCCTGGATATCATCATCGAACGCCGCTGGAGCGCCGCCTTCGTCGCGCTTGACGCTCTTGGTGACGATGTAGGTGTAGTAGCGCTCGATGCCCAAATCTTCCAGCAACAACGTGTCGATGAAACGCTGATAGTGGTCGATGTCGCGCGCTCGGATCATCGCGATGTAGTCGACGCCGCCACCCGTGGCATAGCAGAAGGCGACCTCCGGAGCCTCGGCCAGACGCTGTTCGAAACGGCGCATGTCCTGGGCGGTGTGTCGCGCCAGGCTAATTTCCACCAGCACCTGCTGCGTGCGGAACAGTGCGCCCCAGTCGATCAGCGCCCGATAGCCGCGCACCAGCCCAGCGGCTTGGAGCTTGCGCACGCGCTCCCAAGCCGGAGTGACCGAGAGGTTGATCGCCTCGGCCAGCGCCGACTTGGTGATCCGCCCGTCCTCGGACAGGATGCGCAGGATCTTCAGGTCATAGCGGTCGAGCTTGAGCATGATTTCTCCCTGTCACAGCCGGCACGGCCCGTCGTGCGGCTTGTCTTTCCTCGCACCGGACGAAGATTGAGGCCCCGCGCAGTTATCGTGTTTACCGCACCACCTCGGCGATCACCGCCAGCGTATCGCCGCTTTGCACCCGTCCCGGAAAATGCCGAGCGCTGAGCAGGCCGCTGCGACATGCTCGGTATTCCATCGGCATCACGCCGGTGCGACGGGCATCATGCACCCTCGCCACCAGCTCACCGGCCTGAACGGTCTCGCCCAGATCCTTGCACAATTCGAGCAGCCCGTCGCTCTCACTGCAGAGGTAGCAATCGCCATCCGGCATATCCAACATCACCGAGTCGGCCGGCTCGATGTCGCCGTCGAGCATGTCGAAATGGATCAGCAGGTTGCGCACGCCACGCTCGGCAATGGCCAGCGTCCTGGCGCTGATGGAGCCGCCGCCGCCGAGCTCGGTGGTAACGAATACCTTGCCCTGCGCTTCTGCCGCGGTGTCGTACATGCCCAGCGCATCCTGTTCGAGCATGCGCATGCAGTAGGGCGCCGCGAAGGCCCACATGCCGGCCTCGCAGCGAGCCTGCTGAGCCTTGTCTGTCAGCACGTGGCAGGCGGCGAACGGCAGGAAGTCGAGGGTCTTGCCGCCGGAGTGAATGTCCAGCACCAAGTCGGCCAGCGGCAGCAGGCTACGTTGGAAGTAGTTCGCGATCTTTTCCGTCACGCTGCCGTCAGGCCGACCGGGGAAGCTGCGGTTAAGGTTGCCCTGGTCGATCGGCGAAGTGCGGGTACCGGCCCACACCGCTGGGGCGTTCATGAAGGGAACAATGATCACCCGTCCATGCAGACGGGCCGGATCGAGACTGCAGGCCAGCTTGCTCAGTGCGAGCGGGCCTTCATACTCGTCGCCGTGATTGCCGCCGGAAAACAATGCGGTGGGACCCGCGCCGTTCTTCACCACGGTCAACGGGATCATCACTGCACCCCAGGCCGAATCGTCGCGCGAGTACGGCAGGCGCAGATAGCCGTGTTGCACGCCGTCACGCTCAAAGTCGACCGTGGGGCTGATGGGATTGCGCAATGCAGATTCGCTCATGGGCTCAGTCCTTGATGTAAAGCTTGCGTGGCAAGTCGCAGAAGGTCTCCATCCCGGTCTCGGTGATCAGGATGCTTTCGGTGATTTCCAGCCCCCAGTCCTCCATCCACAATCCCGGGATGAAGTGGAAGGTCATGCCCGGCTCGAGCACGCTTTCGTCGCTCGGGCGCAGGCTCATGGTCCGCTCGCCCCAGTCCGGCGGGTAGCTGATGCCGATCGGGTAGCCGCAGCGGCTGTCCTTCTGGATGTCGAACTTGTCGAGCACTTTAAGAAACGCACGGGCGATGTCGCCGGTGGTATTACCGGGCCGCGCCACCGCGAGGCCCGCGGAGATGCCCTCGACCACCGCCTGTTCGGCCTCGAGAATGTGCGCCGGCGGTTTGCCCAGGTAGATGGTGCGCGACAGCGGGCAGTGGTAGCGCTTGTAGCAGCCGGCAATCTCGAAGAAGGTGCCGGCGCCCAGGCGGAACGGGTTATCGTTCCAGGTCAGATGCGGCGCACTGGCGTCGGCGCCGGTCGGCAGCAATGGCACGATGGCCGGGTAGTCGCCACCATGCCCTTCAATCCCCAGAATACCGGCGCGGTAGATATCGGCGACCAGCTCGTTTTTGCGCAGACCGGGCTCGATACGCTCATAGATCGTCTCGTGCATGCGCTGAACGATGCGCGCCGCGACGCGCATGTACTCGATTTCCTGCGGCGACTTCACCGCCCGCCGCCAGTTGACCAGCGCGGTGGCATCCAGAAAGCGTGTATGCGGCAGGTGCTGCTGCAGCGAACGGAAGGCCGCCGCGCTGAAGTAGTAGTTGTCCATCTCCACACCAATGGACAGCCGGTCCCAGCCGCGCGCGGCGATCACTTCGCGGGAGAGGTAGTCCATAGGATGGCGCACGGCGGACTGCACGTAGTGGTCCGGGTAGCCGACGATATCGTCGTCGCCCATGTACACAGTGCGGCGCGCGCCGTTGGCATCCTGATCGCGGCCGAACCACAGCGGATCGCCGTCGAGCGTCAGTAGCACGCACTGATGCACGTAGAACGACCAGCCGTCATAGCCGGTCAGCCAGGCCATGTTCGACGGGTCGGTGACGATCAACAACTCGATACCGCGTGCGGCCATGGCTTGGCGAACCTTGGCGATACGCAACGCATATTCCTCCCGACTAAACGGGAGATTGACGACGATTTCGGACATCTTCTTTGCCCTCGTGGGTGGACCGCTCTTGCTCTGCAGGGGCGAGCTGGCTCGCGAGCTGGGGCCAGTGGCCCGAGCGCGAGTAGGCTCGCGTCTGAAGATCAGGGGTTGAAGATGAAACCCCTGCCCGCTGCGAGCGCCCGGTCGAAGGCGAAGTTGGCGATGGCAGTGTCTTGCGCGCCGGTGCCGGTCAAGTCGCAAAGCGTGACCTGACCAGCCGAGGTGCGTCCGGGGTGTAGCCCGGCGATCACCTGGCCGAGTTCAGCGAAAGGAGATGAGTCGTCCACTAGGCCGGCTTCTAGCGCGTGGTGAAGCTCACCGAGCACCCGGGTCTGGCTGAGCCGGTCAGCGATATAGAGATCACAGGCAGTCAGGGCGGCAGCGGCGATCTCGTTCTTGTGCTCGGCATCCGAGCCCATGGCAGTGATGTGCAGGCCCGGCTGCAGATGATGCGGCTGGATCAGGGGCGTGTGGCTGGGCGTGGTGGTAATGGCGATATCGACGCCGTCCAGTGCGGCATCGAGGCTATCCATGACACGCACTTCGATGTCCTCCAATTCGCCAGCAAAGACGGCCGCCTTCCCCGGATCGCGCGCCCAGATGCGCACCTCGCGGATGTCCCGCACCAGGCGCAGGGCGGCCAATTGCAGACGGGCCTGCTCGCCTGCGCCAAGTATCGCTACGCGGCTGGAGTCCGCCCGGCTCAGCCATTTTGCCGCGACTGCCCCGGCGGCGGCCGTGCGCACCGCGGTAAGAAAACCGTTATCCAGCAACAGTGCATCGAGCAGGCCGGTGCGCGCCGAGAACAGCATCATCAGCCCGTTGAGACTCGGCAAACCGAGCGTCGGGTTGTCGAAGAACCCCGGGCTGACCTTGATGGCGAAGCGCGGCAGGCCCGGCAGGTAGGCGGTCTTCACGTCGACCTCGCCATTGTGCTCGGGGATGTCCAGACGCAGGATCGGCGGCATCGCCACCGCCGCGGTGGCGAGCAGGCGGAACGCATCTTCGACCGCGTCGAGGCTGGCCGGATCAAGGGCCAGGCAGGCGCGGAGATCGGTTTCGCTGAGCAGCACTGTCTCGGCCATGTTGATCTCCATCGGGGGTACACCGGACGCACCGGTAGCAGGGTTGACGGGCTTGGGTTGTTTTATTCGTTGGCGCCGTTGAGCACGCGCAAATGCTGTCCGTTATCCACGTTACGGCCGCTGATCACGATGACCACCGGCCCACGTGGCTTGATCGAGCGCTCGAGCAGGGCGGCGATGCCGACGGCGGCGGCGCCTTCGATCACCAGCCGTTCCTCGTGGTAGGCATGGCGGATGCCGGCGGCGATGATCGGCTCGTCGAGCAAGAGGACGCTGTCGGCGAGCTCACGGACGAGGTCGAAGGTGTAGCGATTGTTCAATCCGATGCCGCCGCCAAGTGAGTCGGCCAGGCTGGGGCGCTCGTCGAGCTCGACCGGGTGGCCCGCCTCGAGGCTCGCATACATCGCCGCGCCGCAGCGCATGCTGATGCCATGGGCGCGGATCGCCGGGCGTTGGTGCTTGAGGCCCAGGGCGACACCGGCAAACAGTCCGCCGCCGGAAAGCGGCACCAGCACCTCGGCGACTTCGGGACACTGTTCGAGTATTTCCAGGCCGAGTGTGCCCTGGCCAGCGATGATATGCGGATGGTCAAAAGGCGGAATGAAGGTGGCGCCCTGCTCTTGGGCGATGCGTTCGGCCTCGACCTGGGCGTCATCCTGGCTGTGACCGACGATGACCACCTCGGCACCAAGCTCGCGGATCGCCTGCACCTTGTTTGGCGGCACCATATGCGACAGGCAGACGACGGCTTTGGCGCCCTGCTGCTGCGCAGCGAAAGCGAGCGCACGACCATGATTTCCGGTGGAGGCGGTGACCACGCCGAGGCGTTTCTGCGTCTCCGATAACTGGGCGACCGCATAGCTCGCGCCACGCAGTTTGAAGCTGCCGGTGGCCTGCTGCGATTCCAGCTTCAACCACACCGGTACGCCAGCCAGCAGGCTGAGCGACGCCGAACGCTCCAGGGGCGTTTCCCGAACGAGGCCGCGAATGCGCTCGCGTGCGTCGAAGAGCTGGTCGAGAAGAATCGGCTGCATGGCAAACATCCCGATGATGGATGTCGCCGAGTGTAGGAGCGCTGATTTCAGCAGCCCAATGTACTAGGACTCTTTATTTTTGCCCCACAATTGTGCCGCTCCCAAGGCCTGATGCGCCATGTCATGGGGCTCATAGGTCTGCGAGCGACACACTTGGTGCACGCGGGCTCATTTTTTCAGCGCGCGCCGCGAAACTCGTGAATCTCCGGGTACTGCTCAAAAACCTCGCGAACGCTGCACAACCCCTCACGCAAGCGCTCTTCGTCGCACTCGGCACCCACGCACAGACGCATCGCCCTCGGCCGTCGGGTACCCGGCGGCAGGAAGGGGTCGGGCAGGGTCAGGGCAATCTCACGGCGGCGCAACTCGTGCTGCAGCGCATCCAGCTCCCAATGGTCGGGCACGTTCAGCCAGGCGCTGAGGGAGGCTGGGTGGCTGCCACGCAGGTAATCGCCCAGTTCAGCGGTCACTGCGGCCTGGCGGGTGGCGATCAACTCGCGCTGCAGGCGCACCAGTTCATCGGCCTGACCGTGCTCGATCCAACGCGTGGCGATTTCGCCCAGCAGCGGCGCGGCCATCCAGCTGTTGACCCGCAATATGCTTTCGGTGCGCAACGCCAGCCGCCGCGGCATGGCCAGATAGCCGATGCGCAGGCCGGTGAGCACCGACTTGGTCAGGCTGGTGCAGTAGAACGACAACTCAGGCAGGTAATGGCTGATCGGCAAGGCTTCGCGGTAGTCGCCAAGCAGAGGCCCGTAAACGTCGTCCTCGATCACATAAACACCGTAGCGACGGGCGATCTCGGCGATTTCGCGGCGGCGCGTATCCGGCATTATGGTGCTGGTGGGATTGTTCAGATTCGGTGTACAGACCAGCGCGGTGACCCGCTCGTTGCCGCACAGGTCCTCGAAATGCTCCGGATCGAGACCATGGCGATCGGTCTCCACGCCTTGCAGGGTGAAGCCGAGCACCTGAGCGGTGCCGATTACCCCATGGTCGGTACAGTTTTCGCAGAGGACCAGATCGTCCGGCCCAGCCAGAGAGGCGAGGGCGAGGAAGATCGCGTGGGAGGTACCGTTGGTGAGCAGCAGATCCTGCAGGTCTACCTTCAGACCCAGCCCGGCGAGCCATTGCACGCCGACCTCGCGGTGGTGCTCGAAACCGGCGATCGGCCGGCAGGCGTGGATCCAGGGTTGTTCGTGCTCGGCCGCCAGCTCCTCGCAGGTTCGGCGCCAAAAGCGGTCGTGCGTCTCGGTACGAACGATGCGCGCCGTTGAAAAATCGAGCAGCGAATTTTCGCCGCGATCAAGCATCGAACTGGCGACTCGCTCGCTGATGCGCCGACTGACGAAGCTGCCGCGGCCTACTTCGCAGCGCACCCAACCCTGGCGCTCCAATTCCTTGTAGGCATTGGTCACCGTCTGCACGCTGATGTCGAGTTGCTCGGCCAGCAACCGCTGCGGCGGCAGGCGCTGGCCGTCCTGCAGGTGGCCCTGTTCGATGTCGGTTGCAATAGCGGTGACCAGCAGCTTGTATTTCGACGCGCCACTCCGGGCAGCGAGCAAGGCCTGTTTCCAGTTGCGCATGACAATCCCACCTTCAGTCGAGCCGACAGGATCAGCCGAACTGCAGTGTCATGCAATTGTCCTAGTGCAATCCCACTGAGAAAACGGTCTTTGTTATGCTCGAGCGGCGAAACGCGGCGCACGTCTCGAAGAAGAAGTCCCAAGCCGCGCTGAGGCAGGGAATGCCCTGTCCTGATGCTCATGAAACTGCCCTCCTATATAGCAGGCCCGCCTGCGAACCAAAAAAGCACAGGAGAATTCACGATGAATCGCGCTCGTCCTTTCCATTTCGGCAAGCTGTTGCTTGCCTCCGCCGCAATGGCCGGCCTCTCGCTTGGTAGTTTGGCCCAGGCCGACACCCTCGATGAAATCAAAAAGAGCAACAGTGTCCGCATCGGCTACGCCAACGAAACACCATTCGCCTACACCGCCACCGATGGCAGCGTCACGGGCGAATCGCCCGAGATTGTCGAGAAGATTTTCCAGCGGATGGGCGTCGAAACCATTAAACCCGTCCTCACCGAATGGGGCTCGCTGATCCCTGGGCTGCGTGCCGGGCGCTTCGACCTGATCGCGGCCGGGATGTACATCACGCCCGACCGCTGCAAACAGGTGATCTTCACCGATCCACAATATGAGCTGCCGGATACGCTACTGGTCAAAGCAGGCAACCCTAAAAATCTGCACAGCTACGAAGACATCGCCAAGAGCGGTGCCAAGCTGGCAATCATGTCCGGTACGGTGAACCTGGCTTATGCGCGCGACGGCGGCATCAGCGATGACCAGATTCTTCAGGTACCCGACACCACGGCGCAGCTGCAGGCCGTACGCAGCGGTCGTGCCGATGCCGCGGTGGGTACCCAACTGACCATGAAGGGCCTGGCGAAAAAAGGCGGCGACTCGCTCGAAGCCGTCAGTGAGTTCAAGGACGATCCATCGCACATTGGCTATGGCGCCCTGGCGTTCCGTCCCGAAGACACCGCGCTGCGCGATGCGGTGAATGCCGAACTGAAGAAATGGCTCGGCAGCGACGAGCATCTGAAGACCGTCGAACCGTTCGGCTTCGATAAGTCCAACGTCACCGAAAAGACCGCCGCGCAGCTCTGCGCCCAGTGATCCACGAACGGAGCGCCGTGCCCTGATCGGCGCGGCGTCTTCCGTTCGTGTGGTTTCGTTCCTGCAACAGAGGTACCGAACCTATGGGCGAACTCCTTCCCCTCATGTTTCAGGGGGCCTGGGTGACACTGCAGATCACCTTCTGGGCCTCGCTGCTGGCAATTGGTTGCGCCATATTCGGTGCCATGGGGCGCTTGTCATCGTTCGCGCCCCTGCGATGGTTCTCGATTGCCTATATCGAGGTATTCCGCGGCACCTCACTGCTGGTCCAACTTTTCTGGCTGTATTTCGTGCTGCCAATGCCACCGTTCCACGTGGAACTCTCCGCATTTGCCGTAGCCGTGTTCGGTCTCGGCCTGCATATCGGCGCCTATGGGGCGGAAGTCATGCGCGGCACCATCCGCTCGGTAGCGCGCGGGCAATACGAGGCCTGCGTGGCGCTGAACATGTCACCTATCAGGCGCTTTACGCGGATCATCCTCCCGCAGGCCCTGCTGGCGGCCATCCCGCCTGGCACCAACCTGTTGATTGAGCTGTTGAAAAACACCTCGTTGGTATCACTGATCACCATTTCCGATCTGGCCTTCCGGGCGCGCCAGCTGGATCAGGCGACATTCATGACCCTGGAGATCTTCGGCATGGCTCTGGTGATGTACTTCGTCATGGCCCAGGCAATCAACCTCGCGATGCGTCTGGTTGAACGGCGTCTCAGCCGCGGCCGGATCAAAGGGGGCATGGCATGAACTTCTTCGATTGGCAGTTTGCTTGGGAAATTCTGCCGCAGTTGCTGCAGGCCTCGCTGAAGACTATCGGCATTACGCTTGCCGGCTTCGCCATCGCCGTGGTGCTCGGCCTGTTCCTGGCGATCGCCCGTCGCAGCAAAGGGGCCTGGTTGTCCTGGCCGGCGACCGGCCTGATCGAATTCATCCGCAGTACACCGCTGCTGATTCAGGCCTATTTCCTGTTCTACGTATTTCCCAACTACGGTATCAACCTCAGTGCTCTGCAGGCCGGCATCGTCGCCATCGCGGTGCACTATGCTTGCTATACGGCAGAGGTTTACCGGGCCGGGCTCGATGCGGTCCCGCGCGCCCAATGGGAGGCGGTGACTGCACTGAATATGAAGCCGACCACCGCCTATCGCGATGTCATCCTGCCTCAAGCGCTGCGGCCGATACTGCCTGCGCTGGGGAACTATCTGGTGGCGATGTTGAAAGACACCCCGGTGCTTTCGGCGATCACCGTGGTCGAAATCATGCAACAGGCCAAGAACATCGGCTCCGAGAGCTTTCGCTATTTGGAACCGATCACCATGGTCGGCTTGTTTTTTCTGATTCTGAGCCTGGCCCTGGCCTGGTGCGTCCGCCGCCTCGAAAATCGCTTGGAGCTTGCCCGATGACTACTTCACCGCATCTCGACGCCAGTTCGAACACCTCCACCGCCAGCCCTGACATGGCCGAACCTCTGGTGCGCTTCGACCAGGTGACCAAGCGCTATGGCGACCTCACCGTGCTTGACCATCTCGATCTGGAAGTCGCCAATGGCGAGAAGGTCGCGATCATCGGCCCCAGCGGCTCGGGCAAATCGACCCTGCTGCGCGCGCTGATGACACTGGAGACCATCGACGATGGTGTCATCGAAGTCGACGGCGAGCCGCTGACTCATATGCCTGCCTCCGATGGTCATCTGATCCCGGCCAGCGGTCGTTATCAGCGCCACGTACGCGGCAAGGTGGGCATGGTGTTTCAAAGCTTCAATCTGTTTCCGCATATGGATGCCCGACAGAACGTGATGGAAGCGCCGGTGCAGGTGCTTGGGCTGTCCAAGAACGAGGCTCGCGAACGCGCCGAAGAACTGCTCGCCATGGTGGGCCTGGAAGACAAGCTGGAGCACTATCCGGCGCAGCTCTCTGGAGGTCAGCAGCAACGCGTCGCCATCGCCCGCGCCATGGCCATGCGACCCCGGGTGATGCTGTTTGACGAGGTCACCTCGGCACTGGATCCGGAACTCTGCGGTGAAGTGCTCAACGTCATCCGCCGGCTGGGCGAAGAGCATAACCTGACGATGCTGATGGTCACGCACCAGATGGGGTTCGCACGCGAGTTCGCCGACCGCGTATGCTTCTTCAACGCAGGCCGTATTCACGAGCAGGGCACTCCGGACGAGCTGTTCGGCAACCCTCGCGAGGCGCGCACGCAGGAATTTCTCAGTGCGGTAACCCAGGCAAGTTAGATGGCGCCGCGGTAAGCGATCCGCGGCAGGGCCTTGCCGCACTCGCTATCGAAGGGGAACGCTATGCTCGAATCGTTGGAAAAGATGCTTGCCAAGGGCATGGACAATCCCATGCTGCGCTTTGGCCTCGGCAAGGGCTATCTGGACGCAGACGACGCGGCTCGGGCCTCCACGCACCTGCAGCGCTGCGTCGAACAGGACCCCAGCTACTCCGCCGCCTGGAAGCTGCTCGGCAAGGCGTTACAGGCCGTCAGCGACCTTGAGGGGGCACGTCATGCCTGGACGCAAGGCTTGATCGCCGCGCAAACGCACGGTGACAAGCAGGCCGAAAAGGAAATAACGGTGTTTTTGCGCAAGCTGAACAAGCAGACCGACGCCTAGCGCTGCTGGCAAGGCCCGCCGCGCGGTGGAATCACCTCTTTCAGTTGTCTTGAATGAAACGCAAGCCGACGCCCTCGGCATCGACGCGCATCACTTCCATTTGCAGCACAGGTGCCGGAATAGGCAAATCCTGTACCTGACCGCTGACTATCATTCCGAGTTGCAGCTCGGTCAGCTGCGGATGCCTGACGTAAACACCACCATCTGACAGATCACGGGTATGAGCAAATACCTCACCAAAGGACTCATGGGCGATGCGTATTCGACACTTCATGGGTGCGCGCGGGTGCTGTCGCTGGTTTGACATCTGACGTTCCCTTGTTCGTTAGCTGGTGGTCAGTACCAGCGGCGTTCGCCTGCCGGGCGTTTCTTGAAGCGTTTCATGGTCCACATGTACTGGCTCGGCCAGCTGCGCACGTAGCGCTCGATGACGCCACTCATGGCAGCGACCGCCACCTCGACGTCTTCGTCGTACATCGCCGGCGGTGCCGCTTCGAGAATCACCTTGTAGCCTGAACCATCCTCCAAGCGCAACGCATGGAGAAACACCCCGATCGCCTTGCCGCCAGTAAGCATGCCGGGCACAAATTTGCTGGTCAGTGCCTGGGTACCAAGAAAGGGCACAAAGACGCCCGCGCCTTCGCTGGGCTCCGGATCGGCAGGAATGCCCACAGCGCCCCCTTTGCGGACTTCCTTGATGACGCTGATGATACCTTCACGAGTCGATGGGGCGACCTTGTTGCCCAGCTGTACCCGTTGGCGCTGCAGGAGGTCGTCCACCGCTTTCAGCTTCGGCGGCCGATAGAAAATGATCGGCTTGCATTGCGCGCAGTAGAAGTGATTGAGCACTTCCCAGTTACCGAGATGGCTAGTGATGCCGACGACACCTTTGCCGGAAGCCAAGGCTTGCTCCAGCACTTCAAGCCCTTCGACCTGTTTGACCAGACGCAACGTTTTCTCCGCGGGCCAGATCCAGGCACAAGCGCTTTCAGTGAACGTCCTGCCGATCTGCTGCAGACTTTTTCCCAACAGGCTTTCCTGTTCGGCGGCGTCGAGCTCAGGAAAGCACTTGGCCAGATTGATTCGGGCAACTTCACGAGAACGGTTGGGCAGCTTCCACATCAACCAGCCGATGAGGCCGCCCAGCCCCTGTACCGCGCGCCAGGGCAGCAGCGCGAACAGGCGCAGGAAGCCGACCACCAGCGCACCTTTGAACTTGTCCAAGGATCTCTCCCGAAAATCAAAGCCGCTAGTGTAACTGCTTCGGGCGTTGCGCTACTCGCATGGCAGCCTGCCCACTACGGACTGACCGACGCATCGGTCAGCATTGCATATCGATCGCAGTCGGTGGTGTGGTCCATGACCATGCCGCAGGCCTGCATATAGGCATAGCAGATCGTCGGTCCCACGAAGCTGAAGCCGGCCTTCTTCAGTGCGCGACTCATCGCCTCGGCCTCGGCCGTCACCGCTGGCACCTCTTGGATCGACTGGAAGTGGTTTACCTTCGGCTGCCCATCGACGAACGACCACAACCAGCCGGCCGGATCTTCCAGCTCAAGCCACAATTGCGCGTTGCGCCGTGCCGCTTCGAGCTTGCGACGATTACGGATGATGCCTGCATCGAGCATGCGCTCGTCGATTTCGGCATCGGTCATTTGCGCCAGGCGTTGCGGATCGAAGCCGAACAGCACCTGGCGATAGCGATCGCGCTTGCGAAGCACGGTGATCCAGGACAACCCGGCCTGGAAGGCCTCGAGGATCAGAAATTCGAACAGCACTTTTGGGTCGCGGGTCGGTACGCCCCACTCGCTGTCGTGATAGTCGATATACAGCGGGTCATCATTGCACCAGGCACAACGCGGCATGTTTTCCATTCCTTGACGAAGGCAGCGAGCAGAACAAAATTCACCGCAGCGGCTCGGCCGGAGGTCCGCGCTACCACGGCCCGGAGCCGTTATCGGGTATACTCCGGGGCTTTCTGTCGAAGCCAGCACAGGTGAAATTTTGACTCAGCCTACGCCTGCCGTGCGCACCTTCCAAGACCTGATCCTCGCCCTGCAGAGCTATTGGGCAGAGCAGGGTTGCGTCGTTCTGCAACCCTACGATATGGAAGTGGGTGCCGGTACATTCCACACCGCCACGTTTCTGCGTTCCATTGGTCCGGAAACCTGGAACGCCGCCTACGTGCAGCCCTCGCGTCGTCCGGCCGATGGCCGTTATGGCGAGAACCCCAACCGCCTGCAGCACTATTACCAATTCCAGGTGGTACTCAAGCCCAACCCGGACAACTTCCAAGAGCTTTACCTCGAATCGCTTCGCCGCATTGGCGTGGATACGTCGGTCCATGATGTCCGTTTTGTCGAGGACAACTGGGAATCACCGACGCTGGGCGCTTGGGGTCTCGGCTGGGAAGTGTGGCTGAACGGCATGGAAGTCACCCAGTTCACCTATTTCCAGCAAGTCGGTGGCATCGAGTGCTACCCGGTCACGGGTGAGATCACCTATGGCCTGGAGCGTCTGGCGATGTACCTGCAAGGCGTCGACTCGGTCTATGACCTGATCTGGACGGATGGTCCGTTCGGCACCGTTACCTATGGCGATGTGTTCCACCAGAACGAGGTGGAGCAATCGACCTATAACTTCGAACACGCCAACGTCGAGAAGCTGTTCGAACTCTTCGATTTCTACGAGTCGGAAGCCAATCGGCTGATCGACCTGGAGCTGCCGCTGCCCACCTATGAAATGGTGTTGAAGGCCTCGCATACCTTCAACCTGCTGGACGCACGCCGCGCCATCTCGGTAACGGCGCGTCAGCAATACATCCTGCGCGTGCGCGCACTGGCTCGCGCGGTGGCGCAGAGCTACCTGCAGGCACGCGCGAGGCTCGGCTTCCCCATGGCGGCTCCCGACCTGCGTGACGAAGTATTGGCCAAGCTGGAGGCCGCAGAATGAGTGCACTGGATTTCTTGGTCGAGCTCGGCACCGAAGAGCTGCCACCCAAGGCGTTGAGCAAGCTGTCCGAAGCTTTCCGTTCGGGTATCGAAAAAGGCTTGAAGCAAGCCGGTCTCGCGCATGGGCGCGTGCAGGCGTATGCCGCCCCGCGGCGTCTTGCCGTACTGATCGAACAGCTCGACAGTGAACAGCCGGATCGCAGCATCAACCTCGACGGCCCGCCGTTGCAGGCCGCCTTCGACGCCGAAGGCGAGCCGACTCAGGCCGCCCTGGGCTTCGCTCGCAAGTGCGGCGTGGACCTCGCGGAAATCGACCGGAGCGGTCCGAAGCTGCGCTACAGCCGTTCGATCCCCGGCCAGGCGACCGCTGAGCTGTTGCCCGGCATCGTCGAAACCTCGCTGAACGATCTACCGATTCCTAAGCGCATGCGCTGGGCCGCGCGCAAGGAAGAGTTCGTCCGCCCAACCCAGTGGCTGGTGATGCTCTTGGGTGATCAGGTCGTCGATTGCACGATTCTGACCCAGCGCGCTGGTCGCGAATCTCGCGGTCATCGCTTCCACAGTCCGGGTCCGGTGCGCATTTCCGAGCCGACCAGCTATCTGGAAGACCTGCGCGGCGCGCGGGTGGTTGCCGACTTTGCCGAACGCCGCGAGCTGATCGCCAAGCGCGTCGAACAACTTGCTGCCGAGCAGAACGGCAGCGCCATCGTGCCGCCGGCGCTGCTGGACGAAGTCACGGCGTTGGTGGAGTGGCCGGTGCCGCTGGTGTGCGCCTTCGAGGAGCGCTTCCTGGAAGTGCCGCAGGAAGCGCTGATCACCACCATGCAAGACAACCAGAAGTACTTCTGTCTGCTGGACGCCAACGGCAAGCTGCTCCCGCGCTTCATCACCGTGGCCAATATCGAATCCAAGGATCCGGCGCAGATCGTTGCGGGCAATGAAAAGGTGGTCCGCCCTCGTTTGACCGACGCCGAGTTTTTCTTCAAACAGGACAAGAAGCAGCCTCTGGACAGCTTCAACGAGCGGTTGAAGAACGTGATCTTCCAGGCGCAGCTGGGCAGCGTATACGACAAGGCAGTGCGGGTTTCTCGGCTCGCCGCCTTCATCGCTGAGCGCACCGAGGGCAATGCCCAGTGGGCGGCGCGCGCCGGTCTGCTCTGCAAGTGCGACCTGGCTACCGAGATGGTCGGCGAGTTTCCGGAAATGCAGGGTATCGCCGGCTACTACTACGCCGCTAACGGCGGTGAGCCCAACGATGTTGCCCTGGCCTTGAACGAGCAATACATGCCGCGCGGCGCAGGTGCCGAGCTGCCAACCACCCACACCGGCGCCGTGCTGGCGGTGGCGGATAAGCTGGACACGCTGGTCGGCATCTTCGGCATCGGCATGCTCCCCACCGGCAGCAAAGATCCGTACGCGCTTCGCCGCGCGGCACTGGGCATCCTGCGCATCTTGATCGAGAAGCAGCTGGACCTCGACGTGGTGGCTGCCGTGCAGTTCTCCATCAATCAGTTCGGCGGGCAGGTAAAGGCCGAGGGGCTGGCCGATCAAGTGCTGGAATTCATCTTCGATCGCCTGCGCGCTCGCTATGAGGATGAGGGCGTCGAGGTTGCGTCCTATCTATCGGTACGCGCCGTACAGCCACGCTCAGCGCTGGATTTTGATCAACGGGTACAGGCGGTGCAGGCGTTCCGCGATCTGCCGGAAGCCGAAGCCTTGGCGGCGGCCAACAAGCGGGTTGGCAATCTTCTCAGCAAGTTCGAGGCGAAATTGCCGGAGACGGTCGAGCCGCGCTACTTCGACAACGCCACCGAGTTTTCACTGTACTCCGCCCTGCAACAGGCCGAACAGGCCGTACAGCCGCTTGCCGCGAACCGCCAGTACCGTGAGGCGCTGGAACGTCTGGCGCACCTGCGAGGGCCGGTGGATGCCTTCTTCGAGGCGGTACTGGTGAACGCCGAAGACCCTTCGGTGCGCGCCAACCGCTATGCCTTGCTTGCCCGGTTGAGAGGATTGTTCCTTGGCGTTGCCGATATTTCCGCACTTGGCTAAGCCGGTGAAACTGATAGTGCTCGACCGCGATGGGGTCATCAATGAGGACTCTGACGCCTACGTTAAGAGTCTGGCCGAGTGGATCCCGATTCCGGGATCCATCGAAGCCATTGCTCGATTGTGCAAGGCAGGCTGGACGGTGGCGGTCGCCACTAACCAGTCGGGGCTGGCACGAGGACTGTTCGATGCAACCACGCTCGACAACATGCATTTCAAGCTGCAGCAGCTGGTGATGGAGCAGGGCGGGCGAATCGATCTGATCGTGCATTGCCCACATGGGCCAAACGATGGCTGCGTATGTCGCAAGCCGTTGCCCGGTTTGTTTCAGCAAATCGCTGAGCACTTTCATTTGAAAGATCTGGACGGTGTGCCGGTAGTTGGCGATAGCCATCGCGATCTGCATGCGGGGATGAGTGTCGGGGGTGTGCCTTATCTGGTTCGAACCGGTAAAGGCTTGAAAACTCTTGGAGGCACCCTGCCGACGGGAACTCAAGTGTTCGATAATTTGGCTGCGGTAGTCGACCATCTACTAGAGGCCAAAGGATGAATTTTTTGCTGCCGGTGCGCGTGGCGCTGTTCTACCTAATGCTGGCGTTTACAGCATTTGTATGGTGCTTAGTTAGCCTGGTCTTCGCGCCCTTCATGTCTTTCCGCAAGCGCTACCGGTTTGTGGTCCAGACCTGGTGCCGCGGTGCGGTATGGCTGGCTAAGGCCATTGTCGGGCTGCGTTACGAAATCCGCGGTCAAGAGAATATTCCGGACAAGCCTTGCGTCATCCTGTCTAAACATCAAAGCACTTGGGAAACCTTCTTTCTCTCGGCGTACTTTGAGCCCCTGAGCCAAGTGCTCAAGCGTGAATTACTCTATGTACCGTTCTTCGGCTGGGCGATCATGCTGCTAAAACCGATTGCCATTGATCGAAACAATCCGAAGGCGGCCCTGCGTCAGGTCGCAAAGCAAGGCCAGGAACGCCTGGACCAGGGCGCCTGGGTGCTGATCTTTCCCGAGGGCACTCGCGTGCCGGTCGGTCAGACGGGCAAGTTTTCACGCAGCGGCGCTGCCCTGGCGGTGAATGCCAAGTTGCCGGTACTACCAATCGCACACAATGCCGGAACGTTCTGGCCGAAGTCGGGTTGGAGCAAGCGGCCTGGAACCATCCAAGTTGTCATCGGACCGGCTATGTACGCCGAAAGCGAAGGACCCCGTGCTACCGCCGAACTCAACCAGCGTGCCGAAGACTGGGTCAACATTCAGGTCAGGCAATTGGAAGAGGGCGGGGCCTGAAGGCAGAACGGGAGACGGACAGAGTCAAAAGGGGAAACAGAGTTGGTCTGTTCCCCTTTTTTCGTTACGGCCAATTCGTGCCGTCAGGCTCAGTCGTCGACGGAGCTACGTATCAGATGGTCGAAGGCACTCAGCGAGGCCTTGGCGCCTTCGCCGACAGCGATGACGATCTGCTTGTACGGCACGGTGGTGACGTCGCCAGCGGCGAAAATACCTGGCAGCGAGGTCTCGCCACGTGCATCGACGATGATCTCGCCACGCGAGGTCAGCTCCACGGTGCCTTTCAGCCAGTCGGAGTTGGGCAGCAAGCCGATCTGCACGAAGATGCCTTCGAGTTCCAGGCTGTGGAATTCGCTGGAGTTGCGATCCTTGTAAGTCAGGCCGGTGACTTTCTTGCCGTCGCCGATAACTTCGCTGGTCAGCGCACTGGTGATCACGGTGACGTTGGGCAGGCTGTGCAGCTTCTTCTGCAGCACGGCATCGGCGCGCAGCTGGCTGTCGAACTCGAGCAGGGTCACCTGAGCGACGATACCGGCCAGGTCGATGGCCGCTTCCACACCCGAGTTGCCACCACCGATCACCGCCACACGCTTGCCCTTGAACAGCGGGCCGTCGCAATGGGGGCAATAGGCGACGCCACGGCCGCGGTATTCCTGCTCGCCCGGCACGTTCATTTCGCGCCAACGCGCACCGGTCGCCAGGATCAGTGTCTTGGCTTTTAGCGAAGCGCCGCTCTCCAACCTAACTTCATGCAGACCACCCTGGCTCGAGGCCGGAATCAGTGCCGCGGCACGCTGCAGATTCATGATGTCGACGTCGTATTCACGCACGTGGTTTTCCAGCGCGCGGGCCAGTTTCGGGCCTTCGGTTTCGTTGACCGAGATGAAGTTCTCGATGGCCATGGTGTCCAGCACCTGACCGCCGAAACGCTCAGCCGCAACACCGGTACGGATGCCCTTGCGCGCGGCATAGATGGCCGCCGCGGCGCCGGCTGGCCCGCCGCCAACGACGAGCACGTCAAAGGCGTCCTTGGCGCTGAGCTTCTCAGCGTCACGCGCCGAGGCGCCGGTGTCGAGCTTGGCAAGGATCTCTTCCTCACCCATGCGGCCCTGGCCGAACAGTTCACCGTTGAGGTAGATGCTCGGCACCGACATGACCTGGCGAACGGTGACCTCTTCCTGGAACAGCGCACCGTCGATGGCGACGTGGCGGATGTTCGGGTTGAGCACGGCCATCAGGTTCAGCGCCTGGACCACGTCCGGGCAGTTCTGGCAGGACAACGAGAAGTAGGTTTCGAAGTTGTATTCACCATCGAGGTTCTTGATCTGCTCGATGATGTCCGGCGCGGTCTTGGACGGATGCCCGCCGACCTGCAGCAGCGCGAGCACCAGGGAGGTGAACTCATGCCCCATCGGAAGGCCGGCGAAGCGCAGGCTGATATCGCCGCCGATGCGGTTGAGCGCGAACGACGGACGACGATCATCGTTGCCATCGGCGCGCAGGGTGATCTTGTCGCTCAGGCTGGCGATTTCTTCCAGCAGGCTAAGCATTTCCTGGGATTTGGCACCGTCATCGAGGGACGCGACGATCTCGAACGGCTGGGTGACCTTTTCCAGGTAGGTTTTCAGTTGCGACTTCAGGTTGCTGTCGAGCATATAAAATTTCCCGTAGCGGATGGCTCACTGCAAAACAGAGAGTTAGGAAGGGTGCAAGCTTGAATGGGGGAAAGCATACGAGCCCGGGAAGAGCCGTGAAAATTGATTAAACCAAGCACCTTGATCGACTAGCCCTATCGTGTTCCACGTGGAACAAAAAACCCGGCTTTCGCCGGGTTTGATTTTTTAAAGCGTTTTTCAATCGGTGACGATCAGAAGTCCAGGTTAGACACCGCCAAGGCATTGGATTCGATGAAATCTCGGCGGGGTTCCACTGCGTCTCCCATGAGCGTGTTGAATATTTGATCCGCTGCAATAGCGTCGTCGATGGTGACCTTGAGCATCCGGCGAACCGCAGGATCCATGGTGGTTTCCCATAGCTGATCCGGGTTCATTTCGCCCAATCCCTTATATCTCTGAACGCTATGGCGACGAGTTCCTTCGGTCATCAACCAGTCAAGCGCCTGCTTGAAGGTCGTGACCGGCTTTTTGCGCTCACCACGCTGAACGTAGGCGCCTTCCTCAAGCAAGCTGTTCAGCTTCTCACCCAACACGGTAACCGTCTTGTAGTCGTTGCTGCCAAAGAAGTCGCGATTGAAGGTGATGTAGCTCGCCAACCCGTGAGAAATAATTTCCACTTCCGGCAGCCAGAGATTCCGCTCTTTATCCTCACGCAAGCTTGCCTTGTAGGCCAATCCAGAACGCTCAACCCCCTTCAGCAGAGCCGCATAGGGCTCCAACCAAGCTTGCATCGCAGCGTGATCACCAAGCTGCTCGACGCTCACTCGCGGCAGATAGATGAAGTGCTCGGTCAACTCTTGTGGATAGAGGCGGGAGAGCCGCTGCAGCGTCTTCATCACAGTACGATAGTCGTTGACCAGCCGCTCCAGCGCCTCGCCCGAGAGGCCTGGTGCGTGCTCATTGACGTGTAGACTGGCATCCTCTAACGCGGACTGGGTGAGATATTCATCCATCGCCTCGTCGTCTTTGATGTACTGCTCTTGCTTGCCGCGTTTTACCTTGTATAGCGGCGGCTGAGCGATATAGACATAACCGCGCTCAATCAGCTCAGGAAGTTGGCGGAAGAAAAACGTCAATAGCAGCGTGCGGATGTGCGAACCGTCAACATCAGCATCGGTCATGATGATGATGTTGTGATAACGCAACTTGTCGATGTTGTATTCCTCACGACCGATACCACAACCAAGAGCGGTGATCAGCGTACCTACTTCCTGGGAAGAGATCATCTTGTCGAATCGGGCCTTCTCCACGTTAAGGATCTTGCCCTTGAGCGGCAGGATGGCCTGGGTCCGGCGGTTACGGCCCTGCTTGGCAGAACCGCCCGCGGAATCACCCTCCACTATGTAGAGCTCGGAAAGGGCAGGGTCCTTTTCTTGGCAGTCAGCAAGCTTGCCGGGTAGACCCGCAATGTCCAGCGCGCCTTTACGTCGCGTCATTTCACGGGCCTTGCGGGCCGCTTCGCGCGCGCGGGCCGCATCGATCATTTTCCCAACGACGGCCTTTGCCTCATTGGGATGCTCGAGTAGAAAGTCGGCAAAATGCTTGCCCATTTCCTGTTCGACGGCCGTCTTGACTTCAGACGAAACGAGCTTGTCCTTGGTCTGAGAGCTGAACTTGGGATCTGGCACCTTCACCGAAATGATGGCCGTCAAACCTTCACGAGCATCATCACCGGTGGTCGAAACCTTGTGTTTCTTCGCCAACCCTTCCTGCTCGATATAGTTGTTCAGATTACGTGTCAGCGCGGAGCGAAAGCCCGCCAAGTGGGTACCACCATCGCGTTGCGGAATGTTATTAGTGAAACACAACAGGTTTTCGTTGAAGCTGTCATTCCATTGCAGCGCCACTTCAACACCGACACCATCATCCCGTTGAACATTGAAGTGGAATACTTCGTTAACGGGCGTCTTGTTGGTGTTGAGATAAGTTACGAACGCGCTAAGACCACCTTCGTATTTGAACAGCTCCTCTTTAGCGTTGCGCTCATCGCGCAGCACGATACCCACGCCAGAGTTCAGGAACGACAGTTCACGCAACCGCTTGGCAAGGATGTCCCAGCTGAAATGAATATTCTGAAAGGTTTCGGCCGAAGGTTTGAAATGAATTTCGGTGCCTGACCCTTCGGTCTCGCCGACAGAAGCCAATGGTGCTTGGGGTACACCGTGGCGATAGGTCTGCTCCCAGACTTTCCCCTCGCGGCGGATCGTCAGTACCAGCTCTTCCGAAAGTGCATTTACCACCGAGACGCCCACGCCATGCAGGCCGCCGGATACCTTATAAGAGTTGTCGTCGAACTTACCACCCGCATGCAATACCGTCATGATGACTTCGGCTGCGGATACGCCTTCTTCGTGCGTATCTACCGGGATCCCGCGGCCGTTATCACGGACACTGATAGATTCATCTACATGTATGGTGATGCAGATATCGCTGCAATGACCGGCCAACGCTTCGTCGATCGAGTTGTCGACGACCTCGAAGACCATATGATGCAAGCCGGTGCCATCATCGGTATCTCCTATGTACATGCCGGGACGTTTACGTACCGCATCCAGGCCTTTTAGCACCTTGATGCTGGACGAGTCGTACGTGTGGTTTTCGCTCATGCCTTCACTCCCGAGGGGCCGTGGACTTGGGTTATCTCACCATGTTCCACGTGAAACATTGAGACTGGAGTATCGTCACGCCAGCCTTCTCGCAATACATTCGAATCGACGCAAGTGATGAATACCTGGCAATTCAGCTGTTCCAGCAACCGGCATAACGAAAGCCGGTGGTTATCGTCCAACTCGGACGGTAGATCATCAACAAGGTAAATACACTGGCCCCGCTTGGCCTCGCTGACCAGATGACCCTGAGCGATCCTGAGCGCGCAAACGACGAGTTTTTGCTGGCCGCGTGACAATATTTCCGCCGCGCTATGGTTGGCAATCCGTAAGCGAAGATCGGCCCGCTGGGGCCCGGCCTGGGTATGTCCCATCAATCTGTCGCGCTCGATCGAGGCATCCAACACCTCAGCCAGGGAACGCTCTTTATCCCAGCCGCGGTAATAACTCAACTGAAAGCCTTCCAGCTCTAGCAGAGATGCTAACGTGCGTTCGAATACCGGCTTAAGCGCCTGAATATAGGCACGCCGATAACCGTCAATTTCGTCGCTAGCCGAACTGAGCTCACGGCTCCAAGCCGCGTGCGAAGCGGCGTCCAGTGTACCATGCCGTAGCCAGGAGTTACGTTGCCTCAGCGCCTGCTGAAGGCGCTGCCAGGCCTGAAGGAAGCGGGGTTCCACGTGGAACACACCCCAGTCAAGAAACTGCCGACGAAGCTTTGGAGCGCCTTCCAGTAAACGAAAGCTGTCGGGATTGATCAACTGCAGCGGCAAGGCGTCAGCAAGCTCCGCTGCACTTCGAACGCTCTGACCGTTGATGCGAATACGGATTTCGCCGCCACGATCTCTTGAAATACCCAACGCGCCGGACTGTTCTTCACCCAGCTCAACCTGGCCGAAAACAATACAACTCGTTTCTTCATGGCTAATAACGGGGTTCAAGCGAGTGCTGCGAAACGAGCGCGCCATTCCGAGGAGATGCACGGCCTCGAGAAAACTTGTCTTCCCACTGCCATTGTCGCCGTGAAGGATATTGATCCGGGGGGAGGGGGTTAACGTCACCGGCTGTAGATTGCGAACGCCGGTGACGGAGATACGGCTAAGGGACATTCAGTCGGGGTTACAGACGCATCGGCATAACGACATAGGCCGAATCATCGTTATCGAATTCCTGAACCAGCGCGCTGCTATTCGCGTCGGAAAGGATCAACCGGACCTGATCGGTTGTCATCACACCCAATACATCAAGCAAATAGCTGACGTTAAATCCGATTTCCAGCGCGCCGCCCGAGTAATCCACAACAACTTCTTCTTCCGCCTCTTCCTGCTCGGGATTGTTCGCCTGAATCTTCAACAGACCGTTTTCCAGTTGAAGACGAATACCTCGGTATTTTTCATTGGAAAGGATCGCCGTACGGCTGAATGCCTCGCGCAAGGTTTGACGCTCACCAACGACTAATTTGTCGCCACCACGAGGCAGGACGCGCTCATAGTCGGGAAATTTCCCATCCACCAGCTTTGACGTGAAAGTGAACTCGCCGGTGGTTGCACGGATGTGATGCTGGCCAAGCACGATACTGACATCACCGTCTTGATCAGTCAGTAGGCGTGCCAGTTCCAGAATACCTTTGCGTGGCACGATGACCTGATGGCGATCAGGCTGCTCGATACCCGCTTGCATAGAACACATCGCCAGACGATGGCCATCGGTCGCGACTGCACGCAACATGCCGCTGGAGACCTCGATCAACATTCCATTCAGGTAATAGCGTACGTCCTGCTGCGCCATGGCAAAGCTGCTGCGCTCTATCATGCGGCGCATCCTTCCCTGGTTGACGCTGAAATTCAGCGAACCCGGTCCTTCCTCAACGGTAGGAAAGTCATTCGCAGGCAACGTCGACAAGGAAAAGCGGCTGCGCCCCGACTTGATCACCACCTTCTGATCGTCCAGACGAATATCAATTAGCGCGTCAGGCTGCAGGCTTTTACAGATATCCATCAGCTTTCGGGCTGGCACGGTGATCTCACCCGGCTCGAATGCATCTTCCAGAGCGACTCGGCCGACCAATTCGACTTCTAGATCGGTACCGGTTAGCGACAGCTGATGATCCTGAACCACCAACAGAACATTAGACAACACCGGCAAGGTCTGGCGTCGCTCGACGACGCCAGCAACCAACTGCAGGGGTTTCAACAGGGCTTCGCGCTGGATAGTGAAATGCATGGTCTGGTCCCTTGCCTAATTAATTGGCCGCAGTCTGTTAAGTTGTCAAAGTACGCAGCAGATTTTTGTAATCTTCGCGAATATCAGCATCCAATTCGCGAAGTTCAGCAATCTTACGACAGGCGTGCAGCACCGTCGTGTGATCACGCCCACCAAAAGCGTCGCCGATTTCGGGCAGGCTGTGATTGGTAAGTTCTTTAGACAAAGCCATCGCGACCTGACGTGGTCTCGCTACAGAGCGCGAGCGACGCTTCGAGAGCAGGTCAGATATCTTGATTTTGTAATATTCAGCGACGGTACGCTGAATATTATCAACGCTGACCAGCTTATCCTGCAGGGCCAGCAAATCTTTAAGCGACTCACGAATGAGCTCGATTGTGATGTCGCGGCCCATGAAATGAGCATGCGCGATTACACGCTTCAACGCGCCTTCCAGCTCGCGGACGTTCGAGCGGATCCGCTGCGCAATAAAGAACGCGGCGTCATGGGGCAAATCGACATTGGCCTGGTCGGCTTTCTTCATCAAAATCGCCACCCGCGTTTCTAGCTCCGGCGGCTCGACAGCTACGGTCAAACCCCAGCCAAAGCGTGACTTCAGTCTCTCTTCAAGGCCGTCGATTTCCTTCGGATAGCGATCACTGGTCAAAATCACCTGCTGCCCGCCTTCAAGCAACGCGTTGAAGGTGTGGAAGAACTCTTCCTGAGACCGCTCCTTTTTAGCAAAGAATTGGATGTCATCGATCAACAATGCATCCACGGAGCGATAGAAGCGCTTGAACTCGTTAATGGCGTTGAGTTGCAGAGCCTTGACCATGTCCGCCACGAAACGCTCGGAATGAAGATAAACCACCTTGGCATTGGGGTTCTTCTTCAACAAATGATTACCTACCGCGTGCATCAGGTGCGTTTTACCGAGACCTACCCCTCCATAAAGGAATAGGGGGTTGTAGCCATGCTTCGGGTTGTCAGCAACCTGCCACGCCGCCGCGCGCGCAAGCTGGTTGGACTTACCCTCGACAAAATTCTCGAAGGTAAAGGTCCGGTTGAGGTAACTGGTGTGCTTGAGCCCACCCTCAACCTGCACGTTGCGCTCCGCACGCGCTGGCGCGGGTGCATGGGCCGGTTCCTTGGTGGCAAAGGTTTCAGTGGGCGCTGTGGGTGCCAGTGCTGCAACGGGGGCCGACTGTTGTTGGCTACGCGCCATGGCGGAGGGAAGCGCCGCAGCTGCTGTCCGTTTGCTGCCGATCAACAAGGATAATGAAGGCGCCAAGCCGGTGGCGCGCTCCGATAGCAATTCGAGCAAACGGGAAAGATATTTTTCGTTAACCCAATCGAGTACGAACCGGTTGGGAGCATAGATGCGTAACTCCTCCCCTTCAGCCTCGACCTGAAGCGGACGGATCCATGTGTTGAATTGCTGGGCCGGCAGCTCATCTCTCAAGAGGCCAACGCACTGCTGCCAAAGTTCCACCGACAC